>DATIAJ010000099.1:0-3529 GCA_035458105.1 Nocardioides sp. | reverse complement strand
GGGAGGTCGGCGTACTCGAAGATCCGGCTGAACAGCGCCAGCGAGGCGGTGAGGTCGACGCCGACGTTGAGCAGGCCCATCAGCGGGCGGAACAAGGTGCCCTGCAGCGCGATGAACGCGACGAGGGTGCCGATGGTCATCCCGCCCGACGTGGCGGGGAAGCCGGCGGCGAGGTAGATCGCCGCGGGCACGGCGGCGAAGACGACGTTCATCGTCGCCATCCGCCAGCGGCCGGCGAGTCGCGAGCGGATCTCGAGGCCCACGAGGTCGGAGGAGGTCTCTTCGAACCGCGCGGTCAGGCGCGGCGAGGCGCCGAGGGTCTTGGTGAGCAGCACGCCGCTGACCGAGAGGCCCTCCTCGATCTGGACGTGCAGGTCGGCGAGGCGGCGCTGCCGTTCGCCGGTGATGCGGTGGCGCATCCGCGCGACCTGCCGGGTCAGGAGCACGGCGGGCGGGAGCACGACGAGCGAGATCAGCGCCAGGCGCCAGCTCAGGGCCACCATGGCGACGGCCGTGCCCACGACCACGGTGACGTTGGCGGCGATCGACGTCGCCGTCTGCGTGACGACTCCCTGCATGCTGCCGATGTCGTTGACCAGGCGCGACTGCACCTCGCCACCGCGGGTGCGGGTGAAGAAGTCGAGCGACTGCCGCTGCAGGTGGGCGAACAGGTCGCTGCGCAGGCGGTGCATGACGCGTTGGCCCACCGACGTGGAGAGCCAGGTCTGCACGACGCCGATGACGGCCGTGGCGACGGCGACGGCGAGCATGGCGCCGACCAGGAGGAGCAGCAGGCCCACGTCCTGGCGGGGGAGTGCCTCGTCGATGACGTGCCGGACGAGGAACGGCTGGGCGAGCCCGACGAGCGAGCTCAGCACGATCAGGGCCACGACCACGGACAGGGTCGCGCGGTGCGGGGTGAAGAGCCGGGCGATGCGGCGCAGCGACACGGGGGACTCCTCGAGCTGGCGCAGGTCTGCCGGATCGGGGCGACCGCCGCGGCGACCGCGGGTGGGGGAGTCGATGTGGTCAGTCATCCGACCAGCTCCTCTCGGTTGCGGACAAGGTGAGGTAACCTCACTATGAGGGTGAAACCGAACTCTGTGCGGAGGTATTCCCGTGGATGGGGACGACAGGCCGGACCCGACGACCGGTGACCTGGTCATGGCGCTCGCGCGACGGGTGCGACGTGCGCACGTCGAGGCGCTCGCGGAGTGGGACGTCACCCCGTCGCAGGCCCGGGCGCTGCGGGTGCTGGGCGGCGCCGACGCGATGCGACCCTCGGCGCTGGCCGAGGCGCTGCGCATCGCTCCTCGTTCCGCGACCGAGGTGGCCGACGCGCTCGAGGAACGGGGCTGGGTCCGTCGCGAGCCCGACGCCACCGACCGCAGGGCCACCCGCCTGGTGCCCACCGACGAGGGCCGACGGTTGCTGGCCCAGGTCGACGACGTACGCCGCGACGCGTCGGAACGGGTCCTCGACGTGCTCACCCCCGCCCAGCGTCGTACGCTCCACGAGATCCTGGCCGTCGTCGTGGGGGAGGACCTGTGACCGTTCGTGTCGGCCTGACCGGCGGCATCGCCTCGGGCAAGAGCACGGTGTCAGCGATCCTCGCCGACCTGGGTGCGGTCGTCATCGACGCGGACCTCCTCGCCCGGGAGGTCGTCGCGCGCGGGACGCCCGGCCTGGCCGCGGTGGTCGAGGAGTTCGGGCCGGAGGTCCTCACGCCGGACGGCGACCTCGACCGGGCGGCGATGGGTGCCGTGGTCTTCGCCGACCCCGACGCCCGCCGCCGGCTCGAGGCGATCGTCCACCCGCTGGTGCACCGGCGCAGCGCCGAGCTGGAGGCCGCCGCACCGGAGGACGCGGTCGTCGTCCACGACATCCCTTTGCTGGCCGAGGTCGGACGGGCCGGGTCCTTCGACGCGGTCGTCGTCGTCGACGCCCCCGCGGAGCTGCAGGTGCAACGGATGGTCGAGGACCGGGGGTGGACGCGCGAGGAGGCCGAGTCCCGCATCGCGGCGCAGGCGAGCCGCGAGCAGCGGCTCGCGATCGCCACCCACGTCATCGACAACACCGGCTCGCTCGACGACCTGCGTCGGCAGGTGGAGGCGATCCACGAGGAGCTCGCCCGTCGGGCCTGACGTTTCCGGGTCGCGGGGGTCGGCCGGGTAACCTGCCGGGCGTGCTCTCGATCCGACCCCGCCTGGCCGTGATCGCGACCGGCGTCCTGCTCGTGAGCGGGTGCGCCGGGCTCGGTCAGACGCCCGGCGACACGGAGCCGGCGACGTCCAGCCCCTCGCCCTCGGCGTCGACGACGGAGTCCGCCGACCCGGCCGAGCCGGACGCGGAGGCGACCGAGGACCCCGACGCCCCGACGACGTGGGGCCCGACAGCGGGGGAGCTGGAGCAGGCCCAGGAGCTGGTCGCCGGGTGGACGTCCGAGCAGCTCGCAGGTGGTGTGATCGTCGGACGCTTCCACGGCACCGACCCGCAGGAGCCGGCGCGGATGGTGCGCGACCTGCACCTCGCAGGCGTCTCGGTCACGGGGGCCAACGTGGCCGACCGCGACCAGGTGCTGGCGATGACCTCGGCGATCACCGAGGCCGCGAGCGCCGACGGCCGCGACCACCCACCGGTGATCGGCGTCGACCAGGAGGGCGGCTACGTCTCCCACCTGCGGGGCATCGCCACCGACTTCCCCCACTTCCAGACGGCCGGGCTCGCGGTGGCGGCCGATGCCCGCACCGGCCGACGGGTGACCCGCGCGGCGGCCCTCGCCACGGGGCTCGAGCTGCGTGACCTCGGGTTCACCTGGGTCTTCGCCCCGGTCGCCGACGTCACGATCGGCGCCGCCGACCCGACCATCGGGGCGCGATCACCCTCGCAGGACCCGCGCCTGGCGGCGCAGGCCGTCGGGGCCGCGATCAAGGGGTACGACGACGCAGGCGTCGTGTCCACGGTCAAGCACTTCCCGGGGCACGGGGGCGCGACCAGCGACAGCCACGACACCCTCCCGGTGCTCGACGCGACCCTGGCCGAGCTCTCTGCGCACGACCTGCCGCCCTTCGAGTCCGCCATCCGCCACCAGGCGCCGGCGGTGATGCTGAGCCACCTCGACCTCACCGACATCGCCCCCGGCGTGCCGGCGAGCATGGCGCCCGAGGTCTACGACCTGCTGCGAGACGACCTCGGTTTCGAGGGCGTCACCATCACCGACTCGCTCGGCATGGGCGCCGTCGGCGGCCGGCCCACCCCGGCCCTGCAGGCGCTCCAAGCCGGCGCCGACCTGCTCCTCATGCCGGTGGACACCGCGACCACCCACCGGATCGTCGCCGACGCGATCGACTCCGGCCTCGTCTCCCGGACCCGCGTCGAGGAGGCCGCCGCCCGGGTGGTGGCGGTCCAGCTGTGGCAGGCGCGGGTGGCAGCACGACGGCCCGTCCCCGCCGACGTCGTCGAGCGGGCCCGGGCCGCGAGCGCGGACCTGGAGTCCGCGGCGTACTAGAGGATCAGTCGTCACCAGCCG
>DATIAJ010000098.1:0-18284 GCA_035458105.1 Nocardioides sp. | reverse complement strand
GAGCAGGTCGGACGTCATCTTCTGGAACTCGCTGCGGGTCAGCTTCTCCTCGAAGTGGAGCGGGCCGCCCTCGCCGTGGGTGATGTAGGGCAGGTGGATCGTGGTCTCGGAGCTCGAGGACAGCTCGATCTTCGCCTTCTCGGCGGCCTCCTGGAGGCGCTGCTTGGCGATCTTGTCGGCGCCGAGGTCGACACCGTTGTTGTCCTTGAACTTCTTCACCATCCACTCGACGACACGGTTGTCCCAGTCGTCGCCACCGAGGTGGTTGTCGCCGGAGGTCGCCTTGACCTCGACGACGCCCTCGCCGATCTCGAGCAGGGACACGTCGAACGTGCCGCCGCCGAGGTCGAAGACGAGGATGGTCTGGTCCTCGCCCTTGTCGAGGCCGTAGGCCAGCGCGGCCGCGGTGGGCTCGTTGACGATGCGGCTGACGTTGAGGCCCGCGATCTCGCCAGCCTCCTTCGTGGCCTGGCGCTGCGCGTCGGAGAAGTAGGCCGGGACGGTGATGACCGCGTCGGTCACCGTCTCACCGAGGTAGGCCTCGGCGTCGCGCTTGAGCTTCTGCAGCACGAACGCGCTGATCTGCTGGGGCGTGAAGGTCTTGTCGTCGATGTCGACCTTCCAGTCCTCGCCCATGTGGCGCTTGACGGACCGGATGGTGCGGTCGACGTTGGTGACCGCCTGTCGCTTGGCGACCTCGCCGACGAGGACCTCGCCGGACTTGGTGAAGGCGACGACGGACGGGGTGGTCCGGGCGCCCTCGGCGTTGGCGATGACGGTGGGCTCGCCACCCTCAAGGACGGCGACGACGGAGTTCGTCGTGCCCAGGTCGATGCCGACCGCTCGAGCCATGGTGTTCTCCTCCTGCTTGGGGTACTGCGTGTGTGGATGACGTGAGTCTGCGTGCCATCCTGCCGCGCTTCGGCGGAGGAGGCAAAACAGTTGAGCCGAGTCGACTCAAGTCTGTTCATGGGTTGTAACGCAGGTCCGGGCCGGATGTTCCCCGATCCGGACACTAATCCGGTGTGACCTGGATCCCCCTAGCCTTGGCGGCATGATCCGCCACACCGTCGCGTTCCGGCTCCACCATGCCCCCGGCTCCGCGGAGGAGGCCGACTTCCTCGACGCCGCCCGGGCGCTGGCCGACATCCCCGGCGTCACGGCGTACGAGCAGCTGCGCCAGACCAGCCCGAAGAACGACTTCGCCTTCGGCTTCTCGATGGAGTTCGCCGACCAGGCGGCGTACGACGGCTACAACGAGCACCCCGTGCACACGGCGTTCGTCGCCGAGCGCTGGGTGCCGGAGGTCGCCGACTTCCTCGAGATCGACTACGCGCGGCTCTGAGTCCGCGCCGACCCCGACCCGCGCCCGCCTCGCGAGGGGCGAGTGCCGCGGGTACGGACTTGGTGGGGCATCTGCGCGGGGGCCGAGCCCAGGATCCGCCGAGCAGACCCCGACGGCTCAGCGGGTCCAGACGTACGGCGTCGTGGTGGTCACGGCCCGCAGGCCGGAGCGCTCGAGGATGGGGCGCGACATGTCGGTGCAGTCGGAGTGGATGAACCGGATGCCGCGAGCCACGGCGGAGCGGGCGCGCGCGGCGACCAGTGCCCGGTAGATGCCCCGGCCGCGGAACTCCGGCAGCGTCGAGCCGCCCCAGATGCCGGCGAACTCGGTGCCATCGACGGGGGTGAGCCGGCCGCCGCAGACCACCCGGTCGCCGACCTCGGCGACCCAGAACTCCGAGTCGCCCGACTCGAGCTCGCGCAGCGAGGACGCGACCGAGGGCCCGCGCCCGGTGCCGAAGACCGACTCCTGCGCGTCGAGCATCCGCGTGAGGTCGTCGACGGCCGACGGTCCCGGCTCGAGGCGGCGTACGACGACGGGGCCCTCCGGCGTCTCGGCGAGGGGCACGTCGACGGCGAGCAGCGAGGCCTCCCCGATCATCACCGTCTCGCGCGGCTCGGCGACGAGCCCGTGGGCGACGAGCCGGTCGCCGAGGTCGGCGGGACGGTCGTGCCCGCGCGACTTCCACTCGAAGGACGCCACGTCCGTGTCGTCGCGGAAGTGCGCGACCGTCCTCCCGACCAGCACGTCGAGCGCCTCGCCCTCGGCGCCGCCCAGGTCGCGGTAGGACACGAACCCGCCGTGGTCGAAGACCCCCCACAGCAGCGGCCCCTCGCGCACCACCTCGTGGGCGCGCGCCATCTCGGCGTCGGTGCGGAGCTGCTCGTCGTAGGCCGCCAGGAGGGGGTCGGTCGTCATGGGCGGCAGCCTAGGGGTGTCTCTCGACTCCATGGCCTGCTGCGCGTCGGCCGAGAGTCGAGAGACACACCCAAGTCCCGAAGTCAGGGGAATCTCAGGGGTTTTCGACTGCGCGGAACCGCCCGCAGGCCGCACACTTCTCTACGTGCTCCATCGGGGGAACCTGCGCCGGGTCGTCGGCGCCTCGACCATCGCGCTGCTGATCGCTGCCCTGATGGCGTTCTACGTCGCCGACATCGCCGACGCCGGCCCGACCCGGTGCCAGCAGCACCGCCTCGACGCGCGTGAGCGGGCCACCGCCGTCACCGGCGAGGGAGAGCGGGTCCTCGTGATCGGCGACTCGTGGTCGGTCGGCCTCGGCCTGGACGACCTGTCCGGGTCCTGGGCCGCCCGGCTCCCCGGCGAGGTGCACGTGCGCGGCTTCTCTGGGTCCGGCTTCAGCGCCGGCGCCAGCGGGTGCGGTCGCGTCTCGTTCCACGACCGCGCACGGACCGCCGTCGGCGTACGTCCGCGACTGGTGGTGGTCGAGGGCGGGCTCAACGACTACGACCAGCCCGCCCGGGCCATCGATCACGGGTTCCGCAACCTGATGGCCGACCTCGCGGGCCAGCGCGTGGTGGTCGTCGGACCGGCGACCGCGCCGCTGCGTGCCGGCGCGGTGCCGCGTGTGGACGAGCGGCTCGAGGTGCTCGCCGAGCTCTACGGCGTGCCCTACGTGCGCACGAGCGACCTCGACCTCGACTACCTCGACGACCGCCTCCACCTCACCGAGGACGGGCACCGCGCGTTCGGCGACGCGGTGGCCGAGCGCCTCGCCGAGGTGACGCCGGCGCGGCCCGCACCGCTCGCTCGCTGACGCGGGCCGCTCGCAACCGGCGGCCGCTCACTCGGCGAGCCAGGCAGCCCAGCTGTCGAAGGAGTAGGGCCGGCCGAGGAAGTCGGCGACCAGGTCGGCGGCGTCCTTCCGCCCGCCCATGGCGAGCACCTTGTCGCGGTAGGCGAGGGCGACGTCGGCGGCGAAGAGGTCGTCACGGTCGAACGCCGAGAACAGGTCCTTGGCGATGACCAGCGACCACATGTAGGTGTAGTAGCCCGACGAGTAGCCGTCGAGGTGGCCGAACGCGCAGTGCATGTGGGCGCCCTCGAGCGGCGGGAACACCGAGTAGCGGCGCTGCAGCTCGTCGCCGTAGGCCGTGAGGTCGTCGTGCGCACCCGCGTGGAACCAGTAGGACCTTGCGGCGTACGACATCTGCTGCACGGCGTAGAGGCCCTTGCCGAACTGCTCGGCCCGGCGCATCGCCGCGACCAGGTCGGCGGGGATCGTCTCGCCCGCCTCGTTGCGCGCGAAGGTCGCGAGGACGTCGGCGTCCCAGGCCCACTCCTCGAGCATCTGGCTGGGCGCCTCGACGAAGTCCCACTCGGTGGCGACACCGGAGAAGCGGGCCCACTCACCCTGGCCGGCGAGGACGTGGTGGACCAGGTGGCCGAACTCGTGGAAGAGGGTGACGACCTCGTCGTGCTCCATCAGCCCGCGGTTGAAGTTGCACACCAGGACGCCCTCGGGGAGCTGCTCGCCGGCGATGCCCTTGACCATGTCGAACTGCGCGGCGTGCTTGAACTTGCCCTCGCGCGGGTGGAGGTCGAGGTGGATCCGGCCGATCCGGACGCCATCGAGGCCGACGTCGTAGCTGGCCACCTCGTCGTGCCAGGTGCCGGCGTCCGCGCGCGAGACGGGCGTCCACTCGAGGCCGAAGAGGCGGCCGGTGACGTCGAGGAGCCCCTGGCGGACCTGCTCGAAGGCGAAGTAGGTGCGCACGACCTGCCCGTCGACGTCGTACTGCTCGCGACGGACGAGCTCGGAGTAGTAGCGCGAGTCGTAGGTGGCCACCGCGTCGGCCGACGGGTCGTCGACCTGCTTGCGCCGGAGGAGTACGTCGACCTCCTCGGCGGCGCGCTCCTTGGCGGCCTCGCCCACGCGGTCGATGAAGTCGGCGACGGCCTGGCCGGTGCCGATCATCTTGACCTCGGTGTCGTAGTCGGGCCACGAGTCGTGGCCGAGGAGCGACGCGGTCTCGCGGCGCACGGCCAGCAGGTCCTGCAGCACCTGGTCGTTGGCCGGCCAGGCGACGTTGTTCTGCGCCAGCGCCAGCTCGTGGCGTGCCTCGGCGTCGACGGCGAAGGTGATGAAGGGGACGAGGTCGGGGTAGTCGGTGGTGATGGTGACCAGGCCGTCGGCGTCGGGGGCGTGGGCCGTGCGGTAGTCGTCGGGCAGGCCGGCCAGCCGTTCCGGTGCGACGCGGATCGACCGCACGTCGTCGCGGATGTTGCGACCGAAGTCCTGCGACAGCTTGACGCCCTGCTCGCTCAGCTCGCGGAGGCGGTCGCGGGTGGCGTCGTCGCGGTCGACGCCGGCGCGGCGGAAGTCGCGCAGCGTGTGCTCGAGCACGCGATGCGCGTCGGCGTCGAGCTCGGTGAGGTCGGCGGAGGTCGCCAAGCGGTCGAAGACGGCGTAGAGGTCCCGGTCCAGGCCCAGCTCGGTGACGTACTTCTGCACCTGCTGGCTGAGGTCGTCGGCCAGGTCGCGGACGGCGCCGTCGGGGTGCACCTCGGCCCACAGCGCCACGGCACCGGCGTTGGCGATGGCGGTCTCCGCCTTGTTCCACGCGACCAGGACGACGGGGGCGTCGGAGGAGCCGGCCTTCACCAGGCCGACCTGCTGCTGCGCCTCCTCGAGCTGGTCGTGGCAGCGCTGCGACACCCACGCGTGCCAGTCACCGTCGCCGGGGAGGTCGAGGGGAGCGGGGGCGGGCTGCGAGTCGGTGCGGGAGAGGGCCACGTGTGGAGCCTACGGGCGGGATGTGACCGGCTCCACCGGGTTGCCCGGCCCGACCTCCCCGCTGCGACCCGTAGCGTGTCGGGGTGAGCACCTCGGGGGACGTCGCGTTCCGCTTCCGCGACATCTGGCTCGTGGCGTACGGACCCTCGATCGTCTCGGCGATCGGACACGGCGCGATGATGCCGGTGCTGGCGCTGAGGGCCCGGGACCTGGGAGCCGACGTCAGCGTCGCCGCGGCGATCGTCGCCCTGCTCGGTGTCGGGCAGCTCGTCGCGAGCCTGCCGGCGGGCGCGCTGGTCGCGCGGATCGGGGAGCGGCGGGCGCTCGTCGGCGCGGGGCTGGTGGACGCCTGCGCGATGGCGTTCGCGGCGCTGACCGACTCGGTCCTGGGGCTGGCTGCCGGCGTGCTGCTCAGCGGGGTGTGCTGGACGCTGTTCCTCATCGCCCGGCAGGGCTTCATGATCGACGTGGTCCCCGAGACCCACCGGGCGCGCGCGATGTCGCTGCTCGGCGGCTCCTACCGCGTCGGGGTGCTGGTCGGGCCGCTCATCGGCGCCGGGCTCATCGCCGTCTCGGACCTGACGAGCGTCTTCTGGCTCGGTGCCGCCATGTCGGTCATCGCCTCCCTGCTCGCCGCGACGATGCCCGACCTGGGCGAGGAGAAGCGCGCGGCGGCGCGGGCGAGCGGGCACCTGGGCGTGTGGACGGTGATCGCCGCGCACCGTCGGCTGCTCGCCACCCTGGGCACGGCGGTGGTGATCCTCGGCGCGAGCCGCTCGCTGCGGCTCAGCCTCCTACCGTTGTGGGCCGACCACGTCGGGCTGTCGGCGTCGACGACGTCCCTCATCTTCGCCGGCGCCGCCGCGCTCGACGTGGCGTTCATGTGGCCCGGCGGCTGGCTGATGGACACCCGCGGCCGGATGGTCGTCGCCGTGCCCGTCGTGCTGTCGATGGCCGTGGCGTGCCTGCTCCTGCCGCTCGCCACGAGCGCGGCGACGGTCGCCCTGGTGATGGCGCTCATCGCCTGCGGCAACGGTCTCGGGTCGGGCATCGTGATGACGCTCGGGGCGGACGCCGCGCCCGAGGAGGGCCGGTCGCAGTTCCTGGGCGCCTGGCGGCTGTGCGGTGACATCGGCAACACCGGCGGGCCGCTGCTGGTCGGCGCGGTGGCTGCCGTCGCCCCGCTGGCGGTGGCGAGCGTGACCGTCGGCGTGCTCTGCCTGGCCGGCGCCGGCTGGGTGGGTCACTGGACCCGGCGCGTGGACCTGGCCCGGGCGGCGCTCAGCCGACGGTGACCGTCACCTCGTTGGACACGGCGTCGGAGTCGGTGTCCACCACCCGGAACTTGTTGGGCCCGATGCGACTCGTCTGGACGTACGTCGCAAAGGTGCCGCCGCTGACCGACATGGTCACCGGGAAGTCGGACCACGCGCCGCTCTCCATCCGCTGCACCTGGAGGATCGCGCCCTCGCCGGCCTGGTAGGTGCCGGTGAGGTCGATCTGCTGCATCGGGCTCACCGACTGCTGCGAGGCCGACAGCGAGATGCCCGTCGCCGGCGCCTCCGAGGTCGTCTCGGCGCCCGGGCTCGGCTCCACCGTCTCCTCGGGCGTCGTCTCCGTGCTGGTCTCGGTGGGCTTGGGCAGGCGGAAGGTGGCCGAGGTGCTCGGGTCGTCGCTGGCCTCGGTGCTGCCGCCGATGCCGGTGGCCTTGACGCCGACGAGGACGGCCAGGCCGCCCAGCAGGCCGATGGCCACGGCGACGCCGACCAGGGCGACGAGCCCCGTCAGGACGGGTCGGTTCTCGGTGTCCATGGCGGTGTCGGGGGACCTTTCAGCCGGGTGTGTCGTGTGCGGTCATCATCCAAGATGCCCGGTTGCATGGCCAACCGGCGAACATCCGTCAGACAGGATGGGCCCATGCAGTCACCGTTGCGACACGGCAGGGCGGCCATCGGCACGACCCTCGCCGGCGGCGCGCTCGCCGCGCTCTCCCAGGCCCCTGACCGCGCCTCCCGCCTGCTGCGGCACCGCTACCCGACGGTCGCCGTGACCGGCATGACCGGCGTGGGCAAGACCCGCCTGGCGGACCGGCTCTCGAAGCGGGCGAGCGCGGAGTCCGCGGCGGGACCCGACGTGGGCTCGGCGGTCATGGAGCGTCGTACGCGCCGCAACGCGCGACTGCGCGGCTACCGCTTCCGCGTCGTCCCGGGTGAGAACGCCGCCACCCGCCTCGGCGCACTCGACGAGGTGTTCCACGACGAGCCGGTCGACGGCGTGCTGCACGTCGTGGCCTGGGGCCACGCCACCCCGCGGCGTACGGGCGGCACGACCGGGACTGCCCTCGCCAGCCGCGAGGAGCAGCTGGCCGCCGAGCTCGAGGACTGGGCGATCACGGCGCACCGGATCGCGAGCATGGCGGTGCGTCGGGACCGGCCGACGTGGCTGGTCGTCGCGGTCACCAAGGCCGACCTCTTCGCCGACGACGTCGACGAAGCCGTCCGCTACTACTCCCCCGGCAGCGGCACACCGTTCGGCGACAAGCTCGACGAGCTGCGCGCGCTCGCCGGCGGCGCCAAGCTCTCCATCGACGTGCTGCCCGTGTGCTCCCGCGGTGGCGACAAGCGCTCGCCGATGCCCGAGAAGGCGTGCAGCGACCTCCTCGGCCGGCTCGAGCTGCGGATGGCGCAGCTCAGCGGTCACGTCTGAGCGACCCGCGGCCCGCACCCGGCGTACGTCCGGACCTCTGGAGCGTGCGCGTGGACAGCTATCTAGGGACGATCTGGTGGGAAACGGAGCTTCTGGCCTACCAGTTCGTCCCTAGATAGCGCCGGGGCGTGGACGTCGGGCTGCCGCGTGCGACGGTGCCTCGCGGTCCAGACCGGGGGGCGCGTAGTTCACAGTTCCACGACTTCTGGTTTCGACGCCGTCCATCGGGGCAGAAGAGCGTGCATGAGGCCGATCGCGATCAACCAGCGGGCGCTGCGGGGCGCCAAGGAGGAGCTCGACTCCGCCCGCGAGGACCTGAGGTCCGCGCTCGGCGACATCGACCACCCCGCCGACGACTTCCCCTGGCGCGACCTCGTGGTCGAGGGGGTCCGCAGCCTGGTCGCCGACGCCGAGCAGGTCGCGAGGAAGTGCCGCACGCTCGCCACCGCCGTCGACGACTCGATCATCGACTTCGACGAGCTCGACACCATGGTCGGCGAGGCCGCCATGGTCGCCGCCAGGCTCGACCGGGTGAAGCCATGACCCGGGTCGTCGTCGACCCGATCGAGACCCAGCAGGACCAGCTCCGGTTCGGCGACCCGATCGGCTGCCACTACCACTGGATCGAGCCGGGCAAGGTCGACTCGTACGGTGACTCCGTGCGCCGCCTGGCTGCCAAGGTCGAGCTCGCCGTCGACGCCTTCGAGCGCACGTCGACCCTCTCGGAGGACGTCTTCGCCGGCGAGGCTGCCGACACGCTCCGCGACCGGGCCGGGCGGCGGCACGAGGAGTCCGCGACCGTCCGCGACAACCTCCGCGGCCTCGGCCGGGCGATCAACGCCTACTCCGACGTGCTCCGGCGCCACCGGGAGGGTCTCGAGCAGCTGCGCGACCTGGCCGTGAGCCGGGGCCTCGAGGTGCGCGACAACCGCATCTGGCCTCCCGTCGAGACGCTGCCCGGCGACGCCACGCAGAAGCAGGCCGACGCGTGGGAGGCCGACTGGAGGGCCTACCAGGCGTGCTTCGAGACCAAGATCGAGCTGCGCGACGCCCGCCGCGCCGCCACTCGTGAGCTCGTCAGGGCGCTCGCCGAGCACGCCGGCGTCCACCCCGACAAGGACCGCGCCACGCTTGTCCCGGTCGGCGGCAACACGGTTGCCTTCGGCGAGCTCCGGCGCGAGGCCGCCGCGGAGGCCCTCGAGGCGCTGGAGGCACATGACGCCGTCGAGTCGTCGCGCAGCACTGTCGACGAGCTCCGGCGCCGCGAGCAGAACGCGCTCGGACGGCTCGAGGAGCTCGTGCTCGCCGAGGCACCGTCCGAGGAGATCCAGGCCCAGGCCGGCAAGATCCAGACGCTGCACAGCGAGCTCGCCGACGCCAGGGTCGACCTGCGCGAGACCGAGGCCGTGGCCGACCGCGAGCAGGCGCAGGCCGACCGGGCCGCCCGTGACCTCCAGGACGCCGAGGCAGGACGCCCCCGCCTGGTCGCCGAGCCCGCCGACGGGCAGCCGGGCCGTCCCACCGACCTGCGCGACCGCCTCGGCTGAGGCGGGAGGCTGCTAGGCGGACGCCGACCCCGATGCGCGCCGCTCGCGCTCGGCGACGGCGTGGACGTCGGTGCGCGAGTCGTAGGACCAGAAGTCCCGCAGCGCAGCCGCGGTGAGCAGCACGCCCCCGACGCACGCCACGCCGCCGCTGACGATCGCGCCTCGCACCGACCAGGCGTCGGCCACGAAGCCGGCGCGGGTCTCACCGACCATCGGCCCGACCGAGTAGGACAGCATCTCGATGCCGGCCAGGCGCCCGCGCATGGTGTCGGGGATCGTCTGGTTCCACACGGTCGACCTGAAGACCGCCGACACCATGTCGGCCGCGCCGGACAGCGCCAGGAACAGGCACGCCAGCCAGAACGACGGCATCAGTCCGGCCAGCGCGATGCAGGCGCCGTAGAGGCTGGCGGCGATCACGATCGCACGGCCGTGGTGGTGCACCCGGCCGACCCAGCCGCTGAGCGCGGTCGCGACGAGGGCACCCACGGTCTCGGCCGAGTAGAGCAGACCCAACAGCTCGGGGCGGTCGAAGACCTCGTGCGCGAGGGCCGGGAACAGCACGACCGGGATGGCCAGCATCATCGCCGCGATGTCGACGAGGTAGGTGCCGAGCAGGTCGCGCCGACGCAACGCGTACGTGAGTCCCTCGTGGATCCCGCGGAGGCTGGGCGGGGTGGTCTCACCGTCGTGCGGGTAGGGCCGCATGGCCGCGAACAGCAGCGTGGCGACGGAGTAGCCGACCAGGCCGGCGACGAAGCACCACCCGACGCCGACGTAGGCCACCAGCAGGCCGCCGACGAGCGGGCCGAGGAGGACGCCGAACTGCATCGCGAAGCTGCTCAACGCGTTGGCCGCGGCGATCTGGTCGTGCCGCACGGTCCGCGGTTCCAACGCCTCTCGTGACGGGCGCTGCATCGAGCTCACCGCGGCGTAGAGCGCGGCGATGACGAAGATCAGCCACACCCTCGGCTGGGCGGAGAACGCGTTCCAGGCGAAGGCACCCATCAGGGCGACCTGGGCCACCCCGGTGAGGACGAGCAGGCGGCGCCGGTCGACGTGGTCGGCCAGCGCGCCGCCGTACAGGCCGAAGACGACGAGCGGTCCGAGCTCGACGAGGCCGACCAGGCCGACCATGAGGTTGGACCCGGTGAGATCGTAGATCGCGAACGGTACGGCGACGTAGGCCACCATGCTGCCGAGGTAGAACACGCTGCCGGCGGTGAAGAGGAGGCGGAAGTCGCGCGACTCCCGCAGCGGGGTCACGTCC
Source organism: Nocardioides sp. (assembly GCA_035458105.1). Lineage (GTDB taxonomy): Bacteria > Actinomycetota > Actinomycetes > Propionibacteriales > Nocardioidaceae > Nocardioides. The sequence goes on along the minus strand of DATIAJ010000098.1, from coordinate 7,662 downwards.
ATCCGCATCGCGCGGAACCGGTCGGTCCAGGTCACGAGTGGACAGTGTCGCAGCCGCGGCCGGACCGCGCGCGCGAGTTTTCAGGAGACCCTGCGGACCTCGACCACCTCGTGTCGCGGCACCGCGCTGTCGCGCGCGGCGGAGCAGGTCAGCCGGTGCAGGTCGACGCCGAGCACCCGGCGTACGACGACGTCGACCTCCCCGTGGCCGTGCACGGCGAACCGGGCGATGGTGAGGTCGCCGTCCACGCGGACGGCGCCGGGACGTACGTCGTCCAGCCCGAGGAGTCCGTGCTCCCGCCGCAGCGCGACGTCGGCGGCCTGGACGGCCATCGGCAGGTCGGACCGGCCGCGGAGGTGCTCGAGGAGCACCTCGCCACGGGCGGTGGCCGCGGCGACGTCCTGGGCCGACGCCGGGTCGAGGCCGCCGTAGTAGAGCCCGCGGGGCAGCACGACGAGGTTGCCGGCGAACCGGTCACCCCCGACGTGCGAGGTCTCCCAGACGGCGGTGCCGTGCGGGCCCGACGCCAGGGCGAGGGCGACCGGCCGCCCGAGCTCGGCGCAGCAGGCGTCGTGGCGACCGTGCGTGCAGACGGCGAGGACCGGGTCCCGCTCCGGCTCGAGGCCGACGGAGCGGCCGGCGCCGAGGGCGGCCAGGTCGAGGTCGCGCACGTCGTCGATCCGGTCGAGGTCGGCGCCCTCCGCCCACGAGGCCGGACCGGCCGCCCGGGCGGCGACGACCCGGGTCGGCCCGGCGCCGGCGCGCCTGCCCGGCCTGCGGACGAGCAGCACCCGGACCCGGTGCCGGCGCGCCTGCTCCTGCAGGTGGGCGCCGAGGCCGTCGGGCAGCCTGGCGTCGCGCAGCGCGTCGACACCCCACGGCCCGGGGTGCTCGAGCAGCAGGAAGCTGCGCACCGTCGAGGCGGTGCCGGCGAGCTCGTCACCGCGCGCCCGGCTGGCGCTCGCGCAGCGGAAGGCGGTCACCGGACGACCTCGAGCAGGCCCTCCCGCACCAGCCGTCGGCACAGGACCAGCGCGCTCTGTCCGTCCGTCGGGAGGTCTCCCGGCACGAGCTCGGCGTGTGCGGCGACGTGCTCGAGCGCCGGCCGGACCCGCGCGGGCACCCGCAGGACGCGGTCGCCGATCATCACGCGGACCGCGTCGCCGTCGTCGACGAGCACGCACGGGTGGCCGCGGCGCCGGCGCAGCCGGGTGCCGACGTCGATCCCTGCCGCGAGGGCGTCACGGTCGAGCAGGGTGCCCGCGAGCCGCGGCGGCCGGCCGCTGAGGAAGCCCTCGACCTGGTGGCCGGCCAGGGCGGCAGGATCGAGGCGGCGTACGGCGTCGGCGACGGCTGCGAGCCGGTCGGCCAGGCCGTCGGCGAGACGGGTGGGGTCCTCGAGGTAGCCGGCAGGCACGTGGTCGTCCGGCACGTCGGCGAGCAGGCGCCCGACCTCGCGGGTGACCAGGCTGCGCCACGTCAGCTGGTTGATGCCGATCGTGAGGTGGAGCGAGACCGAGTCCTGCGCCCGGGCTGCGTGGGGCGTGCCGGTCGGCAGGTAGGCCACGACGCCGGGCTCCAGCAGCAGCTCGCCAGGACCGCCATCGCCGTGCACCTCCCACATCTTGGTGCCGTGGGTCTGCAGGACGAACACGTCGTGGGAGTCGGTGTGGACGGCGAAGCCCTGGGCGCCCGGGGGCGTGAGGTAGGCGTTGGCCTGGCACGGGTGGCCGAGCTCGAGCTCGAGCTCGGCGACGAGGTCGCCGACGGGCGACCAGTAGCGCTGCAGCCCCTGCAGCACGATCGTGGCGCCTTCGTCGTGCAGGCGCATCAGCCTGACGGGGTCGACCAGCCCGGTGAGGGGCTTTCCGGCGAGGCTGCCACCGCGGGTGAAGGTCGACTCCGGCAGGACCGAGCCGTTGCGGGCCACCCGCACGGCCGGAGTGCGGATCGCGGTCTCGGTGAGCAGGTGGTCGACGTGCGCGAGCGACAGCACCTCGGCGCCGTACGACGGGTCGGTGCGGTGGACGTGGACCGACGACGCCCAGACCTTGTCGACGAAGGTCTGGGCGTCACCGGTGAGGCGGTCGAGAGCGCTCAGAGCGCAGTCCCGTCGGTGCCGTCGGCGTCCGTCGAATCACCGTCGGTGGCGTCGGTCGAGTCGCCGTCGCTGCCGTCGGCGTCGGTGCCGTCGGCGTCCGTCGAGTCACCGTCCGTGGCGTCGGTCGAGTCGCCGTCGCTGCCGTCGGCGTCGGTGCCGTCGGCGTCAGTCCCGGGGCCGGCTGCGACCCCGGCCGGGTCGACGCCCTCGGTGCTCATCTCGTCGTCGCCGAGGGGGTTGTCAGGAGTCGTCGTCATGGATCCTCCTTGTCTCGCCGCGACGGACGGTCCGCCCCGGATCTGCGTCGAGTCTGGTGCTCGCGAGCTCCACCGTCCCACACCCCTGGGGACGGGGACAGGGCTGTCAGCGGGCGAGGACCCGACCGTCGTCGGACACCTCGATCACGAGACGGCGCTGGTGCGTGCCGAGCCCGGAGATGCGCGTCGCGCCATAGCCCCACGGGCGCACCGGTGCCAGAGCCACGCCGTGCTCGGCGTCTCGGTCGGGCCGCAGGCCGAGCACGGACCCGACCAGCGAGACGGCTGACGCAGCCGACCAGGCCTGGGGCCGGCACGCTGCCGGATAGGGCAGGGGTACGGGCTGGGCGGAGGCAGCGTCGCCGGCGAAGAGCTCCGGAGGCCGACCGCCGAACGCCGTGAGGGCGGACAGCAGCGCCTCGGCCACCTCGGCGGTCTCGGGCCGCTGCTCGGCGGCGAGGCCCGCCAGGCAGATCGCGGTGTCGTGGGGCCACACCGACCCCACGTGGTAGCCGGTCGGCGAGTAGCCCGCGGCACGCGTCGACAGGGTGCGGATGCCGAAGCCGGACTGCATGTCGTGGCCCACGAGCCGACGGGCGACCAGGTCGACGCCCTCGGCGTCGAGGATCCCGGTCCCGAGGAGGTGGCCGATGTTGCTGGTCAGCGACACGACCGGGCGCTTGTCGCGGTCGAGCGCGATGGCGGGGAAGGCCCCGACCGCGTCCTCGACCCAGAACCGCCGGGCGAACTCCTCGCGCAGCCGCGCGGCCCACGCCCGCCAGCGGTCGACGCCCGGCCGCCCGTACGCCTCCAGGAGGTCGGCTCCCCGCACCGCCGCGGCGTACGCGTAGCCCTGGACCTCCGCGAGGGCGAGCGGCGAGGTGGCGCGGCTGCCGTCGCTGCGGCGGACGGCATCGCCGGAGTCCTTCCAGCCCTGGTTGGACAGGCCGTGGCCGGAGCGGTCGACGTACTCCAGGAGGCCGTCCCCATCGGCGTCGCCGTGCTCGACCTGCCAGGCGAGCGCGCGCTCGAGGGCGGGCACCAGCTGCTCGACCTGGTCCTCGGGCGCGCCCCAGCTCCACGCGTCGTGCAGGGTCAGCGCCCAGAGCGGGGTCGCGTCGATGGTGCCGTAGTAGACCGGTGGCAGGTGCCGGTCGGCCCCGTCGTCCTCGCCGAGGCTGAAGCCGGCCGAGCGCACCTCGTGGAGGATCTTGCCGGGCTCCTCAGCAGTGACGTCGTCGGTGCGGGTGCCCTGGTGGTGGGCGAGCAGCCGCAGGGTCGACATGGCCAGGTCGGTCGTGACCGGCATGAGCATCCGGGCGGTCCAGAGGCTGTCGCGACCGAAGAGGGTCAGGAACCACGGCGCGCCCGCGCCGATGAACTCCTCGTCCCTGCCTTCGGCGCCGGGGGTCGCGAGCCGCAGCAGCCTGAGATCGTCGAGGCCGCGCTGGAGGACCGGGGCGAGCCGGCGGTCGGCGCTGTCGACCGCCACGTCGGGCCAGCCCGCGTCACGCCGCGGCGCCGTCACCGCGGCGCCCGCGGCGTCCAGGGTGAGCAGCAGGTCGTGGGTGACGCTCTCGCCCGGCGGTACGACGACGTCCCAGGTCGCGAGCACCTCCGCGCCCGCGCCCTCGGTGCTCGTGTGCGCGCCGGGGACGCGCAGCGTGGCCCTGAGCCCGTCACGGTCCCAGGTCAGCACCGACCCGCCGACGCCGCCGGCCGGCACCGGGTCGAAGCTCGCACCCGACTTCACTCCGTCCATCGGCGCGAGGTCGGCGGCGATGCGGAGGCCGATCGTGCACGTCACGGGCTCTGCCGCGGCGCTCGACAGCACGTACGACTCGCGCACCAGGCCCGGCTCGACGTCGCGCCGGCGGACCAGCCGCACGGTCGGGTCGGGGCCGGGGTCGCCGAGGTGGCGGGGCACGGACACGAAGGAGTGGGTGTCACCGCGGCGGCTGTGCGCCGCGACGGGCGTGGGCTCGCGGCCGTCGACCTCGAGCGCCAGCAGGCAGACGACCCGGCGGTCCGCGTGGTGGACCCCCGCCAGGCCGTCCGCCCGGACCTGTCCGTCGGCCGCCGACCACACCTGGGTGGGGGCGGCGAGGGTGAGGGACAGGTCGTGCAACCAGGGCTGTTCCATCGGCTGCTCCATCGGCTGTTCCATCGGAGTCCTTCGTGGTGGGAGCGGGGAGGGCGGGCCGTCGGGGATCGAGGGGTTCCCAACGAGTGTGACGTGGGTTACGGTTTGAGCGCTCAAACATTTGAGCGCTCAAACACCCTAGTGGCCGTCCCGGCAGCACCGCCACCCATGACGGCGGGGCATCTCACCGGGACCGGACCGACGACGAGGAGGACGCCGTGACCGAGGTCGGACCCGCCACCCTCGACTCGGTCGCCGCCCGCGCCGGCGTCTCGCGCCAGACCGTCTCCAACGTGCTGCGCCACCCCTCCCGGGTGGCCGCGCCGACCCGCGAACGCGTGCTCGCGGCCATCCGCGAGAGCGGCTACCGACCCTCGCTCCCGGCCCGCCAGCTCGCCACCCGTCGCGCCCACGCCATCGCCGTACGCGCCGAGCGCCAGCAGGACGGCATCTCCGGCCTCGTCCTCGACGCCTTCTACCACGGGCTCGCCGAGGCCGGGCAGGACAACGGGCTCCGCGTGCTGCTCTACGCGCAGCCCGAGGACGAGGCCGCCGAGGTCGCCGTCATCGACGAGCTGGTGCTCACCGGCGCTGCCGACGCGGTCGTGCTCACCGCGACCAGCAGCGCCGACGAGCGCCCCGCCCACCTCCGGAGCCAGGGCACCACATTCTGCGCCTTCGGCCGGCCGTGGGGCCACGCCGACGAGCCGCACGACTGGGTCGACGTCGACGGCGCCCTGGGGACCAGCCTCGCTGTACGACACCTGCTCGACCTGGGCCGGCGCCGCATCGCCTACCTCGGCTGGCCGGGGGACGGCGAGGAGCCCAGCACCGGCACCGACCGGCGCCGCGGCTGGCTCGACGCGATCACCGCCGCCGGGCTCGGAGAGCCTCGGCTCGAGGCCCACAGCCTCAACGACGCCGCGGCCGCCGAGGCGGCCGTGGCCGAGCTGATGGACCGTCCCGACGCCCCGGACGCGATCGTCTGCGCGAGCGACACCCTCGCCCTCGGCGCGTACCGGGCCACCGTCACCCGGCCGGGAGAGCGCCCCGACGTGGTCGGCTTCGACGCCACCCCCGTCGCCGCGGCGCTGGGGCTGGCGAGCGTCGCGCAGCCCATCGACCAGGCCGCCCACCTCTGCATCGAGCTGCTCTCGGCCCGGCTGGAGACCCCCGACCGGCCGGCTCGAGGCCGGCTCGTGCCACCCGTGCTGCACGTCCCCCGCTGACCACGACCAAGCCCCGACCCACCCACGACCCACGACCCACCACCCCCAACCCTCGAGGAGTCCCCCATGTCGACCACCCCACGGCGCCACCGAGCGTCCCTCGCCGCCCTCGCCCTCGGCACGTCGCTCACGCTCGTCGCCTGCGGTGGCGGCGGCTTCGAGGACGAGGGCTCGTCCGAGCCCGCCTCGTCGGGCGACGGCCCGGTCGAGCTCCAGGTGCTGATCGCCTCCAGCGGCGACGCCGAGACGAAGGCCGTCGAGGACGCGGCCGCTGCCTGGGCCGACGAGAGCGGCAACGAGGTCGAGGTGGTCGTCGCCAACGACATCGCCCAGCAGCTCTCCCAGGGCTTCGCCGGAGGCAACCCCCCGGACGTGTTCTACGTCGACGCCGGCGTCTTCGGCGACTACGCCGCGGCGGGCAACCTCTACCCCTACTTCGACGAGATGGCCGACGCCGACGACTTCTACCCCAACCTCGTCGACTCCTTCACCCTCGACGACCAGGCCTACTGCGCCCCCAAGGACTTCTCCACCCTGGCCCTGCAGATCAACACCGAGGCGTGGGAGAAGGCCGGCCTGACCGACGCCGACATCCCCACGACGTGGGACGAGCTGGAGACGGTGGCCCAGGAGCTCACCACGCCGCAGCAGGCCGGGCTGGTGCTGGGCCTGGGTCGCGACCGGGTGGGCGCCTTCCTCGTGCAGAACGGCAGCTTCTGGGTCAACGAGAACGGTGAGCCGACCGCGACCGACCCGTCGAACGTGGAAGCGTTGGAGTACGTCCAGGGTCTCCTCGACAGCGGCTCCGCCGTGCTCGCACCCGACGTGGACGCCGGCTGGGGCGGGGAGGCCTTCGGCACCCAGAAGGCCGCGATGACCATCGAGGGCAACTGGATCCGCGGCGCGATGGAGAACGACTACCCCGACGTCGACTACACCGTCGCCGAGCTGCCCGAGGGCCCGGCCGGCAAGGGGACGCTCCTGTTCACCCAGTGCTGGGGCATCGCCGCCGACTCGCCGGACCAGGAGGCTGCGGTGTCGCTCGTGGAGTCGCTGACGAGCACGGAGAACCAGCTGGCCAGCGCCGAGGCGTTCGGTGTCATGCCCAGCCGCGAGTCCGCACAGAGCGACTACGTCGAGCAGTTCCCGCAGGACGCCCCCTTCATCGCCGGCGCCGACTACGGCCGGGGTCCGGTCAACCAGCCCGGTCTCGGCCCCGTCGTCGCCGACCTCGACTCGCAGCTCGAGCGGATCGCCCGGGCCGACGCCACCGAGATCCTCGAGTCCTTCCAGCAGAACGCCGAGGCGGAGCTGCAGTGAGCACCGCGAGCAGCATCCGCAAGGGCCAGACCAGGGCCGGGTGGCTCTTCGTGCTGCCGACCCTGGTCGTCCTGGGGCTGTTCCTCGCGGTGCCGGTGGTGATGGCGCTGTGGGTGTCGTTCACGGACTGGAACGGTCGCGGCAGCCCGTTCGCGTCCGGGGTCGGGTTCGTCGGCGCCGAGAACTACCGCGAGCTGTTCGGCGAGCAGGGCGGACTCACCCGGTCCGACTTCATGACCTCGTTGCGCAACAACTTCTACTACGTCCTGCTCGTCGTGCCGCTCCAGACCGCCTTCGCGCTCTTCCTCGCCCTCGTGCTCAACCAGCAGATGCTGAAGGCGATCGGCTTCTTCCGCACCGCCTTCTACTTCCCCTCGGTGGTGAGCTCGGTCGCCATCAGCCTGGTGTTCCTGTTCCTGTTCTCGGGCGGCGGCGTCATCAACTCGATGCTCGACGCGATCGGCGTCGACGGCCCGACCTGGTTCAACGACTCGCGCGGGCTGCTCCACCTGGTCGGCGACGGCCTGGGGCTGTGGAACGCGACCGACCCGCCGTCGGCGCTCACCGGGAGCGGCGCACTCGGGCTGACGTGGTGGCAGTGGATCGCCGGGC
>DATIAJ010000097.1:0-6430 GCA_035458105.1 Nocardioides sp. | reverse complement strand
CGCGGGTAGGTGTCGTTGGTCAGCACCACGGCGGGGCCGATGAAGACGCCGTTCCCGAGCACGGCGGGCTCGTAGACCAGGGCGTGGTTCTGGACCTTGCAGTTGTCACCCATCCGCACGCCCGACCCGATGTAGGCGCCGCGGCCGATGACGCAGTTCTCGCCGAGGACCGCGTCCTCGCGCACCTGGCACAGGTGCCACAGGCTGGTGCCGTCGCCGATCGTCGCCTCGGGCGACACCTCGGCGGAGTCCACTGCGCGATAGCTCATCGGGCCTCTTGGGTCTCGGTCTGGGTCTGGGTCTGGGAAGGGGTCCGGGCCTGCGTCGGGGAAGGGTCAGCGGGCGCGGGCGTGGTCGCGGGGGCAGCGGGTCCCGACTGCGGCTCCGTCACGACGGCCCGCTCCGGCTCGCGTACCGGTTCGGGAGCGGCCACCGCCTCGACGGGCGGTCGCCAGTTGGTGGCGACGAGGGCCGCGGCGAACACCGCGAACGCCACCCCGCCCACCACGGCGACGGTGCCTGGTGGCGGGGCGGACTGCCACCACCACTCGAGGTCGTCGATCAGCAGCGGGCCGTCGATGCCGGTCACGTAGCGGCGCGCATTGGCGTAGATGGCAGCCGCGTTGGCGACCGTGAGCGCGACAGCGATCACCACGGCCTGGACCCGTGAGATCGACAGTGAGCGTTCGGCGGTGCGGTCCACCAGGAGCACGGCGAGCAGGATCGGCATCAGCGGGAGGATGTAGCGCGGCTGGACGGTCTCGCCCACGATCAGGCGCGTGCGGTAGAGCGTCATGAGCGGCAGCACGAGCATGGGCAGGAAGATCAGGACCGCCGCGGCCGCCTTCGGCCACGACAGCCGCCCCAGGCCGGTGAGCCCGAGGAACCCGATGACCAGGGCCACGGGGTACGCCGTCACGGCGCTGACGGAGGTGTCGAGCCACCCGAGGCCGAACGCGTAGCCGAACATGCCGCTGAAGAGAGCGGGGAACTCCAGGAGGAGGTTGGGGACCACCTCGCTGAGGGATCGCTCCGTCTCCGCAGAGGCGCCGGCGATGCTGGCGACCTGGGACGCACCGAGCAGCCGCCAGGCGCAGACCAGGGCCACGAGCACTGGAAGGACCACGAGCGCCCTGCGCGCCCACAGCACCCGCCAGTGCAGCAGGCACAGGGCGACGGTCACCACGCCGGCGTACGCCGGGGCGTCACCGCGGGCGCTCAGCGCGACGAGCAGGCCGAGCCCCGCCAGGACGCCCGCCGCGATCCGTCGGCGGGGATGGGGCGTGGAGAAGAAGGTGTGCAGGGCGAAGCCGTAGCACGTGAGCCCGGACAGCGCCCAGCTGCTGGGGTTGACCGAGGCCAGGATGAACCAGCCGAGCGGGATCAGCACGGGCGTGAGGGTCAGGGCCATCAACCGGCGGACGCTGGCGGTGGCGACGAGCGCCACAGCCCCCAGCAGGACCACCCCGAGGACCACGTTGAAGACCCGCATCGCGAGGATCGACTCCGGGATGCTGTCGCGCACGAGCAGGTGCATCACGCGGTAGAACCCGCCCGGGTAGTCACCGTTGTCGACCGCCTCGGTGCGGGTCACCTCCCCCCGCAGAGGCTTCTGGCAGGCAGCCGACTCCGCGGGTTGGAAGGCGTAGCAGTTGGGTGCCGCGACCAGCGCCGGCAGCTCCACCACGCGGCCACCGGTCTCCTCTGCCTCGCCGACCACCTGGCACGTGCTCGCCGCGGAATCCTCCGTCGCCCCGACGCACCAGATGGTCGCCTGGTGGTAGTTGTCGTCGGGCGAGGACCCGACCGGTGACGACAGCGCCCACATGGCACCGCACACGACAGCAGCGAGCGCGGCCACGAGCGTGGCGACGACCCAGGACGACCTCTTCACGACGCGACTCTCTCCTGAGGAGGGCGTGCCGGACAAACCGCGGCCTCGAGCCCCATCAACCTGCTTCCTCCGACGACGGACCGGACGATCCTAGGGGACGGCCGGGACGATCCCGCTGCTGCCCTGCCACGCGCCGTGCTCGGAGACCGGCCGGAACCGGTAGGTCGCGTGTGGCACGCGCCGGACCATGCCCGTGTCAGACGACGCTGAGCGGCAACAGCTTCTGGCCCGTCGGGCCGACCTGGATCTCCGTGCCCATCTCCGGGCAGACGCCGCAGTCGTAGCAGGGCGTCCAGCGGCAGTCCTCGATCTCGATGTCGGCGCCGTCGGCGGTCGCGAGGGCGTCCTCCCAGTCGCCCCACAGCCAGTCCTTGTCGAGGCCCGAGTCGAGGTGCTCCCACGGCAGCACCTCGTCGTAGTCACGCGCGCGGGTGGTGTACCAGTCGACGTCGACGCCGGTGCCCGCCAGCGCCTTCTCGGCCGAGGTCATCCAGCGGTCGTAGGAGAAGTGCTCGCTCCAGCCGTCGAAGCGCCCACCGTCGCGCCACACCTCCTCGATGACCCGCCCGACACGGCGGTCACCGCGCGAGAGCAGGCCCTCGACGATTCCGGGCTTGCCGTCGTGGTAGCGGAAGCCGATCGCGCGGGCGTACTTCTTGTCCTCGCGGACCACCTCGCGCAGCAGCCGAAGCCGCTCGTCGGTGGCCTCGTGGTCGAGCTGCGGGGCCCACTGGAACGGCGTGTGCGGCTTGGGCACGAAGCCGCCGATCGACACGGTGCAGCGGATGTCGTTGCGGCCCGAGACCTCGCGGCCGGTCTTGATCACCCGCTTGGCGAGGTCGGCGATGGCGAGCACGTCCTCGTCGGTCTCCTCCGGGAGGCCGCACATGAAGTAGAGCTTCACCTGGCGCCAGCCGTGGGAGTACGCCGCTGCAACGGTGCGGATGAGGTCGTCCTCGCTCACCATCTTGTTGATCACCTTGCGCATCCGCTCCGAGCCACCCTCGGGAGCGAAGGTCAGGCCCGAGCGACGCCCGTTGCGGGAGAACTCGTTGGCCAGGGTGATGTTGAAGGCGTCGACGCGCGTGCTGGGCAGCGACAGGGAGACGTTGGATCCTTCGTAGCGGTCGGCCAGCCCCTTGGCGACGTCACCGATCTCGGTGTGGTCGGCACTGGACAGCGACAGCAGGCCGACCTCCTCGAAGCCCGACTTGCGGATGCCGTTCTCGACCATGTCGCCGATCGTCTCGATGGACCGCTCGCGCACCGGGCGGGTGATCATCCCGGCCTGGCAGAAGCGGCAGCCGCGGGTGCAGCCGCGGAAGATCTCGACGGAGAAGCGCTCGTGGACGGTCTCGGCCAGCGGCACGAGCGGGTTGGCCGGGTACGGCCACTGGTCGAGGTCCATCAGCGTGTGCTTGCGGACCCGGAACGGGATCCCGGGGCGGTTGGGCACGACGGCCTCGATCGAGCCGTCGGCGGCGTAGGCCACGTCGTAGAACCGCGGGACGTAGATGTTGCCGGTGACCGCGAGCCGGCGCAGCAGCTCCTCGCGACCGCCCGGGCGGCCCTCGGCCTTCCACTCGCGCACGACCTCGGAGATGGCGAGCACGACCTCCTCGCCGTCGCCGAGCACGGCGGCGTCGATGAAGTCGGCGATGGGCTCGGGGTTGAACGCGGCGTGCCCGCCGGCGATCACGACCGGGTCGTCCTCGCCGCGGTCGACCGCGTGGAGCGGGATCCCGGCCAGGTCGAGGGCGTTGAGCATGTTGGTGTAGCCGAGCTCGGTCGAGAAGCTCAGGCCGAAGAGGTCGAAGGCGCCGACGGGGCGGTGGCTGTCGACGGTGAACTGCGGGATCGGTCCCTGCGCGTCACCCTCGCGCATCACCTGTTCCATGTCGGGCCACACCGAGTAGGTGCGCTCCGCGAGGATCCAGTCGCGCTCGTTGAGCACCTCGTAGAGGATCTGCACGCCCTGGTTGGGCAGGCCCACCTCGTAGGCGTCGGGGTACATCAGCGCCCAGCGGACCGTCGGGCCACCGGTCTCCGACGCCTCCGCGCAGTCCCAGTCCTTGACGACGGAGTTCAGCTCGCCGCCGACGTACTGGATGGGCTTCTGCACCGACGGAAGCCTCGCCTCCAGGCGCGGGAAGACCGACGCGACGGACATGACGGCAACACCTCGAACATGATCGGGACAGCGCCGTCGCACGCGGCGCCAAGGGCGAAGGACAAGCGTACGCGGTGCGGCCCGGTGTCCGAAGTCAGCGCGACGCGTTGCGGCGCGAGGTCGAGCGCGACTCAGCGAGCCGGGCGTCCAGCAGGCGGTGCGGGTCCATCATCGGGGTCGCCACGGCGGCCGGCGTGAACCGGTCGACGTCCGGGATCCCCCACCGGCGTACGACGAAGTGCCGCTCCCAGGGGAGCACCGTGCCGTCCCGGGTCTGCGACTCGAAGTGGAACAGCTCGCAATTGGCGACCCAGACCGTGCGGTAGCCGAGGTGGGCGACCTTGTAGCACAGGTCGACGTCGTTGAAGTTGGACGGCAGCGCCTCGGGGAAGCCGCCGACCGCGAGGAAGGCGTCACGCCGCATGGCCGAGCACGCGGCCGTCACCCCGGTCATCTCGCGGTTGACGACCAGCTCGCCGAACGGGCCGGCCTCATCGCGCGTCCAGTAGCGGAACGGGTGGTGGTAGTGCTTGTTCCAGTACCCGTGGCCGGCGTGCTGGATCGAGCCGTCGCTGAAGTAGAGCTTGGCGCCGGTGAGCCCGACGTCGGGCTCGTCGAGGGGGCCGACGAGGTTCTCCAGCCAGCGCGGCGAAAGCACTTCGACATCGTCGTTGAGGAAGACCAGCCGCTCGCCGGTGGCATGGAGGCAGCCGAGGTTGACCTTCTGGGAGAAGTTGAACGGCAGCGTGTACTCGACGAGCACCAGCCGGTCGCCCGCGATCTCGCGCAGCTGCTCGAGCACCTCGGGCGGGGTCGGCGTGTCGTGCACGACGACCACCTCGACGTCCTCGTGCTCGGTGTGGGCGAGCGCGGAGCGGACCGTCTCGACCACCATGACGCGGCGCTCGCCGAAGACGGTGGCGGACTGCCCGATCGTCGGGATCACCAGCGAGACGCGGAGCGAGGGGTCGAGCCGGCGCTCGATGACGTAGCGCCCCGGCTCCCGACCGCTCTCGACCGTCCCGGCGATCCCCAGCCGGTCGAGCTGGTCCTGCACGGCGCGACGCCCCGCATCGTCGGCGTAGGGCTTCGCACCGATGTCGGCGGCGGCGGACCCGGCCACCGCACGCCAGTGGTAGAGCACCCGTGGGATGTGGACGACCCGGCGCGCGCGCTCGCTGACGCGGAGGGCGAGGTCGTGGTCCTGGGAGCCGTCGTAGCCCTGCCGGAACCCGCCCACCTCTCGCACGAGGGAGGTGCGCATGACCGAGAGGTGCGAGGTGTACATCTGGCCGCGCAGCCGCTCCGGCGACCAGTCGGGCTTCGCGAAGCGACCGAAGAGCTCCCCCTCCTCGCCGACCTTGTCCTCGTCGGAGTACAGGTAGTCCGCCTCGGGCTCGCCGTCGATCGCCCGGGCCATCTCGGCCAACGCATCGGGCGTCAGCAGGTCGTCGTGGTCGAGGAAGACCAGGAACTCGCCCGTGGCCTCGGCGACCGCGTCGTTGGAGGCCGCCACGATGTGGCCATTGGTGTCGCGGGCCACCAGGCGGATGCGCGGGTCGTCAGCAGACGCGTCGGCGATCACCCGGCGCACCTCCGGGTCGGGCGACGCGTCGTCGACGAGCACCCACTCCCAGTCGGCGTGCTCCTGGGCGCGGACCGAGGCGATGGTGTCCGCGAGGACGTCGACCGGCGGCTGGTAGACCGGGGTGACGATCGAGAAGAGCGGCGACGCCTGACCGGCCATCAACGGCGCCCGCGCAGCCGTCGTACGACGCGACGCGACAGCGGAACGCGTGCCGCGACCTGGCGGTCGAGCTCTTCGCGCAGCTGCTGGTTGCGGGACCGGGCCGCCTTGAGCTTCGTCTCGAGGTCGCGGGTGCGTGCGATCAGCCCCTTCTTGCGGTTCTGCAGGGCACGGATCTTCTTCCGGGACGCGACGAGCTCGGCCTGCATGCGCAGGATGTCGCGGTTGAGCCGGCCGATCTCGGCCTCCGTCCCGACGACGTGGTCACGGTTCACCAGCAGGCTGTGACGGGCCTCGACCACCTCGCGGCGCAGGGCCTCGTTGTCGCTCTCGAGCTGCGCCACCCGTGAGTCGTTCCCCGCTGGTTCCACCATGTCCTGCTTTCCCGTCGGCTGCCGTCGACCGGTCCCTCGTGGCGGTCCCGTTCGGCGCCCGAGGCTACACGACGGCGACCGCCCGACCGGCGCTCGCGGCGTGCCTCAGCGGCGGATCGGGCCCGCTGACCTCAGGTGGATGTTCTGCAGCAGGCCGAGTGCCAGCATCCCGGCGAACAGCGAGCTGCCGCCGTAGGACACGAACGGCAGCGGCACGCCCGTGACGGGCATGATGCCGAGGCACA
>DATIAJ010000096.1:0-15609 GCA_035458105.1 Nocardioides sp. | reverse complement strand
GGCATGCTCGAGCGCAACTTCCCCCAGGTCGCGATCGACAAGCTCTGGGAGATCCTGCTCCCGTTCTCCGACTACGCCTTCAACAAGTCGCACTCCGCTGCCTACGGCGTCATCACCTACTGGACGGCCTACCTCAAGGCCAACTACCCGGCTGAATACATGGCCGCGCTCCTCACGTCCGTCAAGGACGACAAGGACAAGATGGCGATCTACCTCAACGAGTGCCGGCGCATGAAGATCCAGGTCCTGCCGCCCGACGTCAACGAGTCGCACGCCAACTTCACCCCGGTGGGCCACGACATCCGCTTCGGCCTCACCGCTGTGCGCAACGTCGGCAGCAACGTCGTCGACCGGATCGTCAGCGCGCGCGAGGAGAAGGGCCGCTACACCGACTTCAACGACTTCATGGACAAGGTCCCGGCGCTGGTCTGCAACAAGCGGGTCCTGGACTCGCTGATCAAGGCCGGTGCCTTCGACGACATGAAACACCGGCGCCGGGCGCTCTCGATCATCCACGAGGACGCCGTGGAGAAGTACGTCCAGGCGAAGAAGGACGACGAGAGCGGGCAGGACTCGCTCATCGACATGCTGATGCCGGACGACGTGGGCGCCGCCGGTGCGACGGTCGTGATCCCCGACGTCGACGACTGGGACAAGATGACCCTGCTCGGCCACGAGCGCGAGATGCTCGGGCTCTACGTCTCCGACCACCCGCTCCTCGGCCTCGAGCACGTGCTGTCCCAGGGCACCGACTGCACGATCGGTCAGCTGATGCTCGACGAGGAGCGCGCCCACAACTCCACGCTGACCGTCAGCGGCCTCATCACGTCGGTCTCGCGCAAGATCACCAAGCGCGGCGACCCGTGGGCCACCATCACGCTCGAGGACCTCGACGGTGCCATCGACGTCCTCCTCTTCCCCAGCGCCTACACCCTCGCTTCGACGCTGCTCGTCGAGGACAACATCGTCCGGATCAAGGGCCAGCTCTCGCGTGACAAGGACCAGCCCGAGCTCCGCGCGCAGGAGGTCACCGCACCCGACCTGACCCAGGGGCCGACCGGACCGGTCGTGATCAGCCTGCCGTCCACGCGGTGCACCCCACCGGTCGTCGCCCAGCTGCGTGACGTGCTCGGCACCCATCCCGGGATGACCGAGGTGCAGCTGCGGCTGCTCACCCGGAGCTCGACCAAGGTGTTGCGCCTCGACGACAACCTGCGGGTCAGCCCCAGCCCGGCGCTGTTCGCCGACCTCAAGCAGCTGCTCGGACCCGGCTGCCTGACGGGATGAGCGACGTGACGCAGGCCGCCGGTCCGCGGGACGAGGTGACGGGCTCGGCCGGCTCGACCGGCCGGGTGCTGACCCGTGTGCTCACGATCCTCGCGGCGTTCGTCGTGGGCGGTGCAGCCGGCGGGGTGCTCTGGGAGCGGCTGTGGGACGCGCCCACGGGTGTCGCCTTCGAGGGCCGCTGGTACCTCGAGCCCGCGGGGCCCGACTTCGCCTTCGAGGCGATCGCCCTCTACGTCATGATCGCCTTCCCGCTCGGTCTCGTCCTGGCCGTGCTGGCCGGGCTGTGGCGCGGGAACGAGACCGCCACCGTGGTGACGGTGCTCGTGGCGGCGAGCGTCGCCGCTGTCGTCATGTACGCCGTGGGCAGCGCGCTCGGGCCACCCGACCCGCAGGCGCTGGCCGCCGGTCAGCCCGACTACACCCCGTTGCCGGGTGACCTCGGGCTGACCGCCCCGGACGAGGGCCGGGTGCCGTGGCACTCGACCGCGTTCGTGGCCCTTCCAGCCGGTGCGATGGCCGGTCTGGTCGGGTCCTATCTCTTGGGGAACACGGGGTTCGCGCGGCGCTCGCGTGGGTAGGCTTGCGGCGCCCGCAAGTGGGCAGTCCCGACGCCGTCGGGACCCGTGCGACGGGGGAGCAGAGCGAGATGAGCATGACACCGGGCGGACCGGCCGAGAGGCCTGAGTACCTCGACGGATCGGGGCCCGCACAGCCGGCGCCCGTCAACGACAACAAGAAGCGCCTGATCGCGGTGGGCGCGATCGTCGCGGGTGGCGCAGTGGTCGCCGGCGGGGCCTGGGCGGCCACCAGCTTCTTCGCCACCGGCGCGCAGCCCGCCGAGGCGCTGCCCGCCTCGACTGTCATGTACGCCAGCGTCGACCTCGACCCGAGCGGCGGCCAGAAGATCGAGGCCATCAAGACGCTGCGCAAGTTCCCCGGGTTCACCGACGAGATCGACCTGCAGGCCGACGAGGACCTGCGCGAGCGCCTGTTCGAGGAGATCACGTCCTCCGGCGAGTGCGAGGGCCTCGACTATGCATCCGACGTCGAGCCGTGGCTGGGCTCACGGGCGGCGATGGCCGTCATCGACCTCGGGGAGGACGAGCCGACCCCGGTCGGCGTCGTGCAGACCACCGACGGCGGCAAGGCCGAGGACGGCCTCGCCACGCTGGTCGACACCTGCGGCGGCGGCGAGGGCTCCGACGGCGATGTCGGCGGCTGGGTCGTCGAGGGCGACTGGATCGTCCTGGCCGAGACCAAGGACATCGCCCAGCAGGTCGTCGACGCCGCCGACGGCTCGACGCTGGCGGCCGACTCCTCGTTCCAGGAGTGGACCGGTGAGGCGGGCGACGACGGCTTCATGTCGATGTACATGGGCAAGGGCATCACCCAGTACGTCGAGGACCTCGCCGGCATGGGCGGCATGGGAATGATGGGCATGCCCGGCGCCGGCCTAGGCGGGAGCGACGCCTCGGCAATGTGCGAGAAGTACAACGAGGACGGCGTCGACCTCGACGAGTGCATGGAGATCATGGGCGGTGACCCAGGGGCTGGGTCCGAGGAGGTCCCCGAGGAGCTCCAGCAGCTGATCAACGACTTCGACGGCATGGCAGCGACCGTGCGCTTCGACGACGGCGCGGTCGAGGTCGAGTACGCCATGTCCGACTACAACGAGGAGATGACCCGCTTCCTCGCGAGCGAGGAGGGCGTCGACATGATCTCCGACCTCCCGGACGACACCGTCGCGGCGTTCGGCTTCGCCCTCGAGGAGGGCTGGGCGCAGGCGATGCTCGACTACGTCAAGACCCTGGCCCCCGACGAGAGCGCCTCGATCGACGACCAGCTCGCCCAGCTCGAGTCGGAGACCGGCCTCGCCTTCCCCGAGGACATCGAGACCCTGCTCGGTGACGGCGTGACGGTGTCGATGGGCAGCGGGCTCGACCCCGACGCCGTGGCCAACGGCGGACCGGGCGAGGTCCCGGTCGGCATCCGGGTCAAGGGCGACGCCGACGAGATCCAGGCCGTCCTCGACAAGATCGCCGCGCAGGCCGGCCCCGAGATGGCGGAGCTCCTCCAGGTCACCGAGGGCGACGGCTATGCCGTGCTCGCCCTCCAGGACGACTACCGCAGCGCTCTCGAGGGCACGGGCAGCCTCGGTGACAGCGCGACCTACTCCGAGGTCGTGGAGACCGACGAGGCGCAGTCGGTCCTCTTCGTCAACTTCAACGCCGACGACGACTGGCTCGTCCGGGTCGCCGGCGACATGCCCGAGGTCAGCGAGAACCTCGAGCCGCTGGCTGCCCTCGGGGTGAGCGGATGGGTCGACGACGACGTCGTCCACGGGCTGGTGAAGCTGACGACCGACTGAGTCAACGGCCGATGGTGGCGGTCACCGCTCCGGTGATCGCCACCAGGTCCGTCGGTGCGAGCTCGATGTCGAAGCCACGCCGACCGCCGGAGACCAGGATCGTGTCGTGGTCGAGGGCCGAGGCGTCGAGCACCGTCGGGTGTCGACGCTTCTGCCCGACCGGCGAGATGCCGCCGGCGACGTAGCCCGTCGCCCGCTCGGCGGCTGCCACGTCCGCCATCACGGCCTTGCTGCCGCTCAGTGCGCGCGCCAGCGCCTTGAGGTCGAGCTGCCCGGTGACCGGCACGATCCCGACCACCAGCGAGCCGTCCAGCGACGCCAGCAGTGTCTTGAAGACCCGCGCCGGGTCGACGTCGAGCGCCTCGGCCGCCTCCAGCCCGTACGACGTCGTCCTCGGGTCGTGCTCGTATGCCCGGACCTCGAAGGCGATGCCCGCGGCGGACAGCGCCACCGTGGCCGGCGTACCTCCGGCGCCGCGCGCCTTCCTCGCCATCAGCAGGGTCCGGTCAGTTGGGGGACCATGCGGTGCGAGCCACCTGCGTGGCCGGCAGCGACGGGATGACGTTGATGGCTCGCAGCTCCTCGGTGAGCAGCCGGGTGACCAGGGTCAGCCGCTCGGTGGCGTCCTCCGCCTCGAGGAGCGACTGGCGCTCCGCCATGGGCAGCGGCGCCAGCGCCGACAGGGTCCACGCGAGGTAGTCGGGGTCGCGCGGGAGCGTCCCGCTGAACGGGTCACCCTGCAGCTCGGTCATCGCCGCGCGGAACGCCGTGAAGGTGGCGCGGGCCCGTTCGAGCACCTCCGCCGGCACCTGCACCTCCGGCTCGGGCAGCACGACGGCCAGCCCCTGGGGGTAGTCGGCACCGCGCTGCATCTCCTCGAGCACGAGCCGCTCGCGGGCGACGGCGACGATGTCGAAGGTGCCGTCCTCGCGCCGGTCGACCTCGGTGAGCTGCAGCACGCAGCCGACCCGGTAGACCGACTGCGCACCGTGGTCCCCGACCTCGTAGCCCTCGCGGATCGCGACCGTGCCGAAGACGCGCTCGGCGGGGTCCTCCACCTCGAGCAGGTGGCGCACCAGCATCCGGTAGCGGTCCTCGAAGACGTGGAGCGGCACGCTCATGCCCGGGAACACCACGGTGCTCAGCGGGAACATCGGCAGTGGATCGCTCACACCGACGACACTAGTGGCCGCTGTCCACCCTGCACCCGCGACTTCGGGTCGACCCGCGGGGGAACCTAGAATCAGGGGCATGTCCCTGATCCGTCGCATCGACCTGAGGGGCGCCGACGCGGCGTCCGTCGACTACCGCGCGAGCGTGCCCCGCGCCGAGTTCGACGTCGAGGCTGCCACGCATGTCGTGGCGCCGATCCTCGAGTCGGTCAGGACCGGAGGGCTCGACGCGGTCCGTGCGCTCACCCTCGAGCTGGACGGCGTCGACGTACCCGACCCCCGGGTGCCTGTCGCCGCACTCCACGAGGCCCTGGCCGCACTGGACCCGGACGTGCGCGCAGGGCTCGAGGAGTCGATCCGCCGCCTGCGGGTGACGAGCGAGGCCGACGTCGAGGCCGACTCCGTGGTCGAGGTGGCGCCGGGGGCGCTCGTCACCCACAGATCGATCCCCGTCGACCGCGCCGGCCTCTACGTCCCGGGAGGTCTGGCGCCCCTGGTGTCGACGCTGGTGATGAACGTCGTCCCCGCCCAGGTCGCCGGCGTGCGATCGATGTGCGTCGCCGCGCCGCCCACGCGTGAGACCGGACTGCCCGACGCCACCATCCTGGCCGGGTGCGCCCTGCTGGGCATCGACGAGGTGTACGCCGTCGGCGGCGCCCAGGCGATCGCCATGCTGGCCTACGGTGCCGGCCCGTGCCGTCGCGTGGACCTGGTCACCGGTCCGGGCAACCTCTACGTCATCGCCGCGAAGCGGCTCCTGCGTGGCGTGGTCGGCATCGACTCGGAGGCCGGGCCGAGCGAGATCGCCGTGCTCGCCGACGACTCGGCCGACCCGGCGTTCGTGGCCGCAGACCTGCTCACCGAGTGCGAGCACGGGGGCACGTCCGCCTCGCTGCTGGTCACCGACTCGCTCGCCCTCGCCGACGAGGTCGAGGCCGAGCTCGACAAGCAGGTCGCCGCGACCCGCCACACCGAGCGCGTCGCCGCGGCCCTCGGTGGCCCGCAGTCCGCGATCGTGCTGGTCGACGACGTCGACCAGGGCCTCGACGTCATCAACGCCTACGCCTCGGAGCACACCGAGATCCACACCCGCGACGCGCGCGCCGTGGCCGGTCGCGTGCGCAACGCCGGCGCGGTGTTCATCGGGCCGTGGTCGCCGGTGGCCCTGGGCGACTACTGCGCGGGGTCCAACCACGTGCTGCCCACTGCGGGTTGCGCGTGCCACTCCTCGGGTCTGGGCGTGCACTCCTTCATGCGCCGCGTGCACCACGTCGAGTACACGCGGGAGGCGCTGGCGGAGGTTGCCGAGCACGTCGTGACGCTCGCCGAGGCCGAGGACCTGCCCGGCCACGGGGCCGGCGTGAGCGCGCGGTTCCCCGACCGCTCACAGCGATGAGCGCCACCTTCCCACCCCTGCGCGAGGAGCTGCGGGGGATCGAGCCCTACGGTGCGCCCCAGCTCTCGCTGGAGCAGGCGCCCGTGCAGCTCAACGTCAACGAGAACCCCTACGGCCCCTCGCCCGAGGCGGCAGCCGACATCGCGCGCGCCGTCGGCGAGGCCGCGGTCTCGCTCAACCGCTACCCCGACCGCGAGTTCGTCGAGCTGCGCGCGGCTCTCGCGGCGTACCTCGACACCTCCGGGGGATCGGGCATCACGCCGGAGATGGTGTGGGCGGCCAACGGCTCCAACGAGGTCATGCTGCAGCTGCTCCAGGCCTTCGGTGGTCCGGGGCGGGTCGCGCTGTCGTTCGCCCCGACCTACTCGATGTATCCCGAGTACGCCCGCGACACGATGACCGAGTGGGTCGCCGGTCACCGGGCCGAGGACTTCTCCCTCGACCTCGATGGGGCGCGCCGGCTGGTCGAGGAGCGCCGTCCGTCGGTCGTCCTGCTGCCCAGTCCCAACAACCCGACCGGGACGGCGCTGCCGCCCGAGGCCGTGACGATGCTGTGCGAGGCGGCCGCGTCCTACGAGCCCGCGGGCCTCGTGGTCGTCGACGAGGCCTACGGCGAGTTCCGCCGTGCCGGCACGCCGAGCGCGCTCGAGCTGCTGCCGCAGCACCGCAACCTCGTGGTGACGCGCACGATGAGCAAGGCGTTCGCCCTGGCGGGGGCGCGACTGGGCTACCTCGCCGCCGACCCCGCGATCTGCGACGCGGTCCGCGTCGTGCGGCTGCCCTACCACCTCTCGGCCGTCACCCAGGCGACCGCGCTGGCGGCTCTGCGGCACGCCCCGGAGCTGCTGGGCAGGGTCGACGACCTGCGCGCCGAGCGCGACGCGACCGTGGCGTGGCTGCGGGAGCAGGGGCTCGAGGTCGCCGACTCCGACGCCAACTTCGCGCTCTTCGGCCGCTTCGCCGACCGGCACGCGATCTGGCAGGGTCTGGTGGACCGCGGCGTGCTGATCCGCGAGACCGGGCCCGACGGATGGTTGCGCGTGTCCATCGGGACGGCCGAGGAGATGGCAGCGTTCAAGAAGGCCCTGCTGGAGACGCTCCAGCACACCGACGAGCAGACGAAGGAGCAGCCGGCATGAGCCGCACCGCGAAGATCGAGCGCACCACCAAGGAGTCCCGCGTCCTCGTCGAGGTCGACCTCGACGGCAGCGGCCGCTCCGACGTGTCGACCGGCGTGGGCTTCTACGACCACATGCTCGACGCCTTCGCCCGCCACTCCCTCGTCGACCTCGTCGTGCAGACGAGCGGCGACACCCACATCGATGCCCACCACTCGGTCGAGGACACCGCCATCGTGCTGGGCCAGGCGCTGCGCGAGGCCCTCGGCGACAAGGCCGGCATCCGTCGCTTCGGTGATGCCACCGTGCCGCTCGACGAGGCGATCGTCCAGGCCGTCGTCGACGTCTCGGGCCGCCCCTACTGCGTGCACACCGGTGAGCCCGAGGGCCAGGAGTACGTCGCCATCGGTGGCACCGGCGCGACCTACATGGGCTCCCTCACCCGCCACGTCTTCGAGACGATCTCCTTCCACGCCCACCTCGCGCTCCACGTGCGGGTGCTCGGCGGACGCGACCCGCACCACGTCGTCGAGGCGCAGTTCAAGGCCTTCGCCCGCGCCTTCCGCGACGCCGTCGCGATCGACCCCCGCGAGACCGGCGTACCGTCGACGAAGGGCAGCCTGTGACGGCTCCCGACGTCGTCGTCCTCGACTACGGGTCGGGCAACCTGCGCTCGGTGGTGCGCGCCGTCGAGCGGGCGGGGGCCACGGTCACGCTGACCGGCGACTTCGAGACCGCGCTCGCCGCCGACGGCCTCGTGGTGCCCGGCGTCGGCGCGTACGCCGCCTGCATGGCGGGCCTGCGCGAGATCAAGGGCGAGCGGATCATCGGCCGGCGCCTCGCGGGCGGACGGCCGGTCCTGGGCATCTGCGTCGGGATGCAGATCCTGTTCGAGGGCGGCGTCGAGCACGGCATCGAGACCGCGGGCTGCGACGAGTGGCCCGGATTGGTGACGCGGCTCGAGGCCGACGTGGTGCCGCACATGGGCTGGAACACCGTCGAGGCGCCCGCGGGGACGCGGTTGTTCGCCGGTGTCGAGGACGAGCGGTTCTACTTCGTGCACTCGTACGCCGCCCGCTCGTGGGACCTCGTCACCAACGACCGCACTGCCGCGCCGCTGGTCACCTGGGCCGAGCACGGGGGTGACCGGTTCGTCGCCGCGGTCGAGAACGGGCCGCTCTCCGCGACCCAGTTCCACCCGGAGAAGTCCGGCGACGCCGGCGCAGCACTGCTGCGCAACTGGGTCGGATCCCTGACGTAGGCGGCGCGTCGTCGGCGCGGACTTCCTCAAGAACTGGGTCGCAAGGGGGTCGTGTCGCGGTCTACCGTCCGAGGCATGACGGGGACGTTGAGCATCAACCAGGTGATCCACGCGGCCGTACGACGCGACGTCGGGCGCACCGAGCAGGCGCTGCGCACGATGCCGGACGGCGACACGGCGCGCGCCCGCCAGATCCGGACCGCGTGGCGCAACCTGGTCCGCGAGCTGACCCACCACCACGAGGCCGAGGACGAGCACGTGTGGCCGTTCCTGCAGTCGCGCGGCGTGGACCTCACGCTCCTCGAGGAGATGGAGGCCGAGCACGTCGCGATGAAGCAGGCGCTGGCGTCGGTGTCGACGAGCCTCGACTCCGTCGTCGCCGCACCGTCCACCCTCAACGCCGCGGCCGCCGCTGATGAGGTCGCACGGGCCCGCGAGGTGATCAACGGCCACCTCGACCACGAGGAGCGTGACGTGGAGGGCCCGATGGGCGACCTGGCCGACGACGAGGAGTTCAAGGCGATGACCAAGAAGCTGCGCCCGGCCAGCCCGGTCGACGCGGCCAACTCGCTGGCGTGGATGCAGGACGGCGCGGGGGAGCGTGAGCGGTCGTCGCTCCGGGCCGCCATCCCGGGGCCCGTCATCACGGTCCTCACGCTGCTGCTCGCCCGGCGCTACCGGCGCGAGGTCGCTCCCGTCTGGCGCTGAACGCCTCCCCTCCACCGATGAGCTCCCGGTCGGCGGTGGGCACGGCCGGCCGGACCTGCCAGAGTGTGACGCGTGTCCAAGGTCGCAGTCGTGGGAGCCGGAGCGGTGGGGACCGCGATCGCGTACGCCGCACAGATCCGCGGTGCCTGTCGCGAGCTGGCGCTGTTCGACCTCAACGCCGGCAAGGTCCGCGCCGAGGTCCTCGACCTGAACCACGGCCTCCAGTTCACGCCGATGGCGCGCATCACCGGCAGCGACGACCTCGGCGTCTGCGCCGGGGCCGATGTCGTCGTGATCACTGCCGGGGCGAAGCAGGATCCCGGGCAGACGCGGCTCGACCTCGCCGCCGCGAACGTCGCGATGTGCCGCGACCTGGTCCCCGACCTCGTCTCGCTGGCCCCTGACGCGCTGCTGCTCGTGGTGACCAACCCGGTCGACGTCGTGACCTACGCGGCGCTCCAGTTCTCCGGCCTGCCTGCGCATCGCGTCTTCGGCTCCGGCACCGTGCTCGACTCCTCGAGGCTGCGGTTCCTGATCGCCGAGCACACTCGTGTCGCCGTGCAGAACGTGCACGCCTACATCGCCGGGGAGCACGGCGACTCCGAGGTGCCCCTGTGGTCGACCGCCACCATCGGCGGTGTGCCGGTGAAGGACTGGGGCCACAACGGTGCGCGTGCGCTCGACGAGGAGGCCCGCCAGCGGATCCACCACCAGGTCGTGACGTCGGCCTACGAGATCATCGCCGGCAAGGGCGCCACCAGCCTGGCGATCGGCCTGGCGGTCGCCCGCATCCTGGAGGCGGTCCTGCACGACGAGCACCGGGTGCTGCCGGTGACCTCGCGGCTCGACGCCGTGCACGGGCTCTCCGACGTCTGCCTGTCCATGCCCTCGGTCGTGGGTCGGACGGGGGTCGAGAGCGTGCTCGCGACCCCGCTCAGCCACGACGAGCGAACGGCCCTGGAGGCCTCGGCGGGTGCGGTGTCGGCGGTGGCGCGCGACCTCGGGCTCTAGGACCTCGACGCCGCGGCATCGCGATCGGCCAGCGCCTTGAGCGTCAGCAGCTGCTTGCGCGCCATCACCAGGTCGCCGACCGAGCGCGCCGGCGCCACCCACCTGCTGGTGCGCGCGACGACCTTGAGCACGAGTCGTACGTCGCTGCCGCGCGGGAGGACGGCGTACGACAGGTGGGCGCCCATGATCGTCGCGGTGAGCTCCCGGCCCGGGTCGACGGCCACCACCCGTCCCTGGTCGCGCCCGAGCGCGTGCGTGAACGGATCGCCGACCTGCGGCTCAGGCACGTCGCGGAGGTCGCGTGGTGAACGCCGGCCGAGGTTGTCGACGAGGTCGTAGGAGTAGGGCGCCAGGCGCACCCGGGGCTCCGGCCCGCCCTGCGAAGAACTGCGGCCGGGTGACACTCTGGCGCCCGAAATGCTGTCGTCCGGCCGCAGTTCTCTGACCGGCCTGGCCTCGACCCGGGAGCCCGACCGGTGCCACTGTGGTGGGGTGGGACGGGTGCACCGCGTGGCGGTCGCAGGGACCCACGTCGAGGTCGAGGAGCTCGGCGCGGGAGCCCCGGCCGTCGTCGTCCAGACCGCACTCAGCATCGACGAGCACGCGCCGCTGTCGCGCGAGCTCGGCACGAGCCTCCACGTGTGGCACGTGCACCGTCCCGGGTACGGCGCCAACGGGCCGGCGCGCGTGCCGGGGTCGATCGAGGCGGACGCCGACCTCGTCGTGTCGGTGCTGGACGGAATCGGCACCGGGCCCGTGCACCTGGTCGGCGCGAGCTACAGCGCAGCGGTCGCGTTGAGCCTTGCGGTTCGGCACCCGGAGGCCGTCAGCTCCCTCGCGCTCGTGGAGCCACCGCCGTACGACACCCCCGGCGCGACGGAGTTCCGGTCCGCCATCGAGGAGCCCGTCGAGGTGCACGCTCGGCTGGGCGCCCGGACGGCACTGGAGCACGTCATGCGGATGATCGACGGACCCGACTGGCGTGCCCACGCCGAGCGGGACCTGCCCGGGTCGGTCGGTGACATGGAGCGGGACGCCGAGACGTTCTTCAGGTCGGACGTCCCCGCGCTCCTGGGCTGGACCTTCGACGACGACCAGGCCTCTGGGGTCAGGTGTCCCACGCTCCTCGTCGGGGGTGCAACGAGCCACCCCTGGTTCGCTGAGATGCTCGATCGACTCCAGCGGGTCGTCGCGAGCACGACGCGTGTCAGCGTGCCCGGCGCCGGCCACTCCGTGGCCCTCACGCACCCGGCGGCGGTCGGCGCGGCGGTCATCGCCCACGTGAGGGACGTCTCGCCCGGACGCCCGGCGGGCGAGGAGGGCGCCGACCACTCCTAGGATCGACCCATGCCCAGCACCCCCGAGCAGCCCTACCTCGAGCTCCTGCCCGCCGTGGACATCAAGGGCGGCCAGGCCGTCCAGCTGGTGCAGGGCGTCGACGGGTCGGAGAAGCGCTTCGGCGACCCGATCGAGGCGGCGTTGCGCTGGCAGGAGGCAGGCGCGGAGTGGATCCACCTCGTCGACCTCGACGCGGCCTTCGGGCACGGCCACAACCGCGAGCTCCAGGCCCGGATCGTCGGCACGCTCGACATCCAGGTCGAGATGAGCGGCGGCATCCGCGACGACGAGTCCCTCGAGGCAGCCATGGCGACCGGGTGCCGTCGGGTCAACATCGGCACCGCCGCGCTCGAGCAGCCCGAGTGGTGCGCCCGGGCGATCGCGACGTACGGCGACCGGGTGGCCGTCGGCCTCGACGTCCGCGGAACGACGCTGGCGGCCCGCGGCTGGACCCGCGACGGGGGAGACCTCTACGAGACGCTCGCCCGCCTCGACTCCGAGGGCTGTGCCCGCTACGTCGTCACCGACGTCAACAAGGACGGCATGCTGCAGGGCCCCAACCTCCAGCTGCTGCGCGACGTGTGCGCCGCGACCGACAAGCCGGTCGTGGCCAGTGGAGGCGTCACCACGCTCGACGACATCCGGGCGCTGATGACCCTCGTCGACGAGGGCGTCGAGGGCGCCATCGCCGGCACCGCGCTCTACGAGGGCCGCTTCACCCTCGAGGACGCCCTGGAGCTGACCAAGCCGTGAGCCTGGAGTTCACCGAGTACCACACCCGGCTCGCGGCGTACGCCCTGCTCATTGACGAGGTCGACGGGCAGGAGCGCGTGCTGCTCGCGTGGTGGAACGGCGAGGGCCACAGCGACCCCGAGTGGTCGCTGCCCGGCGGTGGCGTCGACTTCGAGGAGTCCGTCATCGACGCGATGGTGCGCGAGGTGTTCGAGGAGACCGGCTACCACGTCGAGCCGGGCGCGCTCCTCACCGAGCACTTCTTCACCGCCCGGGCGGTCAGGTGGGACGGGTGGTTCCGCTCCCAACGGTTCGTCTTCGACGCGACGATCACCGGCGGCGAGCTCGGCACGACCGAGGTCGACGGCTCCACCGACCACGCCGCCTGGGTGCCCCTGTCCGAGCTCGAGGGCCAGCCGCGAGCGGACATCGTCGACGTCGCGTTGGCGGCCTGGCGCGAGAGGGAGGCACGCAGGTGAGCCTCGCGATCCGCGTCATCCCGTGCCTCGACGTCGACGGCGGTCGCGTGGTGAAGGGCGTGAACTTCACCGAGCTCCGCGATGCCGGCGACCCCGTCGAGCTGGCCCGTCTCTACGACGCGGAGGGCGCCGACGAGCTGACCTTCCTCGACATCTCTGCCTCCCACGAGGGCCGCGACACCACGATGGAGGTGGTCAGCCGCTGCGCCGAGGAGGTCTTCATCCCGCTCACCGTGGGCGGGGGCGTCGGGAGCGTCGGCGACGTCGACCGCCTGCTGCGGGCGGGGGCCGACAAGGTGGCGGTCAACACCGCCGCCATCCGCCGGCCCGAGCTGGTGGCCGAGATCGCCGACCGGTTCGGCAACCAGGTGCTCGTGCTGAGCGTGGACGCCCGCCGGGCAGCCGGCACGGACAGCGGCTTCGAGGTCACCACCCACGGCGGCCGCCAGAGCGCCGGGCTGGACGCGATCGAGTGGGCCGTGCGTGCCGCCGAGCTCGGCGCGGGCGAGATCCTGCTCAACGCGATGGACGCCGACGGCACGACCGACGGCTTCGACCTCGAGCTGATCAGGGCCGTACGTCGTGAGGTGGGCATCCCGGTCATCGCGAGCGGGGGAGCGGGCGCGGTCGAGCACTTCCCGCCCGCCGTCGAGGCAGGGGCCGATGCGGTGCTGGCCGCCACCGTGTTCCACTTCGGGACCCTCACCATCGGCGAGGTCAAGGCCGGTCTGTCCGCGGCCGGTCATCCCGTTCGCTGACGCCGCGCGGAGTCGTAGGATTCGGCCATGCTGAAGACCTCCCGGCGCGCCGCCCGGCGCCACCTCGCCGTCGTCACCCTCACGGCAGCCGCGATCGCGCTCTCCGCGTGCGCCCCGACCGACGAGGCCGACAGCGGCACCGACGCCGGCACGGACTCCGCCGAGACCTCCGAGTCCGAGGCGCCCGCCGCCGACGCGTGCACCCCGGACGCCCTCGAGACCGTGGCCGACGGCACCCTGACGATCGCGACCGACGACCCGGCCTACGAGCCGTGGTTCGTCGACAACGACCCCACCAACGGCGAGGGCTACGAGTCCGCGGTGGCCTATGCGATCGCCGAGCAGCTCGGCTACACCGCGGAGCAGGTCGCCTGGGTCAAGGTGCCGTTCAACAAGGTGGTGCAGCCCGGCCCGAAGGAGTTCGACTTCGACGTCAACCAGGTCTCCATCACCGAGGCCCGCCGCGAGGCCGTCGACTTCTCCTCCGGCTATTACGACGTCGTGCAGACCGTCATCACCAACAAGGGCAGTGCGATCGACGGCGCCACCAGCCTCGCCGACCTAGCGGACGCCAAGCTCGGCGCCCAGGTCGGCACGACCAGCTACACGGCCATCACCGACCAGATCCAGCCCTCGGCCGAGCCGGCCGTCTTCGACACCAACGACCAGGCGGTGCAGTCGCTCAAGAACGGCCAGATCGACGGCATCGTCGTCGACCTGCCGACGGCGTACTTCATGACGGCCGTCCAGCTCGACGACGGAGTCATCGTCGGCCAGCTCCCGCTTCCCGACGGGGAGCCGGAGCAGTTCGGTGCCGTGCTGGCGAAGGACAGCCCGTTGACCGACTGCGTGACGCAGGCCGTCGACACACTGCGCGAGGACGGCGTCCTCGACCAGATCGGCCAGGAGTGGCTGGCCCAGCAGGGCGCCCCCGAGCTGTCCTGAGGGCTCACCACATGACTGACCAGGTGGACACCGCCTGGGCGCCCTCCGAGGTCCAGCGCGAGCGCGACGAGTGGCGGCGCCGGCGCACGGTCCGCAGCGCCCTCATCGCATCGGGCAGCACGCTGCTGCTGCTCGGCGTCGTCGGCGGTCTGGTGGTCAGCTCGCCGGGCTGGGAGCGCGTCCGGGAGACCTACTTCGACTGGGACAAGGCGGTCTCGTCGTTCCCGGCGGTGCTCGAGGGCCTCTGGCTCAACATCAGGGTGATGGTGCTGTGCGCGGTCCTCATCGTCGCGTTGAGCCTGACGATCGCCGTGATGCGCACCATCCGCGGCCCGGTCGCGTTCCCGCTGCGCCTGGTCGGGACGGCGTACGTCGACGTCTTCCGCGGCCTGCCGCTGCTGCTGGTGATCTTCCTGCTCGGCTTCGGCGGCCCCGCGCTCAGCCTCCAGGGCCTGCCGACGTCCGCGCTCTTCTGGGGCTGCTCGGCGCTCGTCCTCTCCTACTCGGCCTATGTCGCCGAGGTGTTCCGCGCCGGCATCGAGTCGGTGCACCCCAGCCAGCGCCTGGCCGGGCGGTCGCTCGGGCTGAGCTACGGGCAGACGCTGCGCCACGTCGTGCTGCCGCAGGCCTGGCGCCGGGTCATCCCCCCGCTGATGAACGACCTGGTCTCGCTCCAGAAGGACTCCGGCCTGATCGCCGTGCTGGGCGTCGTGGACGCGATCCGGGCAGCCCAGATCGAGACGGCCATCGACTTCAACTACACGCCGTACGTCGTCGCGGGCGTGCTGTTCTGCTGCCTCACCATCCCGATGGCGCGCCTCACCGACCGCTACGCGCGCAAGAAGGGCTACCACGGGGCAGGAGGCCACCTATGAGCGAGCTGCTCCGTCTCGCCGGCGTCCGCAAGTCGTTCGGCGACAACGTGGTCCTCCACGACGTCGACCTGACGATCGAGCCCGGCCAGTGCGTCGTGCTGATCGGCGCCTCCGGCTCGGGCAAGTCGACGCTGCTGCGGTGCGTCAACCTCCTCGAGGTC
>DATIAJ010000095.1:0-7482 GCA_035458105.1 Nocardioides sp. | reverse complement strand
GCGGCCACGGAGCAGCATCTGGAGGCCGACGTTGGGGATCGCCTCGCGCAGGGCCGCGAGCCGCTCCCACGGGTCCTCGGCCAGGAAGCGCAGCGCGACGTCGTACGTCGCCCCGCCCCAGCACTCGACCGACCACAGCTGTGGCGTCGTGCGCGCGACGTGGTCGGCGACGGCGAGCAGGTCGCCCGTGCGCACGCGGGTGGCGAGCAGCGACTGGTGGGCGTCGCGGAAGGTGGTGTCGGTGACGGCGACCTCCTTCTGCGCGCGCAGGCGACGGGCGAACTCCTCGGGCCCGACCTCGCGCAGCAGCTGGCGCGTGCCGTCGGGCACCGGCTGCGACCGGTCGAGCCGCGGCAGCTTGCTCGCCGGGGTGACGGTGACGGGCGCGGTGCCGTGCGGCTGGTTGACCGTGATGTCGGCGAGGTAGGCGAGCAGCTTGGTGGCGCGGTCGCCGCCCAGGTTGGCCTTGAGCAGCGAGGGGTGGTCCTCGATGAAGGAGGTGGTCACGCCGCCCGCCGCGAAGTCGGGGTCGGCGAGCACGGCCTGGAGGAACCCGACGTTGGTGGACACGCCGCGGATGCGGAACTCCAGCAGTGCCCGACGTGCCTTCTGCACGGCTGCCTCGAACGTGCGGCCGCGACAGGTCAGCTTGGCCAGCATCGAGTCGAAGTGCGGGCTGATCTCGGCGCCGCTGTAGGTGGTGCCGCCGTCGAGGCGCACGCCCGGGCCGCCGGGGGAGCGGTACGTGGTGATCTTGCCGGTGTCGGGGCGGAAGCCGTTGGCCGGGTCCTCGGTGGTGATGCGGCACTGCAGCGCGAAGCCACGTGGCTGGACAGCGTCCTGGGTGAGGTCGAGGTCGGCGAGGGTGGCGCCGGCGGCGATGAGCATCTGCGACTGCACGAGGTCGACGGCGGTGACCTCCTCGGTCACGGTGTGCTCGACCTGGATGCGGGGGTTCATCTCGATGAAGACGTACTTGCCCGACGGGTCGAGCAGGAACTCCACGGTGCCGGCGTTCTTGTAGCCGATCTCGCGGGCGAACCGGACCGCGTCCGCGCAGATGCGGTCGCGGAGCTCGGGGTCGAGGTTGGGCGCGGGCGCGATCTCCACGACCTTCTGGTGGCGTCGCTGCACCGAGCAGTCGCGCTCGTAGAGGTGGATCACGCCCTCGTCCGACCCGGTCCCGTCGGACAGGATCTGCACCTCGATGTGGCGCGGGTCGACCACGGCCTGCTCGATGAACACGGTCGGGTCGCCGAACGCGCCCTCGGCCTCGCGCATGCAGGTCTCGATGGCCTCACGCAGGTCGGCGCGGTCCTCGACCCGGCGCATGCCACGACCGCCGCCACCGGCGACGGCCTTGACGAAGAGAGGGGCGTCGATCTGCTCGGCCGCCGAGAGCAGCTCCTCGACGTCGGTCGAGGGCGGGACGGACTCGAGCACGGGTACGCCGGCAGCCTTGGCCGCGGCGATCGCGCGCGCCTTGTTGCCGGTGAGGGTGAGCACCTCGGCGCTGGGGCCGATGAACGTGATGCCCGCCTCGGCGCAGGCCTCGGCCAGCGCGGGGTTCTCCGAGAGGAAGCCGTAGCCCGGGTAGACCGCGTCGGCGCCGCACCGCACTGCCACGTCCACGATCGCCTGCGGGTCGAGGTAGGCGCGGACCGGGTGGCCCTCCTCGCCGATCTGGTAGGCCTCCTCGGCCTTCATCCGGTGCTCGGACCAGCGGTCCTCGTGGGGGAAGACGGCCACCGTGCGCGCACCGATCTCGCGCGCTGCACGGAAGGCCCGGACTGCGATCTCGCCACGGTTGGCGACGAGCACCTTGGAGAACATGGGCCGCACGCTATCGAGTGGCGGGTGTGACCTGGGTTACCCGTCCGTACCCCGGTCGGGCTCAGGCGGCCGCCTCCTCCTGCGTGCGCCACCAGGCCACCGTCCGCGCGAGACCGTCGGTCAGCGGGGTCGGGGAGAGCCCGAGCCGAGCCTCGCTGGCGCTCGAGTCCATGACGAAGGGCGCGGTGAACATGTAGGAGGTCTCGGCCAGCTCGCGCATCTCGCGTGACACCACGCCCGAGGCGCGCAGCACCCACGGCGGGATGCTCGACGTGCGCGGTGCCGGGACGCCCCCGGCCGCCGCGACCAGCTCGACGAGCCGCCGCTGGGTGACCGGGGGAGCGGTCGGCGCGTGGAGGAACGAGTTCCACAGCTCCGGGCGTTCGGCCGCGGTGATCATCGCGGCGGCCAGGTCGGGCACGTAGGTGAACGAGTGCGGTTGGTCGGGACTGCCGAGCACCCGCATCGTCCGGCCGGCCAGGACCGTGGGCACCAGGCGCTCGCCGGCGTGGGCGTTGCGGACCAGGGGGCCGTAGAAGTCGGAGGCGGCGACGCTGATCGTCGGGGTCGTCGATGCCTCGCGCTGGGCCAGCAGGTCGGTGCGCACGCCGAGCTTTCCGGTCGTCGCCGTACGGGGCGTCGACTCGGTGATGGTGCCCTCGACCGGGCCGTACGAGTAGAGGCTCTCAGGGAAGACCACGACCGCGCCGACGCGTCCGGCCGCCTCGAGAACGGCACGCTCTGCCTGCGGCAGCTCGGCGCGCCAGACGCGGGCGTCGTACGACGACCCGTGGATGCAGTGGTGGACCGCGACCGCCCCCTCGAAGGCGTCGGTCAGCGCGTCGGGTCGGGAGACGTCGACGCGGCGGCGGTCGATCAGCGGGTGGACGGGGCCGCTGCCGGACCGGGTCAGCAGGCGCACCTGCTGGCCGGCGTCGGCGAGCAGCTGGGCAACGGTCGAGCCGACGGGGCCGGCTCCGGTGACGACGTGGGTGGACATGCGAGCTCCTGAGGTAGAGAGAGCGGTGCTCTCGTTTCAACCAGCATGACCCGGCCGAAAGGAAAATGCAAGAGCGGTGCTCTCTTTAGTCACCTGTGCTCGCTTGTGTGCTTGGATGGAGGCGTGGCCGACAGCTCGAACCTGACCCCGCGCGCCCGGGCGCGCGAGCAGACCATGCGCGACATCGTCCGCATCGGCCGCGAGCACCTCGCGACCGAGGGCGCCGCAGCGCTGTCCCTGCGGGCCGTGGCGCGCGACCTGGGGCTGGTCTCGTCAGCGGTCTACCGCTACGTCGCCAGCCGCGACGAGCTGCTGACCCTGCTCGTGGTCAACGGCTACGACGAGCTCGGCGACGCGGTCGACGCCGCCCTCGAGCCGCTCGACCGGGACGACCACGTCGGCCGGCTGGTGGCGATCGCCCGCGCCACCCGCGCGTGGGCTCTGGCCGAGCCGGCGACGTACGCCCTCCTCTTCGGCAGCCCCGTGCCCGGCTACGAGGCGCCGGCCGAGCAGACCACCGGGCCCGGCACGCGTGTCGTCGGCCGGCTCGTCGAGGTGTGGGAGGACGCGTGGCAGGCGGGGGCGATCTCGCTGGACGACGCGCCGATCACCCCGCGCAGGCTGTCCCGCGACCTCGCCCGGGTCCGCAAGCAGGTGGGCATCACCGCCCCCGACCGGCTCGTCGCCCGCGGCCTCTTCGCCTGGGCGGCGCTCTTCGGGTGCGTGTCGTTCGAGGTGTTCGGGCAGTACGGAGCGGACACGTTCACCGACCCCGGCGACCTCTTCGAGCACCACCTCGCGGCGCTGGTCGAGGCCGTGGGTCTGGCACAGCAGGCTCGATGAGGGTGCGGGGCGGCTCGGGGTCCACCCGTGTGTGCAAGCATCGGAAGATGCCTGCCGGACCGGAGTTCGTCCGCCCGCCGCGTGCCCACCAGGGCCCGATCCAGCTGGTGCCGCCGGATGCGACATGGCCGAGGCAGTACGCCGCCGTGGCCGATCGGATCAGGCAGGCGTTGGGGCCGGTTGCGGTGGTCGTGGAGCACGTCGGCTCCACGTCGGTGCCGGGGTTGGCCGCCAAGCCGTTCATCGACGTTCTCCTGCTGGTGCCGGATCCGGGCGACGAGGGGGCGTACGTGCCCCACCTCGAGGCGGCCGGCTTCCTGCTGCACGTCCGCGAGCCGGACTGGCACCAGCACCGCTTCTTCAGGGCTCAGGACCCGGAGGTCCAGATCCATGTCTTCGCCGTGGGCTCCGAGGAGGCGGATCGGATGTTGTTGTTCCGAGACCGGCTCCGGGCGCACGAGGATGACAGGATGCTCTACGAGGAGACGAAGCGGCGGCTTGCCGCCAAGAGCTGGGCGCGGATCCAGGACTACGCCGACGCCAAGTCCGAGGTCGTCGAGGAGATCATCGCGCGGGCCGGAGAGGGGAGTCCGGGGCCTCATCGGAGACCGGGCTAGCCGGCGAGCGCCCGTCCGACGGCACGGCCGGAGAAGATGCAGCCGCCGAGGAACGTGCCCTCGAGCGCGTTGTAGCCGTGGACGCCACCACCCCCGAAGCCGGCGACCTCGCCGGCGGCGTACAGGCCAGGCACCCGGCTGCCGTCTGCCGTCACGCACTGGCCGTCCAGGTCGGTCTCGAGCCCGCCGAGCGTCTTGCGCGACAGGATGTTGAGGCGTACGGCGATCAGCGGGCCGTGGGCCGGGTCCAGGATCCGGTGCGGCTTGGCGACGCGGATCAGCTTGTCCGTACGGCTGCGGCGGGCGTTGTGGATCGCCATGACCTGGACGTCCTTGGCGAAGGCGTTGTCGACCTGACGGTCGCGCGCCACGATGTGCTGCTCGAGGTCGTCGACGTCGAGCCGCGGGCCGCGGGCGAGCTCGTTCATCCCGGTCACCAGCTCGGCCAGGGTGTCGGCCACGACGAAGTCGACGCCGTGCTCCTTGAACGCCTCGACCGGTCCGGGGGCGCCCTTCGCGAGTCGACTCTGCGCCAGGAACTTCAGGTCCTTGCCGGTGATGTCGGGGTTCTGCTCGGAGCCGGAGAGCGCGAACTCCTTCTCGATGATCGACTGGGTGAGGACGAACCACGAGTAGTCGTGGCCGGTCGCGAGGATCTGCTTCATCGCGCCGATGGAGTCCGCGCCGGGGACTCCCGACATGCCCTCGAGGCGCCTGCCGGTGGCGTCGAACCACATCGACGACGGGCCGGGCAGGATCCGGATCGCGTGGTCGGGCCAGACCGGGTCCCAGTTGTGGATGCCCTCGACGTAGGCCCACAT
Organism: Nocardioides sp.; assembly: GCA_035458105.1. Lineage (GTDB taxonomy): Bacteria > Actinomycetota > Actinomycetes > Propionibacteriales > Nocardioidaceae > Nocardioides. Next base: position 2,368 of record DATIAJ010000095.1, on the reverse strand, counting down.
CCGGTCCCGGTTGACCATCGTCGCGCCCACGGACTCGGCGATGCCCTGCATCCGGCCGTCGACGTGGGCGGGGACGCCGGAGATGAGGTGCTCGGGTGCGGGGCCGACGCGTTCGGTGGGCCAGTGGCGCCGCATCAGCTCGTGGTTGTGGCCGATGCCGCCGGACGTGACGACGACGGCCGGCGCGCGGTGCTCGAAGTCGCCGGCGGCGTCGCGGTTGGACCTCACGCCGCGCGCAGCGTCGTCGTCGGCGAGCACGGTGCCGCGTACGCCGACGACTGCGCCGTCCTCGACGACGAGCTCGTCGACCCGGTGGCGGAAGGCGAGGCGTACGAGCCCGGCCGCCTCGGCCCGCTGAACCGGCTCGGCGAAGATGCGGACCACCTCGGGGCCCGTGCCCCAGGTGAGGTGGAAGCGCGGCACCGAGTTGCCGTGACCGGTCGCGCGTCCGTCGCCGCGCTCGGCCCAGCCGACGAAGGGGAGCGACCGGAGCCCGAGGGCGCGGAGGTAGTCGCGCTTCTCGCGGTGGGCGAAGTCGACGTACGCCCGTGCCCACTGCTGCGGCCAGAAGTCCTCGCCGCGCCCGGGGCCGTCGGTGCCGTCGCCGAGGCGGTCGAACTGCGCCGAGCCCTGCCAGTCCTGCCAGGCGAGCTCGGGGGAGTCGGAGATCCCCATCCGTCGCTGCTCGGGGCTGTCGACGAACAGCAGCCCACCGAGCGACCACCACGCCTGGCCGCCGAGGTTGTGGCGGTTCTCCTGGTCCAGCACCAGCACGCGCTTGCCGGCGCGGGCGAGCTCGTGGGTGGCGACCAGCCCGGCGAGGCCGGCGCCGACCACGATGACGTCGGGGGTGAAGTCGCTCATCGGCTCTCCTGCGGGTAGTGGCTGACGATCATCTCCGCCAGCAGGCGCAGCGCCCGCTCGACGGTGCGGCCGGGTGTGGCCGCGGGGTCGGGGTCGAGGGCCGAGAAGGCCAGCCCGTCGAGCATGTTGACCACGATGCTGAGGACGGCCGGGAGGTCGTCGGCGGAGAGCCGGTCGCTCCACAGGTCGCCGGCGACGTCGAGCATCTGCGCCTGCAGCAGCTCGCGCGCGGGCAGCAGCGCGTCGCGCAGGTCGCTGTCGGCGCGGGCCGCGACGAGGAGCTCGCGCCAGGTCTGGTTGGCGGGGGAGAGCACTGCTGCGCGCAGGTGGCCGAGCACGGCCGCCACGTCGTCGACTGTGTCGACCGCCGCGCCGTCGGTCGTGGCGCGGAACGCCGCGACGTTGCGGGTCGCCACGTGCTCGGCGGTCGCGACCAGCAGCGCCTGCCGGGTCGGGAAGTGACGGAAGAGCGCGCCCTGGCTCACGCCTGCCTCCGCGCAGACCGCGGCGGTCGAGGTGGCGGCATACCCCCGCTCGGTCAGGCACCTCACGCTCGCCTCGAGCAGCGCCCCGATCGTGCCCTCACGGCGCTGGGCCTGGGTACGGCGTTCGGGGGGCGTCACATGGGTGAGTGTGTCATAGAAAGCGAGCGCTCGCTATCTATGTGTGCTGTGAACCTCAGCGCGGTCACCGGATATCCGGCGACCGCCCCTCTTTGCACCCGGGATCTGGGGCGCGAAGCGGGAGTCTCGGGCGCAAGGTCGACCTCGGCGCGAGCTCAGTCCTTGATCTCGCAGATGACGGCGCCGTTGGTGACGGTGGCGCCGACCTCGGCCTGCAGCCCGGCGATGGTGCCTGCCTTGTGGGCCTTGAGGGGCTGCTCCATCTTCATGGCCTCCATGACCACGACCACGTCGCCCTCGGCGACCTCCTGGCCCTCTTCAACGGCGACCTTGACGATGGTGCCCTGCATGGGCGAGGTGACCGAGTCGCCGGACGCGGCGGCACCGGCCTTCTTCGCGGACCGCTTGCCGGCCTTCTTCGCCCCGCCTCCTGCGCCGCCGCCGTTCGTGGCCAGTCCGCCGAGTCCGGCGGGAAGCACGACCTCGAGGCGGCGACCGCCGACCTCGACGGTGACCTTCTGCCGCTCTCCCTGCTCGTCGGCCTCACCGTGCTCGCCGGCGTACGGCTCGATCTGGTTGTCGAACTCGGTCTCGATCCACTGCGTGTAGACGTCGAACGAGCCCTCCCCGGACGGGGTGGAGGCACCGACGTACGCCGGGTCGGAGACCACGGCGCGGTGGAAGGGGATCACGGTGGGCATGCCGTCGACGACGAACTCGTCGAGGGCGCGGCGCGAGCGCTCGAGGGCCTGGGTGCGGTCCTTGCCGGTGACGATGAGCTTGGCGATGAGGGAGTCGAACGAGCCGGGGATGGTCTCGCCCTGGTCGTAGCCGCCATCGAGACGTACGCCGGGTCCCGCGGGTGCGTGCCAGCGGGTCAG
>DATIAJ010000094.1:0-3895 GCA_035458105.1 Nocardioides sp. | reverse complement strand
GCGCGCCGTCGGCGTACCGTGATGGGCGCACAGTACTGACCGCCCGGAGCCGACATGACCCACTCCCTCAGCTACCGCCTCCTGCGGGTCGCCCTCGTCGCGTTCGGCACGGTGATGGTGCTGCTCTACCCGCTGGCGGTGATCTGGCCCTCGGGATGGTCGTGGCACGACGGTGCTCCGCACGAGTCCCGCTACTTCATGATGATCGTGAGCCTGTACGCGACCCTCGGTCTGTTCCTCGTCGTCGCCGCCCGGCGGCCCGAGGTGCACCTCAGCCTGATCTGGTTCACGGTGTGCTCGAGCGCCGTGCACGCGGGCGTCATGGCGGTGCAGGCCCTCAGCGCGACCCACTACCGAGGGCACCTCTGGGGAGACGTGCCCGCCCTTCTCCTGGTCGCGGTCGTGCTCGCCGTGCTCGTCCGGGCCGCAGGGCTCGCGCAGGCGCCCGCACCCGAGGCTCAGTGACTCCGCCCCTCCAGGTAGGCCTTCAGGTCGACCCAGTTGCCGCGTTCCAACCTGGGGCCGACCAGCACCAGCAGCGGCGTGAGGATCCGCAGGGGACCGACGAGCCGCATGGCCCAGTCCCACCGCATCCGCGTCGCACTCCCGGACTCGACGAACGTGAGCGTCCCGTCGACGTGCAGGTACGACGAGCGGATCATGTAGCGCAGCCGGTGGGGCCGCTCGTGCTCCACGATCTCAAAGGTCATCCGACCCCGACCGCCCATGCCCCTGGGCTCGGCGACGAACCGCGAGCCCGCGCGGACCGGCTCGTCCGTGAGCATCTCGGCCCGCGCGATGCGGGGGTTGTAGAGGGGCCCGTTGCGCTCGTCGGCGACGGTGTCGAACACCGTGGTGATCGCAGCGTCGATGACGATCTCTCCCGTGATGTGCACCATCGCCGCACGTCCTCCCTCTCGAGGTCCATGCTCCTCCCCGCGGCCCCTGATGCCCAGTGCCGAAAGCCCCACAAGTACGTCGAGCGCTGATGTCGAGCAGACTGGTGCCGTGGCCGAGCCGAGCGACTCCCCGACGGAGGACGAGAAGTGGCTGGTGGTGGACGGCCGGCGCTGGCGGCGTACGGACCCGGCCATCCCGGCGGACGAGCTCGCGCGCCTGAAGTCGCACCTCGGGCGCGGCCGGTCGGGCGTGCGCGCGGCCTCTGGCGACGCCGAGCTCGCGGCCACCCGCCACCGCACCCAGCTGGCCAAGGTCGGGCTCGGCGAGCGCGGCCCGAAGTGGTGGGAGCAGACCGACGCCGAACGGCGCGAACGCTGGGAGTCGGCGCTGGCCGAGCTGGACGCCCTCGACGACTGAGCAGGAGAGTCCCGCCATACTCGACCGGGTGACCGATCGCGCGCCGCAGCCCACCGCCGCCGGACTGGCCGAGCCGCTGCGCTCGCGCTGGAGCCCGAGCGTGTACGACGACGCCCACCGGCTCAGCGGGACCGACGTCGAGACCCTCCTGCGCGCGGCGCAGTGGGCGCCGAGCAAGGGCAACACCCAGCCTTGGGCGTTCTTCGTCTGCGTCCCCGGCACGCCCCAGCACGAGCGGCTCGTCGCGACGCTGAGCCGTGGCAACGCCGGCTGGGTCCCGCGGGCCTCGGTCGTGTTCGTCACCACCGCGCACGTGCGCGAGAGCGAGGAGCCCGGCGCGGCGTCGTACAGCGACCATGCCCTCTACGACGTCGGCCAGGCTGCGGCCCACCTCACCCTGCAGGCGCGAGCGATGGGGCTGCACGCGCACCAGTTCGCCGGCTTCGACCACGACGCGCTGGCCGAGGCGCTCGGCGTGCCCGCCACCCACCGCGTCCTCACCGGCATCGCGGTCGGCGTGCCGGGCGACCCGGCCGAGGTCGACGAGCGCACTGCGGCCCGCGACCACCGCGACCGGGCGCGCAAGCCCCTGGAGGAGTGGGTGTTCGGGGAGCGGTTCGGCGAACCGTTCGCGACAGCACCGCTGGCAGACTCTGGGCCATGACCTCTCTCTCCGACTTCTCGGCCCCCGCGATCGACGGCACCGACACCGACCTCGCGCAGTACGACGGCAAGGTCGTGCTGGTCGTCAACACCGCCTCGAAGTGCGGCTTCACCGGGCAGTACCAGGGCCTGCAGCAGCTGCACGACACGTACGCCGACCAGGGCCTGGTCGTGCTCGGCTTCCCCTGCGACCAGTTCGGCAACCAGGAGCCCGGCGACGAGGCGGAGATCTCGGACTTCTGCGAGCGCAACTTCGGGGTGACCTTCCCGCTGTTCTCCAAGGTCGATGTCAACGGCGACGACGCCCACCCGCTCTTCGACTGGCTCAAGGACTCCAAGGGCGGACTGCTCGGCAGCACGATCAAGTGGAACTTCACCAAGTTCCTCGTCGGCCGCGACGGCCAGGTCATCGACCGCTACGCCCCGCAGACCGAGCCGGTGAAGCTGGCCGACGACATCGAGAAGGCCCTCTGATGCGCGCCGGCGTCGTCGCCGCGACGGTCCTCGCCGCGGTGGTGGCGTCGGCACCCGCGACGGCCGGGGGTCTCGTGACGGTCGCAGAGCGACCTCCTCGACCAGCGACGGACGAGCGAGCAGCAGACACCGTCGTCGGCACAGGGACCCCTACCTCGTGCACCTCGCGCGCCGTCGTACGAGCCGTGGCGAAGGGCGGCGTCATCGCCTTCGACTGCGGGCCGTCCCCGGTGACCATCGTCATGAAGCGGACCGCGAAGGTCGTCAACACCTCGAGCCGCGTCGTCCTCGACGGCGGTGGCCTCGTCACCCTGAGCGGCGAGGGCCGGCGGCGCATCCTCTACATGAACACCTGCGACCGCGCGCAGGTGTGGACGACCTCGCACTGCAACGACCAGGCCGAGCCGCGGCTGGTGCTGAAGCGGATGCGGTTCGTCCGCGGCAACAGCACCGGCGAGACGACCGACGGCGGTGGTGGCGGCGCGGTCTTCGTGCGCGGGGGCCGGCTGCGGATCCTCGGCTCGACCTTCGCCGACAACCGCTGCGACCGCACCGGTCCCGACCTGGGCGGGGCCGCGGTCCGGGTGCTCGACCAGCACCGCGACCGCCCCGTCGTCGTACGCCGCTCCACCTTCACCGGCGGCCGGTGCAGCAACGGCTCGGCGCTGAGCAGCATCGGCGTCTCGTGGCGGATCAGCGGGTCGACGTTCACCGGCAACCGCGCGATCGGACGCGGCGCGAACCCCGCACGTCCCGGCACCCCCGGTGGCGGCTCGGGTGGTGCGATCTACCTGGACGGCGACGACATCCACCTCACCGTCGAGGACTCGACCCTCACCGGCAACCGTGCCCGCGAGGGCGGTGGCGCGATCTTCTTCGTGTCGAACGACCGCACGGGCACGCTGACGATCGACGGCTCGCGGCTGACCGACAACCCGAGCGACGGCTTCGAGACGATCCCGGGGATCTTCTTCCTCGGCGCGAGCCGGACGATCACCGACTCGGTCGTGGACTAGCGGGAGTCCGGGAGCGAGGGAGCGTCGGGGCCGACCCGCTCGGCCAACCACTGCGCCACCTGCTCCTCCGGCGGCGCCAGCCCGTCGCTGATGACGTGGGGCGCGACGCGGGAGAAGTAGTCGGTGACCATGCTGTCGGACTCGCGCACGAGCATCCCGGCGGCCTCGCCGTCGACGATCCACGACCCGAGCACGACGCGGTTGCCCTCGAAGCTCGGCAGGTCGGTGTAGGCCTGGTAGACCCAGCCCTCGGCGCCGTAGCCGCCGGGCATCACGACGTCCTCGAGCATGTCGTCGAGGTGGATGCGGATGTTGTCGCCCTCGCGCCCGTGCAGCGGCTTGGCGACCCAGCGCTCGAGGTCGCGCGGCTCGTCGAAGTACGCCGGCAGCAGCAGGCGGTGGCGCGGGAAGAGCTCCCACAGCAC
>DATIAJ010000093.1:0-13683 GCA_035458105.1 Nocardioides sp. | reverse complement strand
CTTCTGGGCCGGGATCTGCCTCGACACCGTCGACCACCGCGCCGAGTCCATCGCGTCGGTGCTCCACGGGGTGATCTTCGGTCGGCTCGCCCCCTCGCGCAGCCAGCGTCGCCGCATCCAGGCGCCGGTCTTCCTGGTCGGCCACCCGATCGACCCCATCCACCCGTTCGTCGACGCCGACATGCTCGCTGCCGAGCTGCCCCACGTGCGGCTGGAGCGGGCCACCTCGATCCTCGAGTGGCGGTTCCGGCCCGAGCGGCTGACCGCCGCTGCGGCGGACTTCGCCCTCGAGTGCTGGCACGAGCGCCCCGCCACGACCGAGGCGCGCACCCGGAAACGCTGACGCCGCACCCGCCCGTTCGAGGACCGGGCAGGGTCGGTGGGGGAGAATGACCCCGTGCCCCTCTACCGCGACGAGGCCGTCGTGCTCCGCACCCACAAGCTGGGCGAAGCCGACCGCATCATCACCCTGCTGACGCGTCAGCACGGGCGGGTGCGCGCGGTCGCCAAGGGAGTGCGTCGTACGACCTCGCGCTGGGGCTCGCGCCTCGAGCCGTTCACCCACGTCGACCTCCAGCTCGCGGAGGGACGGAGCCTCGACGTCATCACGCAGGCCGAGACGCTCGACCCGTTCCACGCGCGGCTCGGGCTCGACTACGACCGCTACACCGCCGGCACGGTGATGCTCGAGACGGCCGAGCGGCTCGTCACCGAGGAGAAGGAGCCCGCGGTCCAGCAGTTCCTGCTGCTCGTCGGTGGCCTGCGGGCGATGTCCGGTGCCGAGCACCCGGCCAAGCAGGTCCTGGACTCCTACCTGCTGCGCTCGCTGTCCGTCGCCGGCTACGCGCCGTCGTTCGACCACTGCGTGCAGTGCGGCGTCGAGGGGCCGCACCGGTTCTTCAACCCGTCCGCGGGCGGCGTCCTGTGCGCATCCGACAAGCTGCCGGGATCGGCCACGCCCGCCACGGAGACCGTCCGCCTGCTCGGTGCGCTCCTCGTCGGCGACTGGCCCGTCGTCCACGCCGCCGAGCCACGCCACCTGCGCGAGGCCAGCAACCTCGTCTCGGCCTACCTCGCCTGGCACCTCGAGCGCGGCCTGCGCTCGATGGCGTACGTCGAGCGCTGACCGCACTGTAGCGGGACGCTGCGAAGGCGGTGCGCGGGACGTGTGGAGCGGGGCCCTCGGACCTTCGGCCCTGTGCGCTGTCGTGCTCGGAGGCGAGGATCGATTCATGGAGGAGACGTCCGGGAGCCACCCGCGCCGCGACGCCGGGGCGGCTGCTGCGGGAGCGGCGTGGCAGCTCGCGGTGGTCTCGCTGATCGTCCTGGTGCTCGGGGCGCTGCTCTTCGCGACCGCGTGGGCGATCGGGGGCGATGACGCGGTCTCCGACAACTGGGTCGGCATGACGGTGGTGGTGGCCCTGTTCGCCGGCTTGCTCGGATCGTTCGTCGCGCTGCTCGTGGCCTGCTACGCCGGGCTGCGACACCACCGGTGGTCCGAGCTGGTGCTGCCGCTGGCGATGTTCCCGTCCGTCGTGGCCGCGGTCGCGCTCCTCGAGGCGTTCGTGTTCGAGTGAGTCGCCTGCCGTCGTGGCAATCGCGGGCACCGTGCCGCCTACGCTGTGGACCGTGAAGCGCCAGGTGAAGCAGCCGACCCCGCACCCGAGCGGCGCGACTCCGCCGCCGGTCCCGCCCGACCTCGTGCCCGAGCACGTCGCGATCATCATGGACGGCAACGGCAGGTGGGCCAAGGAGCGGGGGCTGCCCCGCACGAAGGGCCACGAGCAGGGCGAGCACACCCTCTTCGACGTCGTCGAGGGCGCGATCGAGATCGGCGTCAAGGCGATCTCGGCCTACGCCTTCTCCACCGAGAACTGGTCGCGCTCACCCGACGAGGTGCGCTTCCTCATGGGCTTCAACCGCGACGTGATCCGACGCCGGCGCGACGAGATGCACGACCTCGGCGTACGCGTGTGCTGGGCCGGTCGCGCACCGCGCTTGTGGAAGTCGGTCATCAAGGAGCTGCAGGTCGCTGAGCAGATGACGAAGGACAACGACGTCCTCACCCTCACGATGTGCGTCAACTACGGAGGTCGAGCCGAGCTCGCCGACGCAGCCCGGGCGATCGGGCGCGAGGTCGCGGCCGGCCGGCTGAACCCCGACAAGATCGACGAGAAGGTCTTCGCCCGCCACCTCTACGTCCCCGAGCTGCCCGACGCCGACCTCGTCTGGCGCACGTCGGGGGAGCAGCGGCTGTCCAACTTCATGCTCTGGCAGGCGGCCTACAGCGAGATGGTGTTCACCGACGTGCTGTGGCCCGACGTCGACCGGCGGCACCTGTGGTCGGCGATCGAGACCTACGCCAGCCGCGACCGTCGGTACGGCGGTGCGGTCCCCAACACTCCGTCCGGTGGTTGAGGAGGCGCGCCAGCGCCGTCACGAAACCCGGCAGGCCGGGCAGGTCCCGAAGATCTCCAGCGTGTGGCTGATGTCGGCGTAGCCGTGCTCGGACGCGATCGCGCTCGTCCAGCGCTCGACCGCCGGGCCTTCGACCTCCACGGTCGCCCCGCAGGTGCGGCACACGAGGTGGTGGTGGTGCGTGTCGGAGCAGCTGCGCCAGATGGCCTCGCCGTCCTCGTTGCGCAGCATGTCGACCTCGCCGGCGTCGGCGAGGGTCGCCAGCGTGCGGTAGACGGTGGCGAGCCCGACGGACTCGCCCTGCTGCGAGATCAGGTCGTGGATCTCCTGCGCGCTGCGGAAGTCGTCGAAGCCCGCCAGGGCGGCGGCGACCGCGCGCCGCTGGCGGGTGGGGCGGACCGCGGGACGGGGCGTCGGGTCAGTGCTCGTCATAGTGCTCTCCGTGTACGGCGTGCCGGTGGCCGTCGTGGACGTAGTCGACGTGGTCCCCGTGGCGTACGGCGGGGTGACCGCAGTCCTGGCCGTGCTCGTGGGGGTGTTGCTCCACCTCGTGCGGACCGGGCGTCTCGGTGCCCAGGGCCGGGAACGGCTCGGCGAGGCGGTGTCTCCGTCGTATCCACACCCCGACCGGCCAGGTCGCGGCGAACATGACCAGCGCGAGGAGCACGATGGAGGGCCCCGGGGCCACGGTGGCCCGGGCGGACAGCCATGCGGCGACGACCAGCCCTCCGACGGCGGCAACCCCGCCGACGACCATGGCCCCCAGCAGCGTCGAGCGGAAGGAGCGCGCGAGCTGCTGGGAGGTGGCGACCGGCACGACCATCAGCGCCGAGACGAGCAGCAACCCCACGGTGCGCATGGCGACGGTGACGCTGACAGCGGCCAGGACGGCGACGAGGAGGTTGTAGGCGCGGACACGGAGGCCGGCGACCCGCGCGAACTCGGGGTCTGAGGCCACCGCGAAGAGCTGGGGAAGGAGGCCGAGCGTGACGGTCAGGACCACCAACGCGAGGCCGGCGGTGTACCAGACCTCGCTCGGACTGATGCTCGTCACGGACCCGAAGAGGTAGACCTGAAGACCGGCGGCTCCGTCCCCGGCTAGCCCGGTGATGAGGACTCCACCCGCCAGCCCGCCGTAGAACAACAACGCCAGGGCGACGTCGCCGTTGGTGTGGCCCTGCTCCCGGATGACCTCGATGAGCACGGCGCCGAGGATGGCGACGACGACCGCGGTCCACGTCGGGGACGCCCCGGTGAGCAGCCCGAGGGCGACGCCGGTGACCGCGACGTGGCCGATGCCGTCGCCCAGCAGGGCGAGGCGGCGCTGCACGATGAAGGTGCCGATGGCGGGCGCGGCCAGCCCGGTGAGCAGGGCGGCGAGGAGCGCTCGCTGCATGAAGTCGCGGCTCAGGAGATCGAGGAGATCGGCTGTGCTCATCGGCGGTCCTCCCTCGGGTCCAGCGACATGGTGTCGAACGGGGAGCCGACGTGCGGCACGTGGTCGTGCGGGCCGGCCAGCGGGTGGTGGTGGCCGTGCACGTCCTCGTGGGCCAGCGGCGGACCGTCGTACGCGATCCGACCGTCGCGCATCACCACGGCCCGGTCGACGAGCGGCTCGAGCGGCCCGAGCTCGTGGGCCACGAGGACGACGGTGGCGCCCCGCCCGGACAGGGTCCGCAAGGCCTCGGCGAGCGCGTGCTGGTTGGGCAGGTCGACCCCAGCGGTCGGCTCGTCGAGGAAGAACAGCTCGGGCTCGCCTGCCAGGGCGCGTGCGATGAGCACCCGCTGCTGCTGGCCACCCGACAGCGTCGAGACGCCGTCCCCGGCCATGTCGGTGAGCCCGACGACCTCGAGGGCGTCGTCGATGGCCGCGCGATCGGCCTTCCCGGCGGGGCGCAGGAGCCGTCGCCGGGTGAGCCGGCCGGAGGCCACCACCTCGCGCACGCTGGACGGCACGCCGCCCGCCGCGGTGCCGCGCTGGGGGACGAAGCCGATCCGGTGGCGGTCCTTGAACTCGTGCAGCGGCGTACCGAAGAGCAGGACAGACCCCTGGGTGAGCGGACGCAGGCCGGTGAGTGCACGCACCAGGGTGCTCTTGCCTGACCCGTTGGCCCCCATCAGGGCGACGAACTCGCCGTGCCGGACCACCAGGTCGTTGCCGCGCAGCACCGGACGGCCGCCGAGGGCGACCGTGACGTCACGGGCCTCGACGACCGGGGTGCCGGCGGGGTTCAACATCCGTTGGCTCGCCGGAGCGCCTCGAGGTTCTGCTGCATGAGAGCAACGTAGTCGCTGGCGTCGTCACCCTCGCCCGGTCCCTCGATCGGGTCGAGCACGGCGGTCTCGACCCCGGTGTCGGAGGCCAGGCTCTCGGCCATGGCAGGCGACGCGAGCCGCTCGGAGAAAACGGTGGTGATGCCCTCCGAGGCGATCAGCTCCTCGAGCTCGGCGAGGCCGGCCGGCGTCGGCTCGGCGTCGGGCGAGAGGCCGGCGATCCCCTCGAAGTGCAAGCCGTAACGCTCGAGGTAGCCGAACGCCTCGTGGCTGACGACCACGGTGTCGCGCTCGCAGCGCGCGAGGCCCTCCGTGAACTCGGCGTCCAGCTGCTCGAGCTCGGCCCGCAGCTCGTCGGCGTTGGCCCGGTACGTCGCCGCACCGTCGGCGTCGACCTCGGCGAGGCCCTCGGCGACGGCATCGGCCAGGTCCGCCATCAGCAGCGGGTCCTGCCAGAAGTGAGGGTCGGTGTCGCCGTGCGCGTGCTCGTCCTCGGTCGCGTGCTCGTCCTCGGCCTGCTCGGCGTCGTGGCTCTCGTGCTGCTCCTCGATCGAGCGCAGCTCGACCGACTCGGCAGCGTCCACGACGACGGTGTCCGCGACGTTGTCGATCGCCTCGTCGACGGCGGGCTGGAACTCGTGCTGGAAGACCACGACGTCGGCCTCGTCGAGGTCCGCGGTCTGGGCGATGCCGAGCTCGAGGTCGTGGGGCTCCCCGCCGGGCTGGGTGAGGTTGGTGACCTCCCAGTCGTCGCCCGCCACCCGATCGGTCACCCAGGCCAGCGGGTAGAACGCGGCGACGGCCGAGCGACCATTCCCGGCGGCGTCGTCGGACCCGCCGCAGCCGGCAAGGAGAGCGGCTGAGGCGAGGGCGGTGGCGAGGGCGATCGGTCGGGTGACGGACAACATGAGAACGATTCTCACGCGCTTTGAGAACCGTTGTCAAACCGAGAGCAACGGCCGCCGCGACTAGGGTGTCGCCCGTGCTGGTCGTCACTCGTCTCCGTGCCCCCGGCCCCGACGAGGCGGACGGGGAGGAGCTGCGGCGCGGGCTGCTGCAGGCGCTCGGCATCCTCGCCGCCAAGCCCGGGTACGTCGGGGGCGAGGTGGGTCGCAACGTGGACGACCCGGCCCTCTGGGTGCTGACCACGCGCTGGCAGAACGTCGGGTCCTACCGGCGTGCGCTGGGGTCGTACGAGGGCAAGATGCACATCCAGCCGCTGATGGTCCACGCGCTCGACGAGCCCAGCGCATACGAGGTGGTCGAGGAGGGGACCGACCTCAACGTGCCCCGGCCCCGCTCGCTAGGCTGACCGCTCGTTCGCGCGAGCCGGCAGCCAGCCGGCCCGACCTGCCCACACCTGAAGGACCCGCGCCGTGCCCAAGCCCGCTCCGACCGCCCTGGACAACGTCGTCTCCCTCGCCAAGCGCCGAGGTTTCGTCTACCCCAGCGGTGACATCTACGGCGGCACCCGCTCGGCCTGGGACTACGGCCCGCTCGGTGTGGAGCTCAAGGAGAACATCAAGCGCCAGTGGTGGAAGTTCATGGTCACCCGCCGCGACGACGTGGTCGGCCTCGACTCGAGCATCATCCTCCCCACCCGCACGTGGGACGCGTCGGGCCACCTGAGCACCTTCAGCGACCCGCTCGTCGAGTGCCAGTCGTGCCACAAGCGCTTCCGCGAGGACCACCTCCAGGAGGACTACGCGGCCAAGAAGGGCATCGACGATCCCGACACCGTCGACATCAACGAGTCGATCGCGTGCCCCAACTGCGGCACCCGCAACGCGTGGACCGAGCCGCGCAACTTCAACATGATGCTCAAGACCTACCTCGGCGTGATCGAGGACGAGTCCGGCCTGCACTACCTCCGGCCCGAGACCGCGCAGGGCATCTTCCTCAACTTCGCCAACGTCGTGACCTCCAGCCGGCAGAAGCCGCCCTTCGGCATCGCCCAGATGGGCAAGAGCTTCCGCAACGAGATCACGCCCGGCAACTTCATCTTCCGCACCCGCGAGTTCGAGCAGATGGAGATGGAGTTCTTCGTCAAGCCCGGCGAGGACGAGGAGTGGTTCCGCTACTGGATCGCCGAGCGCACCCGCTGGTACGTCGACCTCGGCATCAACCCAGACAACCTGCGCCACTACGAGCACCCGCAGGAGAAGCTGTCCCACTACTCCAAGGGCACGACCGACATCGAGTACCGCTTCGGGTTCTCCGGCCGTGACTTCGAGGAGCTCGAGGGCATCGCCAACCGCACCGACTTCGACCTCAAGCAGCACAGCGAGTTCTCCGGCAAGGACCTGTCGTACTACGACCAGGCCGCCGACGAGCGCTACCTGCCCTACGTCATCGAGCCCGCCGCCGGGCTCACCCGCTCGCTCATGGCGTTCCTCATCGACGCCTACACCGAGGACGAGGCCCCCAACACCAAGGGCGGCGTCGACAAGCGTGTCGTGCTCAAGCTCGACCCGCGCCTCGCGCCCGTCAAGGTCGCGGTGCTGCCGCTGAGCCGCAACGCCGACCTGTCGCCGAAGGCGAAGGCCCTCGCAGCCGAGCTGCGCCAGAACTGGAACGTCGAGTTCGACGACTCCGGTGCCATCGGCCGCCGCTACCGCCGCCAGGACGAGATCGGTACCCCGTTCTGCGTGACGGTCGACTTCGAGACCCTCGACGACGACGCAGTGACCGTCCGCGAGCGCGACACCATGCACCAGGAGCGGGTCAGCCTCGACGGCATCAGCGGCTACTTCGCCCAGAAGCTCCTCGGCTGCTGAGCCTCGGCTGCTGGGCCCGCGGCGTGCCACCATGGCGCCATGCTGCGCTCGGTGGTCCTCGCCACGCTCGTCACGACGGTCCTCGCGGCATCGCTGACGGCCTGCGGCGGGGACGACGCCCCGGAGCCGTCGACGTCGCCCGACCCGGCTCCGACCTCCGCGGAGAAGCCTGACGGGGTGAGCACCACCGCGCCCGGAACGGCCCTCGAGCACGGCGAGACGGCCACGCTCGTGTGGCGGCCGGCGGCCGACCTCGTCGGCGCCCTCGAGCTGACGGTGGAGGGTGTGCAGGAGCGGCGAGCCTCCGTGTTCGACGGCTGGGTGGCCGACGACTCGCTGCAGGCGGCCCGCCCCTACTTCGTCCGCGTCGCCCTCACCAACGTCGGCGAGGACGACCTCGCCGGGCAGGCCGTGCCGCTCTACCTGCGCGACGACCGTGACCGGCTGGGGGCCCCCTGGACGGTGGGCGGAGACTTCACCCCCTGCCAGAGCGGACCCCTGCCGGAGCCCTTCGAGGCCGGCGCGAGCGCGGAGATGTGCCTGGTCTACCTCGCCCCCGACGACGCCCGCATCCGTGACATGGTCTTCGAGCCCACCGAGGGCTACGACCCGATCGTCTGGACCGGCGAGGTGACGGGGCCGCCGAAGGTCCGGTCGCGCTCGGGACGCTGATTCGGTCCGACCCGGGCCCGCTTGCGACAATGGGCCCCATGACCGCCGTGCCCGACTCCCTCACCTTGGGCTCGCTGCGCGTCGACACCCCGGTCGTCCTCGCGCCGATGGCCGGCATCACCAACGCCGCCTACCGCCGCCTGTGCGCCGAGCAGGGCGCCGGCCTCTATGTCTGCGAGATGATCACCAGCCGCGGCCTCGTCGAGGGCGACGAGACCACGAAGAAGATGCTGGTCTTCGACGAGCTCGAGTCGGTGCGGTCCGTGCAGCTCTACGGCACCGACCCCGTCTACATCGGCAAGGCGGTCGAGATCCTGTGCGCCGACCACGGCGTCGCCCACGTCGACCTCAACTTCGGCTGCCCGGTGCCCAAGGTCACGCGCAAGGGTGGTGGGGGAGCGCTGCCGTGGAAGCGGGGGCTGCTCGGCGAGGTCCTCGAGCACGCGGTCGCCGCCGCGGCGCCGTACGACGTCCCGGTGACGATGAAGACCCGCAAGGGCCTCGACGACGACCACCTCACCTACCTCGACGCCGGCCGCATCGCCCAGGAGAGCGGCGTCGCCGCGATCGCCCTGCACGGTCGCACGGTGCAGCAGGCCTACTCCGGTCAGGCCGACTGGGACGCCATCGCGGCCCTCGTCGACCACGTCGACATCCCCGTCCTCGGCAACGGCGACATCTGGGAGGCGGCCGACGCCCTGCGGATGGTCGAGCAGACGGGTGCGGCCGGCGTGGTCGTCGGGCGCGGCTGCCTGGGCCGGCCGTGGTTGTTCCGCGACCTGGCGGCGGCCTTCCACGGTGAGGACGTCGCGACGCTGCCGACACTGGGTGAGGTGAAGGCCATGATGCGTCGCCACGCCGAGCTGCTGTCCGAGCACATGGGCGAGGAGCGCGGCTGCAAGGAGTTCCGCAAGCACATCACCTGGTACCTCAAGGGCTTCCCCGCCGGCGGCGAGCTGCGTCACCAGCTGGCCCTCGTCGACTCCCTGGCCTCCCTCGACGAGCTCTTGGCCGGGCTCGACGACACGGCGCCGTTCCCCGAGCGCGAGCTCGGCACCCCGCGCGGACGACAGGGTGCTCCGCGCAAGAAGGTCGTGCTCCCCGACGGATGGCTCGACGACACCGACGGCAGGGGCGCGCACCTGCGCGAGGACGTCGACGAGACCACGGGCGGTTGAGCGCCGCGCTGCCGCGTCGTACGCACGGATCACTCGTCGGGTGAGCCGGAACACGCCGAAATTTACCTGGGGAGATTGGGACAGGCCGAGAATCCTGTGCTTCACTCGTTGATCGCGTCGACGTGGGCACGAGTTCTTCCCCCGTTTCCGGGCTCGTGGTTCGGCGCAACGTCCCCCGACAGCAACTGCAAAGGATCAGCGCTGTGGCTCAGCATCGCCACAAGCGGGAAGCCCCTGCTACCAACCCCCGTCCGTCTCGGATCCCCCGTTCCGTCCTCGTCTCCGCACCGCTCGCCGTCGTGGCGACGCTGTCCGCGGTGACCATGGGCGTCCTCGCCGCAGAGCCGGCGACCAACGACAGCCTCCTGGCCTCGTCCGGCACCTCGCAGCCGGTCGCCGGGACGTCCGCCGACAGCACTGTCGACGACGCCACGCTGCGCCGGCGCGCCGAGACCACCACCGTCTCCCGCTCGCAGATCCGCAGCGCCGCGAAGGCCGAGTCCGCCGCGCGCAAGAAGATCGAGGCAGCGCAGGCGGACGCCCGCGTGGACAAGAAGGCGCGCCAGCTCGCGAAGAAGCTGGACGACACCGTGTGGACCACCGAGGTGCTCAACCTCTGGGACGGTCCGTCGGAGAAGTCCGACAAGCGCGGTGTCATCGGCGCCCTGAAGAAGGTCTCCATCACTGGCCGCAAGCAGGCCGGCCGCACCCAGGTGGTCATCGACGGCCAGTCCCGCTGGGTCACCTCCGCCTACCTCAGCGCCGAGAAGCCGAAGCCGGAGGCCGCGGTCGAGGCCAAGTCCGCCGGACCGAGCCTGGGTGGCGTCTGCTCCAACGGATCGGTCATCGACGCCGGTCGCGCGTCGCTCTACGAGATCCACGACGTGGTGTGCGCCAACTGGCCCTCCATCACCAGCTACGGCACGTGGCGCAGCGACGGCGAGCACGGCCAGGGCCGCGCGATCGACATCATGGTCAGCGGCGACACCGGCTGGGAGGTCGCCGAGTTCCTGCGTGCCAACTACGCCGCGCTCGGCATCGAGTACATCATCTACTCCCAGCAGATGTGGTCCGTGGAGCGCTCCGGCGAGGGCTGGCGCGGCATGTCCGACCGCGGGTCGGTCACCGCCAACCACTACGACCACGTCCACGTCACGGTCTACTGACCCCTGGTGGTCGACCGGGTCGTCGTCGGCGTCCGTGGCGCTCGCTAGGCTGACCGGCCGATGAGCATCGAGGACCCGTACGACGACTCGGCGCGCGAGCGCATCGTCGCCGAGCCGCCCAAACGGGTGGAGGCGCCGGTGCGCCTGGCGTTCGAGCGCGACCGCGCGCGCGTGGTCCACGCGGCGGCCTCGCGCCGGCTCGCGGCCAAGACCCAGGTCGTCGGCCCGCAGACCGACGACTTCGTGCGCAACCGGCTCACGCACAGCCTCGAGGTGGCCCAGGTCGCCCGCGACCTGGCCCGTGCGATCGGCACCCATCCCGACATCGCCGAGACCGCGGCGCTCGCCCACGACCTCGGGCACCCGCCCTTCGGCCACAACGGCGAGCGTGTGCTCGCCGCGCTCAGCGCCGACTGTGGCGGCTTCGAGGGCAACGCGCAGACCCTTCGGCTGCTGACGCGGCTCGAGTCGAAGACCTTCGACCCAGACGGCCGCTCGGTCGGGCTCAACCTCACGCGGGCGACCCTCGACGCCTGCACGAAGTACCCGTGGGCGCGCTCGGACGCCACCGGCCCGCACGGCGTGCACGCCGACGGCACCCCGCGGGTGGTCGTGAAGTTCGGCGTCTACGACGACGACCTACCGGTCTTCGACTGGGTGCGGACCGGGGTCGAGGGGCGCCGACGCTGCCTCGAGGCCCAGGTGATGGACCTCGCCGACGACGTCGCCTACTCCGTGCACGACGTCGAGGACGGCATCGTCGCCGGACGCCTCGACCTGACCCGGCTCGACCGCGACGCCCTGTGGGACACCGTGCGCTCGTGGTACCTGCCCGGAGTCGGGGACGACGCCCTCGACGCAGCGCTCGCCGACCTCCGGGCGATGGGCAGCTGGCCCCGGTCGTCGTACGACGGCAGCAGGCAGAGCCTCGCCGCCATCAAGAACCTCAGCAGCGACCTCATCGGCCGCTTCTGCGGAGGCGTGCAGCAAGCGACCTTCGCCGCGACCGCGGGGGAGCCGCCGGTGCGGCACCGCGCCGACCTCGTCGTGCCCGAGGCCACCGAGGTCGAGATCGGCGTCCTGAAGGGCATCGCGTCGCTCTACGTCATGCAGGCCGACGACCGGGTCGCCCTGATGGAGCGGCAACGCCAGCTCGTGGCCGAGCTCGTCGAAGGACTGTGGGCGCGCGGGGTCGACGGCCTCGACCCCGTGTTCGTCGAGGACTGGGAGCGAGCAGGCGACGACGCCGGTCGGCGACGCGTGGTCATCGACCAGGTCGCGTCACTGACCGACGCCAGCGCCGTCGCGCGGCACGCCGGGCTCGGCTGACGACCTACGGCAGGTTGCCCTGCGGGTAGGGGTCGTCCTGCCGTGCCGTGCTGTCGGGGTGCAGCTGCTCCTCCAGGTCGGAGCGGTGGTCACCGTTGCCCGACGGGGTCACCTTGTCGGCGGCAGTGCTGGCGGCCGAGGCCACCTTGTCCTTCACCACCGGGGCCTTGTCCTTGGCGAGGTCGGCGGCCTGGTGCGCCTTCTCCTGGACCCGCGGATCCTCCTTGACGCGGGTGGCCGCCTTCTTGATCTGTTCGTAGCGCTCCCGTCCGGCACGGGTGCCGAGCACGTAGCCGACACCTCCGGCGACGAGCAGCATGAGCTTCTTCATGGGGTCTCCCTTCCCTGGGTTGGTCTGCGGTCGTTCATCGTTCGTCCAGCGCTGCGTCAGCCGTTGCGGCGGTGTCGCCACAGCAGCAGCACCACGGCCATCGCCACGAGGGAACCGGCCGCGGCGAGCACCTCGGTGCGCGGCTTGCCGTCATCGGTCGTGGCGGCATCCTTGAGCGAGGCCGCCTTCTGCTGGGCCTGCGACTTCACGTCGAGCTTGGCGGCCAGCTGGTCGACCGTGCCGGCCAGCTGTTCGCGCTGGCGGGCGATCTCGGCCTCGAGCTCCTCGGGGGTCTTCTCCCGCGTCTGGTCATCCATGGTGGTCTCCCTTCACCGTCGCGATGTCCTCCTTGAGGCCCTCGATGGCCCGCTCCGGGGCCGGTGGCCCGGCCTCGGCCACCTTGTTGCGGCCGACCAGGCCCGCCACCGCAGCGGCGGCGAGCAGGACGAGAGCCACCACGAGGGCGGCCAGCCAGGCGTCCACGACGAGCGCGAGGGCGAGGATGGCGGTGGCGACCAGGGAGCCGAACGCGAAGAAGGCGAGCAGGCCGGCCACGCTGAACATGCCGATCCCCACGCCCGCGCGCTTGCCCTTCTGGGCGACCTCCGCCTGTGCCAGCCGCATCTCCGAGCGGATGAGCTCGGGGACCTGCTGGGTGAGCTGGTGGACCAGTGCGCCGAGGGTCTGGTTCTGGGTCTGACTCTCTGGAGCGCCGTGCTGAGCAGTCATGTTTCGACCTTCCCAGACCGGCGCGCGGGGCACCAGCGACGCACGCCCCAAGGGGTGGCTGGGCCCGTTGTGGAGACTCGGCGCTGCTCGTGGGAGGGCGCCCGTAGACTCCCCGGCGTGGCAGGCCGGATCCGTGACGACGACATCGCCGAGGTGCGCGAGAAGGCGCGGATCGACGACGTGGTGTCGGGCTACGTCACGCTCAAGCGTGCCGGCGGCGGGTCGCTGAAGGGGCTCTGCCCGTTCCACGACGAGAAGACGCCGTCGTTCAACGTCAACCCCGCCCGCCAGTTCTTCCACTGCTTCGGCTGCGGCGAGGGCGGTGACGTCATCTCCTTCCTCATGAAGGTCGACGGCCTCACCTTCACCGAGGCCGTCGAGCGGCTCGCGGAGAAGTACGGCGTGCAGCTGCGTCGCGAGGACGGCGACGACGAGCCCCAGCGACCGCGCGGTCCGGCCCGGGGGCGACTGATCGAGGCGCACAAGGTCGCCCAGGAGTTCTACGCCGAGCAGCTCGGCGGCCGAGACGCCGTCGTCGCGCGGCAGTTCCTCCACGAGCGCGGCTTCGACCAGGCCGCGGCCGCGACCTTTGGGGTGGGCTTCGCCCCGCGTGACGGCGAGGCGCTGCTGCGCCACCTGCGCGGTCGGCGGATCAGCGACGAGGAGTCGGTCGCCGCGGGGCTCGTCGCCCTCGGTCGCTCCCACTACGACCGCTTCCGGGGTCGGCTGGTGTGGCCGATCCGCGAGGCCAACGGCGACACGATCGGCTTCGGCGCGCGCCGGATCTTCGACGACGACCGCATCGAGGC
>DATIAJ010000092.1:0-2097 GCA_035458105.1 Nocardioides sp. | reverse complement strand
GCTCGACGCACGAGCCGGCACGACCTGCAGGACGCGATCGACGCCTACTGGCGGGCGCGGCCCGTCGGCGTGCAGGCCTTCTTCGGGACCGTGGAGTCCTCGATGATCGCGTTGAACAGCGCCGGCGCCCGGTCGGGATCGGCGATCAGCCGGTTGGGGTCGCTGGGTGCCGGCAGGTTGGGCATCGTGCACGTCTTGCTCTCGCCCGTCATGGCGAGGGCGAAGCGGCCCATGTCGACGGGACCCATCTCCTCGTCGACGCGGATGGCCCCCGCCACTGCGTCGTTGATCCGCCAGTAGCGCACCGGGTTGAGGAAGGTCCAGGGCGTCATCGCCTCGTCGCCGAGGGCGCTGATCACCTCGCGCTGGCGGGCCACGCGGTCGAGATCGCTGAGCGCGGTGACGTAGCGCGAGCGGGAGTAGCCGAGGGCGGTGAGCCCGTCGACCTCCTGGCAGCCCTTCTCGATGTCGAGGCGAGCCCGCGGATCCTTCATGTCCTGCTTGGGGCAGATCTCCACCCCGCCGAAGGCGTCGACGGTGTTGATGACGCTGCCGAAGCCGAGCTCGACGTAATGGTCGATGTGGATGCCGGTCAGCGCCTCCACCCGCTGGACCAACAGGGGCGCACCACCGCTCGCGAAGGCCGCGTTGATCATCTGCGTGCCACCGTCGGGGACCTCGACCAGCGTGTCGCGGGGGATCGACATCATCGTGCGCCCGCCGGAACCGGTGTGCAGGACGATGATCGTGTCCGTGTTGGTGCCGCCGCGCTCGGGGGTGTCGAGCACCTCGCGCTGCTCGTCGGTGAGGTCGTCGGCCTTGTCGGAGCCGACGATGAGGTAGTTGGTGCCGGGCTGGTCGGCCGGCCGGTCTCCCTCGGGTGCGGCGTCGACTTTCTCGATCGTCGTCCAGTGGTAGAGCGGGATGCCGACGAGGTAGACCAGCAGCAGGAGCAGCACCAGGGGGATCAGTCCCAGTCGGAAGCGGGGCCGCCAGCGGCGCTTCTTCGGGCGCGGCGGCGGGGCCGCGGCCGGCGTACGCGTCGGGGCCGGCGGCTGCCCGCCCGACCCGCGCGCCTCGCGGCGGGCCACCGGCATCACCCGGGTCTCGTCGGCTCGAGCCCCCGGTCGCTGCGCCTCGACGCGCTGCGTGGCGTCGCTCGGCGGGTTCTTCGACTGGCTCCCGTAGAGCCAGTCGTACTCGGGTGTTCCCTTCTCGGGCACCCCGGAGCCCTGCGGACGATCAGCCATGGGCGAAGACGCTACCGTGCGGCCCATGAGCGAGCTCAGCACGGCGCGCCCCACGTCGTACAGCCGGGTGAGCCTGGGGATCATGGCGCACTCGAGCGAGGCCAACCTGCTGGGCAACGTGCACGGCGGCGAGATCATGAAGCTCGCCGACTCCACCGCGGGCGCCGTCGCCCACCGGCACAGCGGGGGACCGGCCGTCACCGCGGCGATGGACGAGATGACCTTCCTCGCGCCCGTCCACGTCGGCGACATCATCAAGACCTACTCCCAGGTCAACTGGGCCGGACGGTCGTCGATGGAGATCGGCGTGCGCGTCGAGGCCCAGCCGTGGGGCAACGCCAGCGACGAGCCGGTCCACGTCGCCAGCGCCTACTTCGTCTTCGTCGCGATCGACGAGGAGGGCCACCCGCGCCCCGTCCCGCCGCTGGAGACCGAGACGCCCGGCGACGTACGACGCCAGCGCGAGGCCGAGATCCGGCGCGCGCACCGCCTGGCGCGCAAGACCGAGATCGACCGGGGTCGCGAGGAGTGACGGAGGGCCCGGTGCCCTGACCTGCCGCCCACGGCGCGTCGGGGGCCGCTGGGACGGGTGTGACTGGTGATACTGGGCGGGCTGACTTCCCCCAGCAGAGAGAGGCCCCCGATGCCGTCCGCCCCGCCCTCCGGGTCGCACCAGCAGCGGTTCACCACGCTGGACCGCGCCCAACGCGTCCGGTTCCGCCGCGCGGTGACGCTGATGCTGATGACCCTCGTCCTCCCGGGATCGGCGCAGCTGGTGTCGGGCAAGCGCCGCGTGGGCCGCATCGCGCTCTGGACCTGGCTCACGCTGCTCGTCGTGGGCGTCCTG
>DATIAJ010000091.1:0-8236 GCA_035458105.1 Nocardioides sp. | reverse complement strand
ACCACGATCACCAAGATGCGCACGTACGCCCTCGGCACCGCCGCCGTGCTGGTGCTGGCCGCGCTGCTTCTGGTGGCCAACACGATCCGTCTGGCTGCCTTCGCGCGCCGCAAGGAGATCGGCATCATGCGGCTCGTGGGTGCCTCCACGCTCTACATCGCGCTGCCCTTCCTCCTCGAGGCGTTGGTCACCGCGCTCATCAGCGTGGCCCTCGCCGTCGGGGGCCTGGCGGCGTTCCTGCGCTTCGCGATCGGTGACCTCTCGGACAACCTGAGGTTCGTCCCCTGGATCAGCTGGGACGAGTTCTGGCTCGCTGCCGGAGCGGTCGCGATCCTCGGCCCGGTGCTGACCGTGCTCCCGACACTCGTGTTGACGCGCAAATACCTCAAAGTCTGAGCACCGGGGGTTAGCGTCTAGGCGTCTCGCTCGGCGCCACGTCGGGAGGGGCACCCTTCCCCGCTTCCCCGACGCAAAGGCTTCCCCCGGTGCGTACCTTCCCCCGTGCCGCTCATCGCCGCCTGGCCGCAGCACTCGTGGCCGTCATGGCGCTGGGCGTGTCCGCCGCTCATGCCGACGACCTCAAGGACAAGAAGAACAAGGTCGAGCGCGAGATCAAGGGCGCGCACCAGGACCTCGACGAGTCCAGCGCCCAGCTGCGCAAGGCCGCGGCGCGCCTCGACGCCGCGCAGCAGCAGCTCGGCGTCGCCAAGACCCGCCTCGCCACGGCTCGCGGCAAGGCGGAGGTCGCCCGCGAGCGCGACGCCCAGATGCAGGCCGAGCTGGTGGCCGCCGAGGCCGAGCTCGCCGCCGCCGAGGCCGCCCTCGCGCAGGGCCAGGTCGACCGGGACGCCCAGCGTGCGAAGGTCGCCCGCACCGTCACCGACATGTACGCCGAGGGCGACCCCGAGCTGATCGCGTTCTCGTCCCTCCTCGACGCCGACTCGACCGAGGAGCTCACCCGCCGCGACGGCGTACGTGACGTCGTCATCGGCCAGGAGGCACGCGAGTACGACGAGCTGAAGGCCGCCGAGGTGCTCCTCGAGGTGCGCCAGGACCAGGTCACCGAAGCGCGCGACGCCGTCGCCACCAAGCGGGAGGCCGCCGCCGAGCACCTCGAGCTGATGCAGGCCCTCGAGTCCGAGGAGCAGGCGGCCAAGGACTCCGTGGTCTCCCTGGTGATCGAGCGACGCGACGCCCGGGCGGGGGCGAGCGCGGCCCGCGCCAAGGACCTCGCCAAGCTCCGCAAGCTCGAGAAGGAGCAGCAGCAGATCGAGGAGATGCTGCGCAAGCGCGCCCTCGCCGCCCTCCGCCGCCAGCGCGCCGCCCAGGCCGCCGCGAACGCCCGGTCGCAGGCGTCCGTACCGAGCCCGGGCCTGCTCGCCTACCCCGTGGAGGGCTACGTCACCTCGCCGTTCGGCTTCCGCACCCACCCGATCTACCACTACTGGGGCCTGCACGACGGCGTCGACTTCGGCGGCGGGTGCGGCACCCCGCTACGCGCCGCGGCGCCCGGCAAGGTCGTGTCCTCCTACTACAGCGGCGTCTACGGCCATCGGCTGGTGATCGACCACGGCGTCCTCGGCGGCAAGGGCGTCGCCACGATCTACAACCACGCCAGCGGTTACAACGTCGGCGTCGGCGCCCAGGTCGAGACGGGGCAGGTCATCGGCTTCGAGGGCAGCACCGGGTGGTCCACCGGGTGCCACCTGCACTTCACGGTGATGGCCAACGGCCAGGCCGTGGACCCGATGAACTGGCTCTGACAACCGGTTGGACACGCTCTGGGAGGATGGACCCATGGCGAAGGAGCAGGGCCAGAAGATGGTCGCGCAGAACAAGAAGGCGCGCCACGACTACCACATCGAGGACACCTGGGAGGCCGGGCTCGTCCTCATGGGGACCGAGGTGAAGTCGCTGCGCCAGGGGCGCGCGTCGCTGGTCGACGGCTTCGCCGAGATCGACAACGGCGAGGCGTGGCTGCTCGGGGTGCACATCCCGGAGTACAGCCAGGGCACCTGGACCAACCACTCCGCCCGTCGGCGGCGCAAGCTCCTGCTCAACCGCTCCGAGATCGACAAGATCGAGCGCAAGATCACCGACAAGGGCTACACGATCGTGCCGCTGTCGCTCTACTTCAAGGACGGTCGCGCCAAGGTCGAGATCGCCCTCGCGAAGGGCAAGAAGTCCTACGACAAGCGCCACACGCTCGCCGAGCGCACGGCCAACCGCGAGAAGGTCGAGGCCGTCCAGCGGCGGCTCAAGGGCCACCGAGATTGAGACCGGGACTGAGGGCGGGTTGACCCCCGTCGCCTTCGCGCGGGCCCTCGGCCTGCCCGGCCTGATGGACCTGCACACCCACTTCCTGCCGCCGCGGGTGATGGCCAAGGTGCGCGCGCAGTTCGACGCCGCCGGCCCGCTCATCGGGCGGCCATGGCCGCTGCACTACCGCGGCGAGGACGACGCGCTCGTGGACGTCCTCCGCTCCTTCGGCGTACGACGCTTCACCGCGCTGCCCTACGCGCACCGGCACGACATGGCCGAGTTCCTCAACGACTGGGCCGCCGGCTTCGCGGAGCGGGTGTCCGAGGCCGCGGTGTGCGGCACGTTCTTCCCCGAGCCCGGCGTGACGGCGTACGTCGCCTCCCGCACGTCCGCGTCCCGCCCGGTCGAGGTCTGGAAGGTGCACGTCCAGGTCGGCGCCTTCGACGTCACCGACCCGCTGCTCGACGAGGCGTGGGGCACCGTCGCGGACGCCGGGACGCCCGTGGTGCTCCACGCAGGCAGCGGCCCCGTCGCCACCGAGCACACCGGCCCCGGGCCGGTCGCCGACCTGCTGGCCAGGCACCCGCGGCTGCGGCTGGTGATCGCGCACGCCGGTGCCCCCGAGTACGCCGAGTTCCTCGCGCTGGCGGAGTCGTACGACCGGGTCGCGCTCGACACCACGATGGCCTTCACGCCGTTCTTCGAGACGATGGGCGGGGCCTACCCGGCCGACCTGCTGCCCCGGCTGCGCGACCTCGGGCTGGCCGGACACGTCCACCTCGGCAGCGACTTCCCCAACATCCCCTACCCCTACGTCGTCCAGCTCGAGGCGCTCGAGCGGCTGGGCCTGGGGGAGGACTGGCTGCGCGCCGTGTGCTGGGACAACCCGGCCGCCCTCCTCGCCTGAGCTCCCGCGCCCGCCCGCCCGCCTGCCCGAGCGGTGGTCCACCCACCTTCTGCGCCGGCGGAATGTCGCTGGACCACCGCTGCCGGCGTGGCGTACGACGACGCGCCCACGAGCGGTGGCCCACCCACGTTCTCGGCCGGGCGAATGCGGCTGGACCACCGCTCGGTGGACTGGACCGGCATCGATGAAATCGGAGGGAGTACTTGACGGAGGATATGTAAGTGCGCTGAACTAACTAATGTGACACCGCACACGCCAGTGGGCCGACCACTCCGTCCCCGGGGCAAGCTGCTCCAGGAGGACGCCCGCCGCCACCACCGCTCGCTGCTGCTCCAGCAGCTCTTCCGCGAGGGCCCCGCGAGCCGTGCGGACCTGGCCCGGTCGAGCGGCCTGACCCGGGTGACCGTGTCGGACCTGGTGGGGGAGATGCTCGCCGAGGGCTTCCTGGCCGAGCTGGGCGCGCCCGCCGAGACCCGGGTCGGCAAGCCGCCGACGCTCGTCGGGCTGGCTCCCGACTCGCACCACATCATCGGCCTCGACCTGTCGGAGACCGACCGCATGTCCGGCGCGGTGGTCAACCTCGCCGGCACCGTCCAGGCGCGGCACGAGGTGCACGTCGACGGCGCGGAGGGTGAGCAGGCGGTCGAGCTCGTGCTGGGGCTCGCCGCGGAGCTGATGACGATGACCGATCGGCCGGTCCTCGGTGTCGGTGTCGGCAGCCCGGGGGTCGTCGACGCCGCCGGCACGGTCGTCGACGCGCCCAACCTCGCCTGGACCGACACGCCCCTCGCCGCCCGGCTCGCGGAGGCGCTGCGCGTGCCGGTCTTCGTCGCCAACGACGCCAACACCGCCGTCCTGGGCGAGCACACGTTCGGTGAGTCCGGCGACGGCGGCCTCATGGTGCTGCGGGTCGGCACCGGTGTGGGTGCCGGCCTCGTCCTCGGCGGCTCGCTGCTCCACGGCCACCTCGGCGCCGCGGGCGAGATCGGTCACGTCGTGGTCGACCCCGCGGGGGAGCGGTGCGCATGCTCGCGCACCGGCTGTCTCGAGACCCTGCTGGCCGCACCCCGGCTGCGACGCCGCGTGGCGGAGCCCGGGGCGGACGGCCCGGCCGTGCTCGCAGAGGTCGGGACCCGGCTCGGCGAGGTGCTGGCGCCGGTGGTCGCCGCCCTCAACCTCCACGAGATCGTGCTGAGCGGCCCCGCGGAGCTGCTCGACGGACCGCTGCTCGACGCGGCGGACCGGACCATCCGCGAGCGGACGATGCCGATCAGCTCGACAGGGCTCGCCGTCCGCACCTCCAAGCTCGGCGAGGACGTCGTGGTCGTGGGAGCGGCCGTGCTCGTGCTCGCCGGGGAGCTGGGCGTCTCGTGAGCGCCTCCAACCCACCTGAAGAGATCGACGGAAGGACAACTGTGGTGCGCATCAAGAAGTCATGGACCGGGGTGGCGGTCGCCGCGCTCGCGCTGACGACGCTCGCCGCGTGCGGCAGCGACGACGAGGGCTCGTCGACCGACGGCGGCGGCGCCGAGTCGGCCGACATCCGCGTCTGGCTCAACGGCACGGACACTCCGCAGGAGGCCCGCGACTGGCTGAAGACGACCTTCGAGGAGCAGAACCCGGGGTCCACGCTGACCATCGAGCAGCAGGAGTGGGACGGCCTCGTCGAGAAGCTCACCACCGCGCTCTCCAGCGAGTCCGAGACCCCGGACGTGGTCGAGATCGGCAACACGCAGGCGCCGACCTTCACGTCCGCGGGCGCCTTCGCCCCGCTCACCGACGAGCTCGACGACCTCGGCGGCGACGACCTGCTGCCCGGCTTCGTCGAGGGCGCCACGGTCGACGGGGAGACGTACGCCGTGCCCTACTACGCCGGCTCGAAGTACATCTTCTACCGCAAGGACCTCTTCGAGAAGGCCGGCCTCGAGGTGCCCACGACGCTCGACGAGTTCGTCGACGCCGCGATCACCCTCAAGAAGGACAACCCCAAGCCGGCGAACTTCTCGGGCTTCTGGTTCCCCGGCCAGGACTGGCGCAACGGCGCCGCCTTCATCTGGTCCGCCGGCGGCGACCTCGCCGTCGAGGACGGCGGCGAGTGGACCGGCTCGATGTCCTCGCCCGAGTCGGTGGCCGGCCTCGAGATGGCGCAGCAGCTCTTCACCGAGGCGTCCGGAGCGCCCAAGGACGGCAACGAGGCTGACCCGTGGACGCCGTTCTGTGCGGGCGAGGTCGGGATGATGTCGACGCCCGGCTGGGTGAAGGGACTCCTCGACGACCCCGAGACCGGCTGCCCCGACGGACACGCCAAGCAGGTCGGCGTCTTCGCGCTGCCCGGTCCCGACGGCGACCCCGCACCGGTGCTGCTCGGCGGCTCCGACATCGCCATCGCAGCCAAGTCGGCCAACCAGGACCTCGCCCAGGAGGCGGTCGCGCTCATGCTGAGCGAGGACTACCAGACGCTGATGGCCGAGGCCGGCCTGACGCCCGCCCTCACGTCACTGGCCCCGCTGCTCGGCGACGACGAGTACGCCGAGGCGACCGTGGCGGCCGCGTCCAACGCCAAGCTCACCCCGGCCGCGCCCGGGTGGGCCACGGTCGAGGGCTCGCGCGCCCTGGAGGACCTCTTCAGCGGCATCGCCCAGGGCGGTGACGTGGAGGAGCTGGCCGCGAAGACCGACGAGCAGATGGACAGCCAGCTCAACGGCTGACCACCCGGATCACCGGTGGGGGCGGCGCCAGCCGCTGCCCCCACCGCTGCACGCCCGCGCCACCATCGCACCCGGCATCGGAGAGGAGGGACGATGAGCGACACCATGGACCGGACCATCGACGACACCGCGAGCGACGTCGGCATCCGCGCCGCCCGGCGCAGGCGCACCAGCCCGTTGCCGTACGCCCTTCTCGTCCCCGCGGTGCTCGCCCTCGCACTGGCGCTGGGCTACCCCCTGGTGCGCCAGGTCGTCCTCTCCTTCCAGGACTTCGGCCTCGCCCAGCAGTTCGGCCGGCCGCCGGAGTGGATCGGCCTGGACAACTACCGCCAGCTCGTCACCGACGGCTACCTCTGGCGGGTCACCGCACGCTCCATCGCCTTCTGCCTCGTCAACGCGGCGCTCACGATGGCCATCGGCGTGGGCCTCGCGCTGCTGATGCGGCACATGTCGCGCGGCGTACGCCTGCTCGTGCAGACCGGGCTGCTGCTCGCCTGGGCGATGCCCGTCGTCGCCTCGCTCACCGTGTGGCAGTGGCTCTTCGACACCCAGTACGGCGTCGTGAACCACGTCCTGACCGGCCTCGGGCTCGACTTCGAGGGACACGGGTGGCTGCTGCGGCCGCTGTCGTTCTTCTTCGTCGCCACCGTGGTCGTGGTGTGGATGAGCGTCCCGTTCGTCGCCTTCACGGTCTACGCCGCACTCACGCAGCTGCCCGAGGAGCTCGTCGAGGCCGCCGAGATCGACGGCGCGGGTGCCGGGTCGCGCTTCCGCCACGTCGTGCTGCCCACCATCCGGCCGGTGCTGCTCGTCGTCGGCCTGCTCCAGGTCATCTGGGACCTGCGCGTGTTCACGCAGATCTACATCCTCCAGGAGGCCGGCGGCAGCGCCCGCGACACCAACCTGCTCGGCACCTACATCTACCGCCTCGGCATCGGTGGCGGCGAGTTCGGCCTGTCCGCGGCGGTGGCGATCTTCATGCTCGCCCTCACCGTCGTGCTGACCGCGCCCTACGTCCGCGCCATGCTCCGGCAGGAGGGAGAGACATGAGCCGTCCGACCCGACGCGCGCTGCGCGTCACGGCCAACAGCGTCGGCGTCCTCGCCTTCCTGCTCGCGGCGTTCCCCGTCTACTGGATGGTCAACAGCTCGTTCCTCGCCCGCAACGAGATCCGCAGCCCCACGCCCACCTGGGTCCCCTTCGGCGGCGACCTCGACAACTACCGCACCGTCTTCGCCACCGACCAGTTCCTCGACGCCCTCCGGGTCAGCCTCACGGTCACCGGCCTGACGATCACCGTGGCGCTGCTCTTCGCCTTCGTCGCCGCGGTCGCGGTGAGCCGGTTCCGCTTCCGCGGCCGGCTGTCCTTCATCGTCACGCTGCTGGTGATCCAGATGATCCCGGTGGAGGGGCTGTTCATCAGCCAGTACAAGATGCTCGAGACGATGGAGCTGCTCAACACCGTCGCCGGGCTCACCCTGGTCTACGTCGCCAGCGTGCTGCCCTTCACGATCTGGACCCTGCGCGGCTTCGTCGCCGGCGTGCCCTACGAGCTCGAGGAGGCCGCGATGATGGACGGGTGCTCGCGTCCCCAGGCGTTCTTCCGCGTCACGCTGCCGCTGCTCGCCCCCGGCCTCGTCGCCACCGGCGTCTTCGGCTTCATCCAGGCGTGGAACGAGTTCACCCTCGCGCTCGTGGTGATGACGCGTGAGGACCGGCGCACGCTGCCGCTGTGGCTCTCGACGTTCACCGACGTCAACCGCGGCACCGACTGGGGCGGCATCATGGCCGGCTCCACCCTCATCGCGGTGCCCGTCATCATCTTCTTCCTCGTCGTCCAGGGCCGGATGGTCAGCGGACTCACCTCCGGCGCCGTGAAGGGGTGAGGACGATGGACGACGTACGCACGCTGGCCCTGCGCGTGCTGCTGCCCGGCTTCACGGGTACGACGTTGCCCGACGCCTACCGCGCGCTGCT
This sequence comes from Nocardioides sp., assembly GCA_035458105.1. Classification (GTDB taxonomy): domain Bacteria; phylum Actinomycetota; class Actinomycetes; order Propionibacteriales; family Nocardioidaceae; genus Nocardioides. The sequence goes on along the minus strand of DATIAJ010000091.1, from coordinate 382 downwards.
CGAGGACGGCCTCGGCGGGGTCTGCTACTTCGGCTCCAACACCGCGGCCGGGCCCGCCGCCCTCGCCGCGCTGAGCGCCGAGATCCGCGCCGCCAACCCCGGTGCGGTGATCGCGGTGGACGAGGAGGGCGGCGACGTCAGCCGGCTGCACACCCGCGAGCCGAGCCCGGTGCTCGGCGCCGCGGCCCTCGGCGCGGTGGGCGACCTCGAGCTCACGGAGGCGGTCGGTCGCTGGGTGGGCCACGAGCTGGCCGCGGTGGGCGTGACCCTCGACCTCGCGCCCGACGCCGACGTCAACAGCAACCCCGACAACCCGGTCATCGGCACCCGGAGCTTCGGCGTCGACCCCGACCAGGTGGCTGCCCACGTGGCCGCCTGGACG
>DATIAJ010000090.1:0-4243 GCA_035458105.1 Nocardioides sp. | reverse complement strand
AGTGGGCCAGCGAGCCGACCATGGCCTCGCGCGGGTCCCCGGACTTCTCGTAGTGCTCCTTGGCGGAGGCGAGCAGGAACACGGTGTAGTCCATGGCGATCGCGAAGATCATCGCGAAGAAGAACACCGGCGCCCACGCGTCGAGGAAGCCCTGTGACTCGAAGCCGAGCAGGTCGGCACCGATGCCCTCCTGGAAGACGAGCCTGGCCACACCGAAGGCAGCGGCCGTCGACAGCAGGCTGGCGAGGGTGCCGAGCAGGGAGATCAGCGGGGCCTGGAGGGCGACGAGGAGGAGCAGGAACCCGAGTCCGAGCACCACGCCGATGACCAGCGGTGTCGACTCGTCGAGCTGGGCCTTGAGATCGAGGTTCTCCACCGCGGCACCGCCGACGAGGGCCGAGGACGGCAGGTCGGCGCGCAGCCGCTCGACGGTCTCGCCCAGCGCGGGGTCGGACGGGTCGACCGTCGGCACGGCGGAGATCAGCACGGTCTCGCTGTCGTCGGCCGCGGGCATGGCCGGCATGGCGCCCGCGATGCCGCGGTCGGCCACCAGGGCGTCGTACGTCGCTGTGGCGTCGGCCTCGTCGGCGATGACCTGCAGCGTGCCCGGGGCGCCCTCACCGAAGGCCTCCTGCACGCGGTCGTAGCCGACGCGCGCGCTGGCCTCCTCGGGCAGCACCTGGATGGACGGCATCGCGGTCCGCAGGCCGAGGACCGGCGCCGCGAGCGCGAGCAGCACGACGAGGGAGGCGAGGCCGAAGGCGACTGGGCGCTTCCAGAGGCGCTCGCCCCACGCGGCGAACCTCGGGGAGCGGTGCTCGCCGGTGTGGACCCACTTCAGTGCCAGCTTGTTGATCCGGTGGTCGAGCGAGAACAGGACAAGGGGCAGCAGCGTGAGCGTCGCGGCCAGCACGAAGGTCACCGCGAGCATGATGCCGCCGGCCATCGACCGGAAGGAGGGCGAGGGCACGAGCATCACCGCCGAGAGCGACACGAGCACGGTGATGCCGGAGAGCAGGACCGCCTTGCCGGCGGTGTCCATCGTCTCGGCGACGGCCTGGCGCGGGGTCTCGTGGTGGCCCATCCGTGCCGCGCGGAAGCGGACCACGAGGAACAGGGCGTAGTCGATGCCGAGCGCGAGGGCGAACATCATCGCGAAGTTCATCGCCCAGATGGAGACGGGCACGAGCTCGTTGATGAGCACCAGCGAGCCGGCCGAGGCGACGAGCCCAGCGAGGGTGAGGATGAGCGGGAGCCCGGCGGCGACGAGGGCGCCGAAGGCGAGCACCAGGATGGCCAGCGTCACCGGCCACGAGAGCATCTCCGACTTCAGCATCGCCTCGAGGTTGGCCTCGTTGAAGTCCGACCACAGCAGCGAGGCGCCGGTCGGGTTGACCTCGACGCCGTCGCCCGACAGGGCCTCGAGCTCGCCCTTGAGGTCGTCGGCGACCCGGACCATCTCGTTGGGGTCGGCCCCTGCGCCCGCGAGGACGACGGCGGTGCTGCCGTCCTGGCTGAGGGTGGCGCCGGGCTGCGGGGCGATGACGTCGGCGATGCGCGGCTCGGCCTCGAGGACGGCGGTGACCTCGTCGAGCACGTCGCCGCCGCGACCGTCAGCGACCGGGCCGTCGGTGCTGTGCACGACGACCTGGATCGCGGAGCTGGCGTTGCCGCCGAAGCTCTCGGTGGCCAGCTCGCGCACGGCCACCGACTCCGAGCCGTCGGCCTGCCAGCCGGCGCCGGACAGGTTGGCCTCGACCTTGGGGGCGAAGACCCCGAGGCCGATGACGAGGAGGACCCAGATGGCAGCGGTCAGGCGGCGGTGGTGGGTGACCCACACGCCCAGGCGGCCCAGCGGGCCGGGACGGTAGCCGAGGTCGTCCTCGTGACGGGTGTTGCGACGGGGGGAGGGGGCAGCGTGGCGGCGGGTGGCCGTCGACGTCATGGGGGAGTGCTCCTGTCGGAGTTCGGGGGATCGGGAACGGGATCAGACGAGGGCGGGCAGCGCCTGCACGGCGACGTACGCCGCCACCGCGAGGACGAGCCCGGTGAAGGCCGCGGACAACCGGGTGGTGTCGGTGCGTGCGGCCAGGCGGGCGCCGACGACGGAGCCGGCCACGGCGGTGACCGTGAGGGCGGCGACGAGACGCCAGTCCGGCGCGACGCCGACGCCTGCTCGTGCGGCGAGGGCGGCGGCGCTGGTGATGGTGATGACGACCAGGGAGGTGCCCGCGGCGTAGCGCATCGGCAGCGCGAGCGCGAGGACGAGGGCGGGTACGACGAGGAAGCCGCCGCCCACGCCGAGGAAGCCGGTGAGCAGCCCCACCGCGGTCGCCGTGACGAGCACCTTCAGGGCGCGCGGGCACTGGCACATGAAGGTGGGGCTGAAGGTGATGATCGGGTCGTCGAGCTGCGGTCGTTCGGCCGGTGCCGTGTCCCCGGCCCGGGACCGCCGTCGGCTGCGGAGCAGCCGGACCGCCATCAGCACCGCGACCAGCAGCATCAGGGCGGAGAAGGCGGCCAGGAGCACCGGCTCGGGGACCGCGGACGACAGGTGCGCACCCGCGACGGCGCCGCCGATCGCGACCGTCCCGAAGGCGATGCCCCGGGCCAGCAGCACGTTGCCGGCCCGTCGGGCGGTGACGGCCCCCGCGAGGGACGTCACGCCGACGACGACCAGCGAACCGGTGGTCGCCTGCGCGGGGGACTGGCCGAGCGCGAGGAGCACGGGGACGGCCAGGATGGAACCGCCGCCGCCGAGCGCGCCCAGGCTGAGCCCGATGAGCGCGCCGGCGACGACGGCGAGGAGGAGCTCGATCACGCGTCGGGCCCCACGAGGTGGAGGCCCACCTGCTCGGCGTTGTCGAAGGAGTCGTCGATCGCCACGAGGGGGCGACCGGCGGCGTCGAGCATGGAGGCGGCGACCGACGCGCGGTAACCGCCGGCGCAGTGCACCCACACCTCGCCCGCGGGCACCTCCTCGATGCGGTCCCACAGCTCGTGGAGCGGGATGTTGACGGCGCCGTCGATGCGCGCGGCGTCGTGCTCGTCCGCGCGGCGTACGTCGAGGACCACGACCTCGCGGTGGTGGCGCACCTGGGCGAGCTCGGCGAAGGTCGCGGTCGCGAACGAGCTGAGCTCGCGGTCGCTCCAGTCCTCGGGCTTGCCGGTGGCGTGGGCGGCGGGGCGGTCGATGCCGATGCGGACCAGCTCGCGCTGGGCCTCGGCGACGTCCTCGGCGGTCTCACCGAGGAGCGTGATCGGCGTGCCCCAGGCGACGAGCCAGCCGAGGTAGGTCGCGAAGCCGCCGTCGAGGCCGAAGTTCAGCGTGCCGGGCGCGTGCCCGGCGGCGAAGGCCGTGCGGTTGCGCAGGTCGACGACCCACTCCCCGGCCTCGATGCGCCGCCGCAGCTCGGTCGCGTCAGCCACGGCCGGAGGCGACAGGTCGGGCTCGGAGGGGCCGGCGGCGTTGGCCGGGGCCATGTGCGCGTAGTAGGCCGGCCACGGGCCGAGACCGGCCAGCAGCTCGTCGACGTAGGTCTGCTCGTCCTGGGTGAGGACGGGGTTGGCCTGCTTCTCCCGGCCGATGGTCGACGACGTGGCGTCGGACTGGGTGGCGGAGCAGAAGGAGCCGAAGCCGTGTGTGGGGTAGACCTCCGCCTCGTCGGGCAGCAGCTCGGCGAGCCGGTGGGCCGACGCGTGCTGGTGGTGCACGAGCGCGTGGGTGTGCTCCGGCCCGAGGAGGTCGGGGCGTCCGGTCGCGCCGTAGAGCAGCGACCCGCCGGAGAACACGCCGACGTGCTGGTCGCCCTCGGCGGCCGTGTCCACGAGGAGGTAGGAGAGGTGGGTGAACGTGTGGCCGGGGGTCGCCAGCGCGGTGACGCGCATCCGTCCACCCACCTCGACGACCTGCCCGTCCGCCACGGGGGTGCGGACGAAGGACACGTCGTCCTCGCCGTTGACGAGGTACTGGGCACCGGTGCGCTCCGCGAGGGCGAGGCCGCCGGTGACGTAGTCGTTGTGGATGTGGGTCTCGAAGACGTGCGTGAGGCGTACGCCGTGCTCGTCGAGGAGGGTCAGCACGCGGTCGATGTCGCGCTGGGGGTCGACCACGAAGGCGACCTCGCCGTCGTGCACGAGGTAGCTGCGGTCGCCGAGGGTCGGCGTGTCGATCACGAGGACGGTCAGGTCGGTCATCACAGACCCACCCCCACCGCGCGGCCGGAGGCGATCCAGGCCTGGG
>DATIAJ010000089.1:0-3315 GCA_035458105.1 Nocardioides sp. | reverse complement strand
CGTCTGGTCGGGCTCGTCCGGCATCAGTCCTGCAGAGACGAACTCGTCCCCCTCGATGAACCACAGCTCGTAGTCCTTGCCCGAGGGCGCCGAGACCATGTCCTCGGTGGTGATGACGGCCCGGTCCTGGGACTTCGAGCGTACGACGGTGGCGCGCCCGGCCTCGCCGAGGTCGACGAACACCTCCTCGGCGTCGGGTGCCTGCAGGACCTGCTCGGCCGCGGTGAGGCGCTTGACGTCGTCGGAGGGTGCCCACGGCTGCATCACCAGGGCGCCGACGCCGACGATGAGCGCGAGCGCCGCCGCGACCAGAAAGGGCACCCAGGCCCGCCCCCGAGCGGCGGGGCGTGCGGCGGGGCGAGCTGGGGAGGTGGGCACCTCCGGGGCGAGCGGGCGGACCTGGGAGATGCCGGAGAGGACCGAGTCGCGCAGCGACGCAGGGGGTGCGACGGCGGTGGTCTCGGCGAGCAGGGCCGCGGTCTCGCGCAGCTCGGCGACCTCGGCACGGCAGTCCTCGCACTGGGCGAGGTGCTGCTCGAACCGGGCACGCTCGAGCTCGTCGAGCGCGTCCATCGCGTAGGCGCCCGTGAGCTTGTGGACGTCGAACTCGCTCATGAGGCAACTCCCATCAGGTCTCGCAGGCGGATCAGTCCGTCGCGTATTCGGGTCTTGGCCGTCCCCAGCGGGACGTCCAGCAAGGTGGCGACCTCGGTGTGCGTGTAGCCGCCGAAGTAGGTGAGCTCGACGGCCTGGCGCTGAACGTCGGTCAGTGTGGCGACCGCGCCGCGCACCCGAGCGGCGTCGAGTGAGGCGTGTGCTGCCTCCGCGGTCTGGTCGTGATCGGTCGGGGCCGCCTCCCGGTTCCAGGTCTCGTCGCGAGACGTGGCGGCCTCGACCGAGCGGACCCGGTCCACGGCCTTGCGGTGCACGATCGTCATCAGCCAGCCGACGGCGCTGCCGCGCGCGGCGTCGTACCTCGTGCTGGACCGCCACGCGTCGAGGTAGGCCTCCTGGGTGACCTCCTCGGCGTGTGCCGGGTTGCGGACCACGCGCAGCGCCAGGCCGTAGGCCCGGGCCGACGTCGCGTCGTAGAACTCGGCGAAGGCGCTCTCGTCACCCAGGGCCGCCTGCCGGAGCAGGTCGGCGAGTCGGGCTGCGTCGCCCCTTGCTGCGTCGCCCCCGGACGGGGCGCCCTCAGGCGCCCCGTCCGGTACGGGCCTCACGTGGTCCACGTCGTCATCCTTGCCTAGTGATCGTCAGGGGACGCTCACATCTGCGGCATCAGGACCTGGTCGACCACGTAAACGGTGGCGTTGGCGGTCTGCACGTTGCCGCAGACGACGCTGGCCTCACCGATCGTGAACTCCTCGCCCTCGCCCTCGACGGTCAGCATGTCGCCGGCCAGGGTCTCGTGCTCACCCGCGAGGTCCTCGGGGGCGATCTGCTCGCCCACGACGTGGTGCGTCAGGACGGTGGTCAGCTGCTCCTTGTCGGCGAGCAGCGCGTTGAGGTCCTTCTTCGGGATCGCGGCGAACGCGTCGTCGGTCGGGGCGAACACGGTGAGCGCCTCGGCCGAGTTGAGCGTGTCGACGAGGTCGGCCTCGGTGACCGCGGCGACCAGCGTCTTGAGGAGCGGGTTGTTGGAGGCGGCAGTGGCGACCGGGTCGTCGGCCATGCCCTCGACGGAGCCCTCACCGGAGGTGGGGACGCCGGCACAGCCGGGACCGAAGGGAGCGTCGGCAGCCATCGGCTCCTCGGACTCCATCGGCTCCTCGGACTCCGAGGTCTCGGACTCCATGGGGGCCTCGGACGTGGTGGACTCGGCGGCGTTCTCGGTGTCGCTCTCGTTGCCACAGGCAGCCAGGCCCATCGACGCGGTCAGGGCGAGGGCGGCGAGGCCCATCGAGCGGGTGCGGAGCTTGGTGTTCATGGCATTTGCCTTTCGGTTGGAGCCAATCGGTGGGCCCGGAGGCCCGCTGTCGGGAGGTGTTCGGGGCCGTCCGCTGGGCGGATGGGTGGTTCGGGAAAAACTTTGGACAATCCTTGGACAAGGTCGGGAACGGGGCCGCCGGGCGGTGGAGGGGTGGGCGAGCGCGGCGCCGTCAGGAGATGAGGACCGAGATCTCCTGCAGCCCGCTCGAGCCCTCGGGGAACGGCCGCATCCGGACGTCGGTCTGCACGTCGCCGTCCTTGTTGGTGGCGCGACAGGCGATGAGGTGCCGGCCGGGCTCGGCGTCCCACTCGTAGAACCACTGTCGCCAGTAGTCGTCGTTCACCTGCGGACCGAGCTCGGCTGGCTGCCAGGCGCCGCCGTCGACGCGTACCTCGACCTTGTCGATGCCGACGCCCTGGGCCCACGCGATGCCGCCGACCACCACGGTGCCGGCGTCGGTCTCCGACAGCGGCTTGGGGGTGTCGACGCGGCTGGAGAGCTTGATCGGGGCGTCCACGGCCCAGTCGCGCTCGGTCCAGTAGGCCTGCTCGGCGTCGTACGTCGTCAGGGTCATGCGGGTGATCCACTTGCACGCGCTGACGAAGCCGTAGAGACCCGGGACGACCATCCGCGCGGGGAAGCCGTTCGCACGCGGCAGCGGTCCGCCGTTCATCCCGATCGCGATCATCGCGTCGCGACCGTCGAGGGCCACGTCGAGCGGCGTCGAGATGGTCATCCCGTCCACGTCCGTCGACAGGATCTGGTCGGCCTTCGTCGAGTCGATGCCGGCGCGGTCGAGCACGGCTGCGAGGGGTACGCCGAGCCAGCGGGCGCCGCCGACGTACGGTCCACCGACCTCGTTGGAGACGCACGTGAGCGTGATGTCGCGCTCGACGGTGTCCATCGCGGCGAGGTCGTCGAAGGTCAGCGTGACCTCCTGCTCGACGTCGCCGTCGATGGTCAGCGTCCACGACTCCACGTCGACGGTCGGTAGCGTCAAGCGGGTGTCGACGCGGTAGAACTCCTCGGTCGGCGTCCGCAGCGGGGTGATGCCGTCGTACGTCTCCTCGAGGCCGGTGGGGAAGGACGACGCGGGGTCGGTGGCGACCGGCAGGGCCACGTCGGTCCCGCCGAGGCGGTACGACGTCACCCAGCGACCGGCGGCCCCCATGGCGGCCGCGGCCAGGGCGAGGCCCCCGGCGGCCAGCACGACCCCGCGTCGTGTCGGACCGTCGACCCCCGGCGACGGCTCCGCGTGGCCCCGGCCGTCGATGCGGTGCAGCCACCACAGCGCGGTGGCACCGACAGCGGCGGCGACCAGGGCAGGTAGGAGGTCCAGCGGCCCGGAGCCCGGGCGCAGGACGGCGAGCACTCCCGCGACG
>DATIAJ010000088.1:0-40121 GCA_035458105.1 Nocardioides sp. | reverse complement strand
TCGTGGTCATCGCTCGCTGTCCGGCAGCTCGAGCTGGCGGCGCACGGCCGCCCACACCTGCTTGGGCGGCACGCCGGCGTCGAGCGCCTCCCGGGTGGTCCGGCCGTCGAGGTCGCGCACGATCGTCAGCTCGGCCCAGGTGCGCGAGTAGGCCCGCCCGAGGACCTCGTCGAGCCGCGCCCAGAACTCCGTGTGCCTCATGACGACACCCCATCACGGATCGCCGACAGCCCGAGCCAGGTCTCCCCCCGTTCGCCCTCGAGGCCCCGGCGGACCACGATGTCGCTCCAGCCCGAGCCCGCCGCGGCGACCTCGAGGTCCGGCGCCCGCCAGTAGGTGAAGTGCCGCCGGCCGCTGATCGTCCCGTGGACGGACCAGCCCGCGCCGTCGCCATCCTTGAACGAGGCCCGGAGCAGGCCGCCGGGTCGGGTGACGTGGGCGAGCCGGGAGAGCACCGTCGACAGGTCGCGCCGGTCGACGTGGAGCAGCGAGGCGTTGGCCCACACGGCGTCGTACGGGCCGTCTGCCGAGGCGAGGTCGTCGACGAGCGGGTCGAGCAGGTCGCAGTCATGGCCCTGCCCGCGCAGCAGGTCGACGAAGCCGGGGGTGATGTCGGTACGCCGCACCGCCAGCCCGAGCTCCTCCATCAGCAGGGCGTCGCGACCACCGCCGGAGCCGATCTCGAGGACGCGCGCACCGGACCCGAGCCGCGTGGCGAGGTGCTCCAGGTCGGCGCGCACCGAGTCGGGCACCGCCACCGTGCGGGCGGCGTACGCCGCCGCGTCACGGTCGTAGGCCTCGATCGTCTCCCTCACCCGGCGTGCGCCCCCACGTCGTGCAGGTGGTGCACCACGTCGTGCAGGTGGTAGCGACCGAGGCTCTCCACGGTGAACTCGTCGCCGTTGGACCGCAGCCCGCGCCGCTCCCGGGTGGACTCGGTGACCGTCGCGTAGAGCGCCGCCACCGCTCGGGCTCCCTCGACCAGTTCTGCCGCGACCACCTCGGGGTCCTGGCTGCCGTAGTCGCGCTCGACGGCCGTGGCGTCCTGGTCCCAGTTGGCGAACGTGGGGCCGTCCTCGTCCAGCATCAGCCGTACGCGCTCGGCGAACAGGACGTGCACGTCGCGGACGTGGCAGGCGTACTCCAGGGCCGACCACACGCCCGGCTCGGGACGCTCCGCGACGTCCCCTCGACCCAGCACCTGGGCCCACGTAGCCGCGGTGTGCTCGAGCAGCCCCGGGAGGTCGGACACGTCGTGCGCGGCCGACTCGAAGCCGCACTCCGGGCAGGGCCGCTCCAGGACCCAGGTCCAGTCCTTGGTGTCGGGCGTGATGCTCATGGCCGTCATCCAACCAGTCCCGGCGATCGGGACAATGGGCGGAAAGGACATCCGTCGCGCACTTCCCGCCGACCTGGCGGCGTCGGCGGGATGCGGGAGGTCAGCCGCCGAGCTCCACGCTCGTGCAGGCCAGGCGGGCGCCGGCTGCACCGGTGGTGGTGTTGGTCGGCAGGGCGTGGATGACGACCGATCCGGCACTGCCGGGAGCGAAGCCCCACGGCACCGTCGTGGTGGCCACCCCTCGACCGTTGGCGTCGGACGTCACGTCGAGCCAGACCTCCCGCTCTGCCAGCGGCACGCTCGGGTCGATGGAGTGCTGGTAGTGACCTCCTGAGGCGAGCGGGTCCGCCCCGCAGGTGCCCGTGTGCACGTGCGCGCCGAACGTCCGCCCGGCCGGCAGCCCGGTCACCATGAGGCGGACGCGAGTGGTCCCCTCGCTCGACCACGCGTGAACCTGCGTCTTGATCCCGTCGTACGCCGTGTCGTGCACGACCGTGGGGCCGTGGCCGTGGTCGACCACGACGCCCGCCGCCATCGCCGCAGCCGGCACCGCGACCAGCACGGTTGCCGCTGCCAATCCTGCTCTCTTCCGGTACATCTGGGTCCTCCTCGGGTTGGCGTGCACCGAGGTGCACGGCGGCGGACCGGGACGGCCCACCACGAAGGAGTGGCTCCGGATCGCGTGTTCGGTTCACGGCCGGTCTGGACCGGTGCAAGACGTGGCGACCCGGGTGAACCGATCATGGGCGTCGCTGCCACAAGGAGACGTGATGGGAGAGGTGCACGACGGCTGGAGCCCCGAGGAGGGGTACGCCGCCTGGAGCGACGCGCAGCTGGTCGACGCCGTGGGGGCGTCCGACCGCGGGGCGCTGCACGAGCTGTTCGTGCGCCACGAGCCGTGGCTGGCGACCCGCCTGTCCCGTCGGTGCGCCGACCGTGCGCTGGTCGACACGGCCGTGCAGGACACGTTCCTCGCCGTCTGGCGCAAGCCGCAGGGATGGCGCGGCGAGGGTGACGTCGCGGCGTGGCTCTGGGGCATTGCCGTGCGGTCGCTTCTGCACCAGCTCCGCCCCCGCGCCAACGTCCTCGAGCGCCTGCGAAACCTGCGCAGCAACCCGGCGACGTCCGCTGAGGAGGAGGTGCTGGCGCGCGTGGAGCACAGCGACGTGGGCCTCGCCTTCGCGCGCCTCTCCCCCGACCTGCAGGCGGTCGTCCAGGCGACCGTCCTCGACGGCCTCACCACGCGCGAGGCCGCTGCGCTGCTCGGGATCCCGAGCGGCACCGTCAAGAGCCGGATGAGCCGCGCTCGCACCGAGCTGAGGGAGGCCCTGCTGTGACGCAGACCTGGCACGCCGACGAGGAGACGCTGCGCGCGTGGGCCGACGGCACCGCTGCGCCCGTCCCCGCCGCCTCGCTCGAGGCGCACCTGCTCCGCTGCGACGAGTGCCGGCGCCGCATGGCCACCCTCGCACCGTCCTCCACCGGCAGCGACGTCGTACGACGATGGGACGCGCTGGCCGACCGGATCGACCGACCGCGATCCAATCCGCTGCTGCGGCTGGGCCTGGGCACTCCCGGGCTCCGCACGGCGTGGCTGGCCGCGGTCCTGCTGATGCTCGCCCTGCCGGCGTTGGCGGCGACGACGGGTGTCCGAGTGCCGCTGATGATGGCGTTCGCCCCGGTCGCGCCACTGGCTGCCGTGGCACTGGCCTACGGTCGCGACGCCGAGCCGGCCGGCGAGATCGCCCTCGCCGCGCCGACCGCGGGCCTGAGGGTGGTCGCCGTCCGCGCCCTCCTGGTGGCCCTGAGCGCGGTGCCCCTCGGCGTCGGCGGGGCGCTGCTCGCCGGCCTTCCGACCCACGTGGCCTTCGGCTGGCTGCTGCCCGGCGCCGCCATGGCCGCGGTGGTGGTCCTGACCGGCACCACGCGGCTGGACCCCGCCCTGGTCGCCGCGTGCGTCGGGTCCGTGTGGGCCGTGGGCGTGTCCTGGCCGGCCGCCTCACGGCGCGTTCCTGCTGACGTCGTCAGCGACCTGGTGGCGTCCGCCCCCATCCAGCTCACCGCACTCGTCGTCGCGCTGGGCGCGACAGCCCTCACGCTCGCCCGCCGCGACACCGTCGCCTACCGGAGGACCGCATGACCACCACGCACACCACCACCGGCACCCTGCTCGCCGCCGGCGCCCTCACCAAGAGGTTCGGGCCCCTGACCGCGGTCGACCACGTCGACCTCGCCCTCGGGCGCGGCGTCGTGGGGCTGCTGGGGCCCAATGGCGCCGGCAAGACGACGCTCCTGCGCATCCTCGCGACCGTGCTCGCGCCCGATGAGGGGAGCCTGTCCCTGCTGGGCATGGACCCGGCGAGGCCGTCGTCGCGGACCGAGATCCGACGGCACCTCGGCTACCTCCCGCAGTCCCCGAGCCTGTACGCCGGCTTCACTCCCCTCGAGATGGTCGACTACGTCGCCATCCTCAAGGAGCACACCGACCGGGACTGGCGCCGCCGGGAGGCTCGGAACGTCCTCGAGGCCGTGGGTCTCGGCGACCGCATGCACAAGCGCATCCGGACCCTGTCGGGCGGCATGAAGCAGCGCGTCGCGCTGGCAGCAGCGCTCATCGGGTCGCCCGACCTGCTCGTCCTCGACGAGCCGGCGACCGGGCTCGACCCGGAGCAGCGCATCGCCCTCAGGTCCGTGCTCGCCGAGACCGCCGACCGCGGCTGCGTCGTGCTGTCGACGCACAACACCGCCGAGGTCGCGGCCCTGTGCCAGCACGTGCTCGTCATGGACCGCGGCCGGATCTGCTGGTCGGGAACGCCTACTGACCTGGCCGCCGAGGCGGAGGGCCGGGTCTGGGAGTCGGACGCCGAGGAGCCCACCGCGCTGCGCTCCTGGCTCACCGGGCCCGGTCGACGTCGTCACGTCGGGGCCCTCCCTGCAGGGACGACGCCCGCGGTCCCCACCGTCGACGACGGCTACCTGCTCGTGACGAGGTTGTCGCGATGAACGCCGTCCTCGCCCAGGCCCTCGGACCGACCGCTCGGGCGACAAGCTGGCGTCCCGCCGCAGCTGCGGCCGGCGTCCTCGTGCTCGCCGCGCTCCTCACCGGTTGGAGCGACCGCCCGGCCGACACGGTCCTGGCGCTGGCCGCGGCGGGCCTCGCGGCGGTCGTGGTGTCCGGCCTGCACGACCCTGCCGCGGCGCTGCTGGCGCCCGTTCCGGTGTCGCCGATGCAGCGCCGGTTGCTGCGCCTCGGCCTGCTGGGCGTTCCGGCGCTCCTGGTGTGGTGGCTGCTGACCGCGCTGACGACCACCGTCGGGTCGTCCGGTCCCGCGCCCCTGGTCGCCCTGACCGCGTGCGGCGTCGCCGTGACGGTGTGGGCGCCCCCGAAGCGCGCGGTTCTGGTCGGCGCCTCCACACCGGTCGTGCTCTTCGCCCTCCAGGCGCTGCCGACGAGCGGGCTCGTGTCCGACGCGCTCGTGTGGTGGCGCACCGACCCGTGGTGGGTGCTCTGCGCAGCCGTCGTCGCCTGTGTCGCCGGGAGGCAACGATGAGCACTGTCCTCGCCGCACGCTCGGCCGCTCCGGCAGCCGCACCGAGCACCGCCGCCGTGGCCTGGTCGCTGGCTCGGGTCGAGGCTCGGCGGACGCTCCGAAACCCGTTCCTCCCGCTCGGCCTCGGGTTCGCCCTGTGGCTGCTCTGGGAGATCGACCCGCGAACCGAGCAGTGGTCGGGCGGCAGCTACGAGGGGATGTCGATGTCATCGGTGTCCCTGATGTGGGGACTCTCGGTCGCCGCGGCCTTCGCGTTCCATCGCGAGCGGCTCCCGGTAGCCGTCGGAGCACCCGTGCCGGAGGTCGTCCGGGTGCTGGCCCGGCTCGTTGCGATGGTGCCCCTGCTCGGACTGGCCGGCGCCTTCGCCGCCCTCGTCGCCTGGCGTGAGCGCGCCCTCGGTGGCCTCCCGATCGGGACGGAACCGGGGCGCACGACCGATGCCTTGCACACGGCGCCGGAGCTGTTCCAGCACGTCGCACTGGGTCTGCTGGCCATTGCGATCGGCGCCGTCCTGGGTCGGAGGATGCGCCATCTCGCCGCGGTGATCCCGTTGGTCTTCCTCCTGTGGTGGGTCGCCGGCGCGTTCTACTGGCTCTACGGCAACCCCGTGGTCACACCGTTCTCGCTCGTCCAGGTGCAGCCGATCCTCGTCATCGTCGGACCCTCGGAGGCCAACCCCCTCGCCTTCCCGGACAGCTGGCTGCTCTCGCCGCCCGGTGAGTACCAGGACGGTTGGGGTCGGCTGTTCGTCTCGGCCTCCCTCGCGTGGTGGCACAACGCCTACCTGCTGGGTGTGGCCCTGCTGCTGCTCGCGGGGGCGTGGCCGAGGCCCGGTCGCCGTACCCTTCTCGCCGCTGGTGCGATCCTCGCCGTGGCCGGCGTCGTCGGGCAGTTCCAGGTGATCCCGTGACCCGCCGCCTGCTCCTGATGGCGACGGCCTGTGCAGCACTGGCGGCGTGCACGCCCGCAGCCTCGGACACCGATGGAGAGGTCTTCGTCCCCGGTCCGATGAGCGCCCCCGCCGACAAGCGCCCCGACGCGGTGCCGGTCGTCGTCGACACCGACCTGGCCCCCGACGACCTGGCCGCGCTCGCCCTGGTGCTGCGGCATCCCCGGGTCGAGGTGGTGGCGGTGACCGTCCCGATGACCGGCCAGCTCGACTGCCGTGGGATCGGACTGCTGAGCGACTTCTTCGAGGCGCTCGGGACGGAGCCACCGCCGGTGGCCTGCGGCACCACGCCGCGCGGTGAGGACGGGGTGATGTTCCCGCCCGAGTGGGGCGCCGGCGCCTTGATGAACAGCGGGCTGCCGCGCAACAACGCCGGTGGGGACCTCACACCGGTCCGTGCCCCGGCCGACGAGCTCATCGCCCGCCTGGCTCGACGCCATCGCGGTCTCGAGGTCGTCGCGCTCGGCCCTCTGACCGAGGTGGCCGCAGTGCTGCGCGAGCACCCGGCGGCGTACGCCCGGCTGGGCGGCATCACCACCATGGCCGGCACCGTCGACAGCGAGTCGCACGCCGACGGCGTGGGCGAGTGGAACGCCGGGGCGGACCCGGTGCCGTTCGCGGAGGTGCTGGCCGGACCCGTTCCGGTGACCGTGGTCCCTGACGACCCGGTGACGCCCGGCGCCCCGGACGGCCTGGCCGGTCCGGTCGTCGGCGGGCTCGGCCGCGTCCCCGGGTTCGAGTCCCCGAAGTACTGGGACCTCGCCACGGCCGGCACCTTCGTCGACGGCTCGGCTGCGACCACCGAGTCGGGGGCCTGGATCGTCGACACGACCGACGACCGCGGCCGGCTCACGCGGACCGGTGACGGGCCGGTGCGCGTCGTGACCAGCCTCGACGCCGCAGCCCTGGACCGGCTCTACCGCGAGGTGTTCCGGTGACGGGCCGGTTCAGGCGAGGCCGAGCCGTGCGGTCGACACCTCGCGCATCTCCACCTTGCGCACCTTGCCGGTGACGGTCATCGGGAACTCGTCGACGACGATCACGTAGCGCGGGATCTTGTAGTGGGCGAGCCTGCCCGTCGCGAAGGCCTGCACACCGTCGGCGTCCAGCGGCTCGCTGCCCGGGCGCATCCGCAGCCACGCGCACAGCTCCTCGCCGTACTTCTCGTCCGGGACGCCGACGACCTGCACGTCCTCGACGTCCGGGTGGGTGTAGAGGAACTCCTCGATCTCGCGCGGGTAGATGTTCTCGCCGCCGCGGATGACCATGTCCTTGATCCGCCCGGTGATCCGGACGTAGCCGTCGTCGTCCATCACGCCGAGGTCCCCGGTGTGCATCCAGCCGTCGCCGTCGACGGCTTCGCTGGTCTTCTCCGGCTCGTCCCAGTAGCCCAGCATCACCGAGTAGCCGCGTGTGCAGAACTCCCCCGCCTCGCCGCGCGGGACGGTGTCGCCGGTGACCGGGTCGACGATCTTGATCTCCAGGTGCGGGCAGACCCGTCCGACGGTGCCCACCTTGCGCTCGAGGGAGTCGTCCCTGCGGGTCTGCGTCGACACCGGGGAGGTCTCGGTCATGCCGTAGCAGATCGTCATCTCGTCGATCCCCGCCGCGATGAGCTTCTTCATCATCTCCTCCGGACACGGCGAGCCGGCCATGATCCCGGTGCGGACCGACGAGAGGTCGTAGGTGTCGAAGTCCGGCAGGGCCCACTCGGCGATGAACATCGTCGGCACGCCGTAGAGCGAGGTGCACCGCTCCTCGGCGGTCGCCTTCAGTGTCAGCGCCGGGTCGAAACCGGGCGCCGGGATGACCATCGCGGCGCCGTGGGTGGTGCACGCGAGGTTGCCCATCACCATGCCGAAGCAGTGGTAGAAGGGCACCGGGATGCACACCCGGTCGGCCTCGGTGTAGCCACAGATCTCGCCGACGAGGTAGCCGTTGTTGAGGATGTTGCGGTGGCTCAGGGTCGCGCCCTTGGGGAAGCCGGTCGTGCCGGACGTGTACTGGATGTTGATCGGGTCGTCCGGGGCCAGGCTCGCGGCCCGCTCGGCCAGCTGGTCCGCGGAGACACCCTCGCCGTCGGCGAGCAGGTCGCCCCAGCTCTGCTCGTCATCGAGGTGCACCACGCGCTCGAGCGCGCGGGTGTCGATCCGCGTCTCCTCGATCATGGCGCGGTAGTTGCTCGCCTTGAACGACGTCGCCGCGACCAGCAGCCGCATGCCCGACTGGTTGGCGACGTAGGAGAACTCGTGGGTCCGGTAGGCCGGGTTGACGTTGACGAGGATCGCGCCCACCTTCGCGGTGGCGAGCTGCACCAGCGTCCATGCGGCACTGTTGGGTCCCCAGATCCCGACCCGGTCGCCCTTCCGGATGCCGGCGCCGATCAGGCCGCGCGCCAGGGCGTCGACGTCGGCCTGCAGCTCGGCCCAGGTCCAGCGCCGCCCGCTCGCGCACTCGACCAGCGCCTCGCGATCGGCGTACGACGCCACGGTGCGCGCCAGGTTGTCCCCGATGGTCTCGTCGAGCAGTGCCGGAGTCGTCTCGCCCTGGGCGTAGGAGTCCATCCTCCGAACCTAGCCACGCCCTTTCGGGTCCCGCCAGCCCGTGGTGGCGGCAGATCGCACCCCAGACAGGCAGTCACCAGCAAGGTGCCGCCACCCCCGTCACCCGCCAGCCCGTGGTGGCGGCAGATCGCACGCACGACAGGCAGTCACGAGCAAGGTGCCGCCACCCCCAGCGCCCGCCAGCCCGTGGTGGCGGCAGATCGCACGCACGACAGGCAGTCACCAGCAAGGTGCCGCCACCCCCAGCGCCCGCCAGCCCGTGGTGGCGGCAGATCGCACCCCAGACAGGCAGTCACCAGCAAGGTGCCGCCACCAGGGGCGACGCAGGCCGGACCGGGGCTCAGGTCAGCAGCAGCTTGTCGAGGCGGCGTCGTACGACGAGGAGGCCCACGACGCCCATCACGACGAGGTAGACCACCGAGACGGCCGACTCCCAGGTGAGGACGCCGGTGGTGAGCTCGCGGCACAGCACGACCCCGCGGTAGAGCGGGGTGGCCTCCACGACCCACCGCAGGACGCCGTCGCCGAACGCCTCGACCGGGAAGAACGTGGCCGAGAAGAGGAACAACGGCATCTGCGCCAGCTGGATCTTGTCGAAGTCCTGCCACGACGTCATCCACGTCGTCACGGCCATGCAGACGGCCGAGAACGCGAACGCGATCAGGATCGCGGCCGGGAGGGCGAGCACGGCCCACCACGAGTGGGTCAGGCCCATCAGCGCCATCACGACCAGGAAGGCCGCGGAGTAGACCGAGCCGCGCAGAAGTCCCCAGGTGATCTCGCCGCGCGCGATGTCGCCGGTCGACAGCGGCGTGGCGAGCATCTGGTCGTAGAGCTTCTCGTACTTCATCTTGAAGAAGACGTTGTAGGTCGAGTCGAGCAGCGCGCCGTTGAAGGCGGACGTCGCGAGCATGGCCGGCGCGACGAACTCGGCGTAGGGGATGGCCTCGCCGTGGAACTCGAAGGTGTCGATCAGCTGGCCGACGCCGATGCCGATCGAGAAGAGGTAGAAGACCGGCTCGAGGAAGCCGGTGATGAAGAGCTTCCACGCGTCCTTGTAGACGACGTAGTTGCGCAGCACCAGCACCTTGGTGGCGGCGGCCGGCGTCAGCGGGGCCGGGATCTCCTGGATCAGCGCCATGTCAGACCTCCAGCCTGCGGTCGAGGTTGCGCACGGCGAGGAACCAGCCGACGACGGTGAGGGTGACCAGCACGACGACGTGGAGGACCACCATCGACCAGTCGACCTGGCCGACGCAGAACATCCGCGACAGCGAGACACCGTGCCACAGCGGCGTCAACCGCGCGATCCACTCCAGCACCGGGCCGAGGTTGCTGATCGGGAAGAAGGCGCCCGAGAACAGCGTCAGGGGGATGACGCCGAGGCGGAACAGCAGGCCGAACCCCTCCTCCGACTTCAGGCGTGCGCTGTAGGCGAAGACCAGGGTGGCGAAGGCGAAGCCGACGAGCACCTGCGACAGCCACGCGAGGATCGGGCCCCACCAGGTGGCGAAGACGCCGAACGGCGCGATCACGAGCATGAACACCGCGCACGCCGAGGCGACCCGGAACATGACGAACCCGACGAAGGCGTTGACGAGGTCGCGCACGGCGAGCGGCGTGGCCAGCTGCGCGTAGAAGGTCTTGTGCCACTTGATGGCACCCATGACCGGGTACGTCGACTCGCTGACCGCGATCGTCATGGCGTGCGAGGCGACCAGGCCGGGGACCACGAAGGCGAGGTAGGAGGTCGCGCCCTCGAGTCGGTCGGGGTCACCCTCGATGAATCCACCGAGCAGGACCCCCATCGCGACGACGTAGAGCAACGGGGTGAGGAAGCTGCTCACCACTCCCCCGCGCCAGGTGCGCTTGAGGACGGTGAGCCAGTAGTCGTACTGCCGGGTCATGCCCTCCCACGCGGACAGCGAGCCGGTGGGTCGCGCCGGACGGGTCGTCGTGGGGGTCGTGCCGGCTCCTGCTTCCGTGGCCATGTCCGATCCCATCAGTCCGCCAGGCTCCGGCCGGTGAGGCGCAGGAAGACGTCCTCCAGGGTGGAACGGCGCACAAGCGTGGCGATGGGGTGCAGCCCCCGGTCGAGGACGGCCGTCACGACGTCCTCGCCGTGGTCGCTGTAGACGAGGAGCCGGTCGGGCAGCACCTCGACGCGCTCGCCGAGGTCCTCGATCTTCTCGGCGAGTGCCTCGTGCTCCCCGACGCCGAAGCGCAGCTCGGCGACCTCACGCGTCGAGTGGGCGTCGATGAGCTCGCGTGGGGACCCCTCGGCCGCGATGCGGCCCTTGTCCATCACGACGAGGCGGTCGCACAGCTGCTCGGCCTCGTCCATGTAGTGCGTGGTGATGACGAGGGTGACCCCCGCCTGCTTGAGCCGGAAGAGCTGGTCCCACAGGACGTGGCGCGCCTGCGGGTCGAGGCCCGTGGTCGGCTCGTCGAGCAGCAGCAGGTCGGGGTTGTTGATCAGGCTGCGCGCGATGGTGAGGCGGCGCTTCATGCCGCCCGACAGGTCCTCGACCTTGGCCTTCGCCTTCTCGGTGATCTGCGCGAACTCGAGCAGCTCCCGGGCACGATCGCGGCACGTGGCTCGGTCGATCCCGAAGTAGCGGCCGTAGATGTAGAGGTTGTCGAAGACGTTGAGCTCGTTGTCGAGCGTGTCCTCCTGCGGGCAGACGCCGAGGCGGCCGCGGATGGCCGGACCGTCGGTGGCCGGGTCCATCCCGAGGATCCGCAGCTCGCCGCCGCTCACGGGGCTCACCGACGCGATCATCCGCATGGTGCTCGACTTGCCGGCGCCGTTGGGGCCGAGGAACCCGAAGGCCTCGCCCTTGCGCACCTCCACGTCGATGCCCTTGACGGCCTCGAAGTCGCCGAACGACTTGCGCAGTCCCCGTGCCGAGATCATGGCTTCTGTCACAGGTGTGGACCCTAGATCAGCCAGGGGACATCGACGAAACGCATCGACTCGACCGACCGGTCGCGCGCCCGCCGCTCGCCGTCACCGTCGGGTGATGCGGTAGGTCGCCACGCCCTCCACGGTCCCGTTGCCGAGGAAGCCGTCGTCCCGCATCCGCTGCACCTGGTCCCGGATCGAGCCGTTGGTCGACGCGTCGGCGGCCGCCGCGCCGCTGATGTAGTGGTCCAGCGCGTGGTTGTCCACGACGTCGTGGCCGCCGTCGTCGAAGCGCACCGTCGTGCGGTGGGGCTGGTCGGCGGTGTCCTCCCCGTCGAGCAGCGGCACGGCGTCACCGCGGTTCTCGAGGTGGATGGCGCTCGTGCCCGCCGGCAGGTCGGGAACCTGTGCGGTCGGCGACCCGGCAGTGACGACGTGCTGGACGTCGAAGTGGCGGGTGAAGCCGGGGTCAGCGGCGAGCGCCGTGGCGACCATGCCGCCCTGCGAGTGCCCGACGAGCATCACGTCGTGACCCTCGAGACCTGCGTCGAGCATCGCCTGCTGGATGCCGCGTCCGTAGGCGGAGTCGAGCCCGCCGATGAGCTGGTAGTTGGTCTCCATGTCGCGCACGGGTCCGCCGTCGCGCGGGACGGGGCTCATGTCGTCGGTGCCCGGCAGGTAGACGACGGAGCGCTCGCCACGATCGTCGACGATCCGCTGGACCTGGATCGCACCATGGCGGTCGGGATCGATCTGGTCGAGCGAGAGCATCAGGTCCTCCAACGACCCGGGCGCGCGGAGCTGGCCGGGCAACGGGTCGACGCCGTCGATGCGCTCGACGGCGAACCCCGTGTCGTTGCCGAGGAGCAGGGCCATGAGCCGGGCCGCGTCGTTGGTGCTCGCGCGCTCGATCGGCCCGCCACCGTCGAGCATCCCGGTGCCGGTGAGCAGCCCGCCGGTCAGGCCGTCGACGAGCCCGCCGCCGCTGTTGACGAGGTGCTGCGCGAGCTCGGGATGGTCGTGCACGAGCCGGCCGAGGTCGTCTGCCAGGTCGTCGCCCAAGGCGGCCTGTTCCTCGGCGGACAGCGTCGACCACCAGGCGTAGGAGAGACCGCCCGCCACGAGCAGCGCGGGCAGGGCGGGCGCCAGGACGCGGCCGGTGACGCGACCGAGGGTGCTGTCGATGGTCTCGCCCAGGTGCCACGCGAGGGCGTCGCTCGCCTCGAACGCCGCGACCACCGCGCGTACGCCGAGCGCGTCGGCCTCGATGCCCACCGCCCGGACGGTCAGCCCGTCGGCACCGGCGGTGGCGTCGAGGACCTGCACCTGCGCGTCGGCGAACGTCAGCGGAGACAGGACCGACGACTCGAGGAGGTCACCGTCGGTCATCACGCGGGCGCCCAGACCGGCCATCTCGGCGAGGTCGCCGGCCTGTCGTTCGAAGCGGGCGGCGAGGGCGCGCATCTGCTCGTAGCCCGCCCGGACGCCGTGGGAGCCGCCCGTCACCGATTCGATGGGCCGCAGGGCCCCGCCGCTCATGAGGTCACTCCTGCCGCGCGCACGGCCAGCTCCCCGGGCAGGTCGGCCGGCTCCCTCCGCCGGATGCGAACCATGTCCCGGCCGTCGCGGGCGAACGGCGTCAGCGACCGCCACCCGTCGCGGAGCAGCACCCACTCCGCGACGCCCGCGCCGGGCCGTCCCCGACCGCTGCGGCCCAGGACGGCGGCGTGCAGGCGGCCGCACGCCGCGGTCTCGAGACGCTCGTGCCAGCGGCGTACGTCGGTGTCGTCGGCCACGTGGAGACGGTCGGTCGAGGCGCCGGCCAGCGTCGTTCCGGAGTGGTCCGCCACCAGCTGGTCGAGGAGGTCGTGACGTCGGCCCCGGACAGCCTCGCCGGTCGCCAGCAGGAGCTCCCAGGGGGTCTCGAAGACGTCCGGGACGGCCTCCGCGTCGGGCACGGGGCGGAGGCTGCAGGTGTCGACGTGGGCGGCGCGGGCGATCTCGAGCCACCAGGCGTCGGCCGCGAGCCAGCTCAGCTCGAAGTGGTCACCGTCGGCGGTCGACAGGCAGACCACGCAGCCGGCGAGGGTGCGGTGCCGGCTGTGCACCCGCACCGTGCCGCTGCGGAGCTCGACGAGCACCTCGAGCTCGACCGCCAGGGTGGGTGCGTGCCACACGGCGAGCACGGCCCGTCCGTGGTCGGTGGGCGCACCCGAATCGGCGAGTCCGGCCGCGGCCAGGACGCCGTCGACGTCCTCGTCCGGGGTCGGTGACGGCTCGCCGTCGCGCACGGACGTCCCGAGCCGCTCGCCCGTCCCCGGGACCGCACGGCAGCCCGACATCTGCGTCACGGGCGACGGTGTGCCGACCAGCTCGGCGAGCCGGTCGACCGCTGCACGTGGGAGTCGTACGCGGTGCGGCGGCGCGGAGAGCCGCTCGACCTCGCGCCCGTCGGGGTCGATGACGACGGCGCTCACCGGGCACCACCGGGGACCCGCACCTCCAGCCAGTCCCGGTGACCCTCCGGTGGTGGTCGGAACGCCGCGAGCGCCTCGTCGACAGGGTCGGGCGCGACCCGCCGAGCGAGGTCGACGGCCCGGTCGGCGAGGCCGGCCAGCCGGGACCGGGCGTCGTCGACGAGGCCGCGGACCCGGTGGGCGATGTCGCGGATGAGGTCCTTCAGGCGGTCGACCTCGTCAGCATGGCGCCGCAGCGCCTGGGCGGCGTCGTCGTGCTGGTCGGCCGTGCGTCTCATCGCGAGTGCGCGCTCGGCCGTGCGCTCACGCATGGCCACGGCTGCCCGGCCGTCCCACAGGACCTGCTGGGACGCTCGGACCAGCTCGTCCGCGTCGTGCCTGATGTCGACGCCCTGCTCACCCATCTGATCGGCGAGCCGGCGGATCGCCGCGGTGTCTCCGTACATGTGTGTCTCCTGCCCCCGTCGGCGCCGTGGTGCGCCTGGGCTGGGAGGTGCCCGGCCGACGACGGCCGGAAACCGCGTGCGGACGATCTGTGGAGAGCCGCCCTACCCGGCAGGGGTCAGCCGCAGCAGCCGCCCCGCGCCCTCGTCCTCGAGGACCCAGATCGCGCCGTCGGGGCCCTCCTCGACCGCCCGGATGCGGGCGCCCATGTCGAAGACCTCGGCCTCGCCGGCGGTGTCCCCGTCGAGGTCCACGCGCACCAGCGCCTCGCCGGACAGGGCGCCGAGGAAGGCGTCGCCCCGCCAGTCGTCGAACATCTCGCCGTCGTAGAGCATCAGGCTGCCCGGCGAGATGCTGGGGTTCCACGACCGGACGGGAGCGGCGTACCCGTCGCCCTCGGCGTGGTCGGGGATCTCCCCGCCGCCGTAGTCGCTCCCGTCGGACACCTCCGGCCAGCCGTAGTTCGACCCGGGCTCGATCACGTTGAGCTCGTCGCCACCCTCGGGCCCCATCTCCGAGGACCAGAGCGTGCCGTCGGCGGCGAGCTCGAGCCCGAGCGGGTTGCGGTGCCCCCAGCTCCAGATCTGGGCAGTCGCCCCACCGTCGTCGGCCAGCGGGTTCCCAGGTGCCGGCTCGCCGTCGAGGGTGAGCCGCACGATCGTGCCGAGCGTGTTGGTGGTGTCCTGGGCCGGCGCGCCGAGCTGACGGTCGCCGGAGGACACGAAGATGTGCTGCCCGTCGGGCGAGAAGGCGATCCGGTGGCTGAAGTGGCCGTCACCGGCGACCTTGGGAGTCTGCCGCCACACGACCTCGAGGTCCTCGAGCCGCGGCACGTCCGCGTCGAGCCGGGCGCGTCCCACGGCCGCGCCCGTGCCCCCGTCGCCCTCCTCGACCCAGCTCAGGTAGACGACCCCGTCCTGCTCGTAGGACGGCGCGGGCACGACGTCGCCCAGGCCGCCCTGCCCGGCGTCGACGACCGGCGGCACGCCGGCGACCTCGGCCCGCTCACCGCTCTCCGCGTCACGGAGGTGGAGCGTGCCGCTGCGCTCGGTGACCAGCAGGTCACCGGTGGCGGGCAGGAACGCCATCGCCCACGGCTCACCGAACCGGTCGACCTCCTCGACGGCGAAGGGCCAGCCGTCGTCGTCCTCCCCCGTCGTCGGCCCGAGCGAGCCGGACGCAGCGGTGTCGCCCGAGCACGCCGTGGCCAGCACGGCGAGCAGACCGGCGAGCGTGGGGGCGAGGGGCTTCACGCCTCCATCGTGCGCGGGGGTGGCAAGTGCGCGACGGTCGCAGAAGAATCCGGAGAAAGGTGGGACACCGATGTCGAAGCGCGCCGAGCCCGTTCGACGTACGTGCGAGAACCCACCCACAGCACACAGGAGGAACGATCACGATGCCGCGCTTCATGGGATTCGTCAGGATGGAAGAGAACATCGGCATGCCGCCGCAGTCGCTGTTCGACGCGATGGACGTCTTCATCGGGGAGCGCGCCGCCAACGGCTCGTTCCTCGACGGCGGCGGGCTCTTCGGCACCGAGGACGCCGTCAACTTCGTCGTCCGTCGGGGCGAGGTGACCCGGGTCGACGGCCCCTACGCCGAGGGCAAGGAGGTCGTGGGCGGCTGGTCGCTGATGGAGTACGCCAGCCTCGAGGAGGCCGTGGCCGACCAGCGGCTCTTCGCCGAGCTGCACGCCAAGCACTGGCCCGAGGTCACGGTCGTCTCGACCCTGCGGCAGGTGTCCGAGGGTCCCGAGGCGCCCGGCGACTGACGTCGGCTCACTACGCTGGCCGCGTGCCGGCAGGGACGACGTACGACGACCCCTCAGGGCCCACGGGGGCCGTGATTGCCACGTGGCGGGCCGAGTCGGCCCGCCTCGTCGGCGCCCTCGCCCGGATGACGCGGGACGTCGACCTCGCCGAGGACCTCGCCCAGGACGCGCTCGTGGCCGCCCTGGAGCAGTGGCCGGAGTCCGGGATCCCCGACAACCCGTCGGCGTGGCTGATGACGACGGCGAAGCGTCGCGGCGTCGACCACTTCCGGCGCGCGGAGACGCTGCGCCGCAAGGTCGCCGAGCTCGAGCGCGACCTCGAGCGGGACGGCGGGGAGGAGGCACCGGTGCCCGATCTCGACGACCAGGTGGACCACATCGAGGACGACGTCCTCCGGCTGATGTTCCTGTCGTGCCACCCATCGCTGAGCCCGGAGTCGCGAGCTGCGCTCACCCTGCGGCTGGTCGGCGGCCTCACGACCGCCGAGATCGCGCGGGCCTTCCTCACCTCCGAGGCCACGATGGGCCAGCGCATCTCGCGGGCGAAGAGGACCCTGACGTCCGCCGGGGCGGAGCTCGAGCTGCCCACGGGAGACGAGCGGGTGGCGCGGCTCGACGACGTGATGGCCGTGGTCTACCTCATCTTCAACGAGGGCTACGCCGCGACGGCAGGAGAGGACTGGATGCGCCCGGACCTCGCGGCCGAGGCGATCCGGCTGGCCCGCATGCTCGCCGGACTCGCGCCGGACGAGCCGGAGGTGCTGGGGCTCCAGGCACTGCTGGAGCTGCAGGGCTCACGCACCGCGGCCCGCCTCTCCCCCGACGGCACCCCCGTGCTGCTGGAGGAGCAGGACCGGTCGCTGTGGGACGAGCTGATGGTCCGGCGGGGCCTCGCGGCGCTGCGAGCGGCATCCCACCTCGCCGCCGGCGGGCGGCCCGTCGGCCGGTACTTCCTCCAGGCCTCCATCGCGGCCCAGCACGCACGGGCGGCGCGAGCCGAGGACACCGACTGGGCCGGCATCGCGGCGCTGTACGACGTCCTCGCGCACGCGGCGCCCGGGCCGGTCGTGGAGGTCAACCGGGCTGTCGCCCACGGGCGGGCGTACGGCGCTGCAGCGGGTCTCGCCGTGCTCGACGTCGTCGATGCCACGGTGCTCGGCGGCTCCCCGCTCCTGCCCAGCGTGCGCGGCGACCTGCTCGAGCGGGCCGGACGGTACGCCGATGCGGCGACGTCCTTCGACGCGGCGGCCGCGCTCACCCGCAACGCCGGCGAGCGCCGCGTGCTGCTGCGCCGGGCCGAGGAGAACCGCGTCCGCTCCGACGGGTGACCCGCCGCCGTCCTCCAGCCGACCGTCGTACGGACCCAACGGGCGCCGGCGGGCACGGCGTCAGCGTGGTCGGAGAACGCGCGGACACGTTGGGTCCGTACGACCGCCGCCGGCCTCCCTGCCTCGACTACGCGAGACACGTGGTCCGCGCGGGGTGGAGCCGATCGACGATCGGTGGGACCCCAACCCGAGGAGCCCCCGATGAGGCACAGATTCCTGACCCGTCCACTGTCGGCCGTCCTGCTGGCCCTGACACTGGTGGGGACGTTGCTCGTCACTGCCACCGCCGGCGCACCACCGGCAGCCTCGCCCGCGCACGAGGCCCGCCGCCACCAACCGCCCGACGGCCCGAAGCCGACGGTCGTGCTCGTCCACGGCGCGTTCGCCGACTCCAGCGGCTGGGAGGCCGTCGCCAGCCGGCTGATGGACCAGGGCTACCCGGTGCTGGCCTTCTCCAACCCGCTGCGCGACCCCATCAACGACGGGGAGTACCTACGAGCGTTCCTCAGCACCATCGAGGGTCCGATCGTGCTGGTCGGCCACTCCTACGGTGGTGCGGTGATCACCAACGCCGCGACGGACAACCCGCAGGTCCGCTCGCTGGTCTACGTGGCGGCCTACGCCCCCGCCGAGGGCGAGAGCGTGGCGGAGGCCAACTACCTCGGCGGCGGCCAGGCGACGGTGACCGACCACCTCGTGATCCGACCCATCCCGGGCCAGACCGAGAACGCGGACGCCTACATCGACCCGGCATGGTTCGGGGAGCTCTTCGCGCAGGACCTGCCGCGCAGGACGACCCGGTTCATGGCGGCGTCGCAGCGGCCCGGAGCCCTGGCGGCGCTGGTGACGGAGTCGGGGCCGCCGGCCTGGGAGCAGGTCCCGAGCTGGTACGTCGTCGCGACGCAGGACCGGATCATCCCGCCCGAGGCCGAGCGGGCCATGGCCGAGCGGGCCGGGGCGCAGGTCGTGGAGGTGGACAGCTCGCACGTGGTGATGATGAGCCACCCGCAGACCGTCGCCAAGGTGATCCGCGAAGCCGCCCGCTGAGCACCGACGACATGGGAGCCGGCCGCTCGGGCGGCCGGCCGGTCCTCGTCCGACCCGGAAGCGCGAGCCTCAGCTCGACGCGACCGGGTCGTCGAGACCGAAGGGCCCGGCGGCCGTGACGGTGACGTCGTCGCTGGTGACGACGTGCCCTGCCTCGCACCGAGCCTCGATCGTGACCGGGCTCCCGCAGCCGCCGTGGGTGAGGCGCGGCGGGTAGGGCGGCGGGTCGTGGCGGTTGGCCCACTGGAGCAGCGCGAACAGTGCCGGCATGAGGTCCTCCCCCGCCGGCGTCAGGACGTACTCGTCCCGCGCGCGCTGGCCGGGCTCCTGGTAGGGCCGCTTCTCCAGCACGCCGGCGCGGACCAGGTCGCGCAGCCGGGCGGACGTCGTCGCGTCGGTCAGGTCGGCGCGCGCCGCGAACTCCTCGAAGCGGCTCGCGCCGTAGAACGCCTCGCGCAGGACGAGCATCGCCGACCTGGTGCTCAGCACCGCCAACGTGCGCTCGATCGGGCAGTAGGTGCCGACCGGCAGGTCGTGGCGCAGGGCGAGCGCCCCCTCGAGCTTCATCGGCACATGGCCACTCTAGTTCGGGCCCGTCACCCCTCGGTCGACGTCACGCGCTTGTGCTCGCGCGCCCAGGTGAGTGCGTGGTCGGCGACCGCTTCCCAGCCCGGGGCAGCGCACGTCCAGTGGTCGCGTCCCTCGAACTCGAAGAACTCGGTCACGGCCGGCGACTTCGCGTAGTGCTTGGCGTTGGACCGGTTCACCGACGGCGGCATGATGTGGTCCTCGGAGCCGGCGATGAACAGCAGCGGGGCACGGTCGGCCGAGTAGTCGACCCAGGTGTCCTGGTGCCCGGGCTTGAAGTTGGCGAACAGCCCGTACTCGAAGACCCAGTGCCCGGGCGCCGCGATCGCGTAGCGCTCCCACACCGCGTCCGACTCCTCCCGCGAGAGGGTGTTGGTGAAGGCGTAGTGGAACTCCTCGGGTGTGAAGCCCACGGCCTTGCGCCGGTTGGCGGGGTTCTTGAGGGCGGGGAACAGCGACCGGGCCTGGGACACCGGGTTGACCCGGACTCCTTCGGTCGGGGCGGAGTCGATCACCACCCCGGCCGAGCCCAGCCCACGGGCCAGGAGCAGCTGGGTGAGGGTGCCGCCGAACGAGTGTCCGATGATGATCGGCGGGGCGCCCACCCCCTCGACCACCGACGCCAGGTGGTCGACGGTGTCGGGGACGGTGAGGTCCGCGATGACCTGCGGGTCCTCCCGCAGTGCCTCGACCTCGATCTCGAACCCTGGATAGGCCGGCGTGAGCACGGTGTGCCCCTGTGCCTCGTAGTGGGTCACCCAGTGCTCCCAGCTGCGCGGGGTCATCCAGAGTCCGTGCACCAGCACGATCGTCTCGGGGTGTGCGTCTGTCATGGCGTGGTTCCTCTCAGAGTCGGTTCAGGAGTCGGTTCAGGAGTCGATGAAGGCGAGCAGGTCGGCGTGGAGGCGGTCGCGGTCGGTGTCGGGCAGCGCGTGGCTGCTGCCCTCGTAGACCTTCAGCACGGCGCCGTCGACCATGGCCGCCGACCGCTTGCCGCCGACCTCGAAGGGCACGATCTGGTCGTCGTCGCCGTGGATGACGAGCGTGGGGACGTCGACCTTCTCCAGGTCCGGCCGGAAGTCGGTCGCGCTGAACGCCGCGATGCACTCGTACGCCGCCCGGTGCCCGCAGGCCATGCTCTGGAGCCAGAAGGCGTCCCGGAAGCCCTGGGCCACGTCGTGGTGGCGGTTGTGCCCGAAGAACGGCCCGTCGGCGAGGTCGCGGTAGAGCTGCGAACGGTTCGCGGCCTCCCCGGCCCGGATGTCGTCGAACACCTCGAGCGGCAGTCCGTCGGGGTTGTCGTCGGTGCGCAGCATCAGCGGCGGCACGGCGGACACCAGCACGAGCCGGGCCACCCGGGCCGTGCCGTGCCGACCCACGTAGTGCGCGACCTCGCCGCCGCCAGTGGAGTGGCCGACCAGCGTCAGGTCGGTCAGTTCCAGCGTGTCTATGAGGCAGGCCAGGTCGTCGGCGTAGGTGTCCATCTCGTTGCCGTCCCAGGTCTGGTCCGAGCGTCCGTGGCCGCGACGGTCGTGGGCGATCGCCCGGTGGCCGTGCTCGGCCAGGAACAGGGCGGTGGCCTCCCACGCGTCGGCGTTGAGCGGCCAGCCGTGGCTGAGGATGACGGGGGTGCCGTCGACGCCCCAGTCCTTGTAGAAGATGCGGGCGCCGTCGTCGGCGGTCACGTAGGGCATGGGGCCTCCTGTGGTCGGGATGCCACCGAGCGTGGGCCAGTGCAACCCCCACGCGGACCACGTACGACGCGTAGTCGCGGTGACGACCCCCGCGCCGTCAGTCGGCCCGGTCGAGCCGTTCGGAGAGCTGGCGCCGGGAGGAGATGCCGAGCTTGTGGAACACGTTGCGCAGGTGGTAGTCGACGGTGTTCGGGCTGAGGAACATCGTCGCCCCGATCTCGGAGTTGGTACGACCGGCGGCGGCGAGGCGTGCCACGGTCAGCTGCTGCGCGGTGAGGTCGAGCGCGTCGCGCGCATCGGCCGGCGCGGGCTGGTCGCCGATGGCGCTCAGCTCGGCGCGGGTGCGGTGGGCGAACGCCGGCGCCTGTCCGCGCTCGAACAGCTCGAGCGCCGCGTGCAGCTGCTCGCGGGCGTCGCGACGGCGCCTGGACCGCCGCAGCCACTCGCCGTAGAGCAGGTGTGCCCGCGCCAGCTCGATCGGCAGGTCATCCGACGCCAGCGCGTCGATCGCCGCGCGGTGGTGCGGCTCGGCATCCTCCTCCACCAGTGCGCGCGAGCGGTGCGCCACGCCCGCGGTCCACGGAGACCCGTTCACGCTCGCCATCGCCTCGAGCGCGTGCACGTGCGTCACCGCCTCGTGCGCCCGCTCGCTGCGGCACGCCGCCTCGACGAAGTCGGGCAGCTCGAGCGGTGTGACCTGGAGGAAGGGGTCGTCCACGAGGGGCTTGAGCCGGTGGTAGGCCTGCTCGTAGTCGCCCTCGGCCAGGTCACGCACGGCGAGGGCGGCCCGGCCGGCCGCGCGCACGCCGTCGAAGCCCATCGAGCCGGCGCCCTCCGCGATCATCTCCACCTGGGCGCGGGGCGCCTCGGCCCACGCGAGCAGCGCCACGTTGATGACGTGCTCGGCGTCGTAGCCGATCGCCCGGCGCAGCTCCCGCACCTGGTCGATGTACTCGTGCGCGTGCCGTGGCGTGCCGCCGGAGAGCTCGGCCAGCGACATGATCCACAGGGTCGTGTCGAGCAGCTGGAGGGCGCCGGCGTCGCGCGCCGCCGCGGCAGTCCGCTCGAGGCACTCGCGACGTGCCTGGGCGTCCCACAGCGCCGTGGTGAGTGCGACGCTGGTGGCCCCGTAGCGCAGCAGGCCGGCGGCGTCGAGACCGAGGATGGCGTCGACCGCCGAGCGCATGACCGGGACCGCCTGATCGTACGGGAGCAGGATGTGCGCGCTGAGGCCACGCAGGATGGTGCTGGCCGTCCCCTCGCGCAGCTCGGCACCCTTGCGCATCCGGGCACCGAGCTCTTGCAGGGTGAGTCCCTTGGCCAGGCGCTCGGCGGGCAGCGTGTACTCGAACGCCTTGATCAACGCCTCCTGCTCCAGCGCGACGTCGTGGCCGTGGAGGCACTCGGCGGCCGACAGCATGGTGGCACCCGCCTCCATCAGTGCGGGGTCGGCGGTGAACAGCGAGATGCTCGCCCGGGTCCAGACCAGTCGGCCCCGCGACACCGCGTCGAGCGCGTCCTCGTCCACGTCGTCGAGGTAGGACTTGGCGAGCTGGGCCGCTCCCGAGGCGAGCGCTGCCTCCGCGGCGGCGACCAGGCGCGCGTACTTCTTCCGCCCCGGCGGGGAGAGCGTCGAGGCCTCGGCGAGCACCCGCGCACGCGACGCGAGCCCGCCGCGCCGGCCGGCCGCGTCGGCCACCTGCTCGAGCCGGTCGGCGACGTCGGCGTCGGTGCCCAGGGTGGCCTTGGCCGCGTGCCAGGCCGCGACCTCGACCAGCCCGAGCTGGTCCGCAGCGTCCGAGAGGGCCCGGTGTGCACGCCTGCGTTGGGAGCCCTGGACCGCGTTGTACGCCGCGGAGCGCACGAGCGGGTGCCGGAACCTGATCGGCGGGCCGAGCTCGACCAGGTCCTCCGCCTCGGCCTCCTCCACGGGGTCGTCCGGAAGCCCCCAGGACAGCCCTGCCGCGCGGACCAGGTCGAGGTTGCCCGTGGCGTCCGCGGCAGCGATCAGGAGCCAGGTCTGCAGGTCTGCGGTGAGGTGGCGGATCCGCCTCAGGTAGTGCGCCTCGAGGTGGTGGCCGATCGGCAGCGGCTCGTCGGACAGGCTGACCTCGGTCAGCCGCCGGGCGCTGAGCTCCCGCGCGAGGTCGACGAGAGCGAGCGGGTTGCCACCGGTGGCGGCGATGACCTGTGCGGCCGCAGCCGGGTCGATCGGGTCGGGGAGCGACGCCGACAGGAGCCGCAGCGCCGCCTCGGTCTCGAGACCGGGGAGGACCAGGCCGGGCACGCCGGCCAGCTGGGCGGCGACGGGCGAGGTGTCGCGGGCGGCCAGCACCAGCGCGACCGACTCGGCCTCCAACCGACGCGCGACCAGTCCCAGCACGTCGAGCGACTCCGGGTCGAGCAGGTGCGCGTCGTCGATGACGCACAGCACCGGTTCGACCTCGCCGGCCGCGCCGAGGAGCCCCAGCACGCCCAGCCCCACGAGGAACCGGTCGGGCGGCTCGCCCTGCGCCACGCCGGCAGCCACCCGCATCGCGTGGCGGTGGCTCTCGGGCAGCTCGGACAGGTAGCCGCGGAGGGGGATCGCCAGCCGCTGCACGCCGGCGAAGGGGATCATCGACTCGGCCTCGAACCCGTCCACCCTGAGCAGGCGCATGCCGGTCGGGTCGGACGTCGAGGCGTCGAGCAGCGCCGTCTTGCCGATCCCCGGTTCGCCGGTGACGAGGAGCGCGCCGCCGCGACCGTTGCGCGCGTGGCCGAGCAGGGCACGCACCCGCTCCTGCTCGTCGTGCCGGCCGAGGAGAGGCTCAGCGCTCGCCACGTGCTGACTCTAGCCAGATGAAGTCAGGACCCGCCAGAGGTGGTCTGCGCGCTTCCCCTTGCGGTCCTCCGGTAGGAAGGCTCCATGCGCATCTTCTTCACCGGCGGCAGCGGCAAGGCCGGCCGGCACGTGGCCCCGTACCTCGCCGAGCAGGGCCACCAGGTGACCAACGCCGATCTCGTGCCGCTCGACCACCCCGACGTGCACGACCTGCAGGTCGACCTCACCGACGCCGGACAGGTCTACTCGGCGCTCGCCGGTCTGGCGACGTTCGACGAGCTCGACCTGGCTGCGATGCCGTCGTACGACGCCGTGGTGCACTTCGCCGCGGTGCCGGCCATCCTGCGCACCGCCGACTCGGCGACGTACGCCACCAACGTGCTCAGCACCTACCACGTGCTCGAGGCCGCGACGCGGCTCGGCATCGGCAAGGTCGTGTTCGCCTCGTCGGAGACGACCTACGGCGTCTGCTTCGCCCAGGGTGAGCGGAAGCCGCTCTACGTGCCGGTCGACGAGGAGCACCCGACCGTCCCCGAGGACTCGTACGCCATGTCCAAGGTCGCCAACGAGGTGACGGCGCGCTCGTTCCAGACACGCAGCGGCGCCGACGTCTACGGCCTGCGGATCAACAACGTCATCGAGCCGCACGAGTACGTCGAGCTGTTCCCGGACTTCCTCGACGACCCGGCGCTGCGGCGGCGCAACATCTTCGCCTACATCGACGTGCGCGACCTCGGCCAGATGGTGCAGCGCTGCCTGGAGACCGACGGCCTCGGCTACGAGGTGTTCAACGTTGCCAACGCCGACATGTCGGTCGCCGCGACGAGCGACGAGGTCATCAGCCGCTTCTACGACGGGGTCGAGGTGCGCCGCGAGATGGGCCGCGACGAGACGTTCTACGCCATCGACAAGGCCCGCCGGATGGTCGGGTTCGACCCCCAGCACTCGTGGCGCGACGTGCTGGAGGGCTAGCCGAGTCCGGACATGAACGGAGTCCCGGACCCCCATGGGCCCAGGACTCCGCTGTCGTGTCAGTCGCGTGCGCTCAGGCCTGCTGGCCCAGTGCGAACTGGATGTTGCCGTCGTCGTCGACGCCGCCGTCGAGCACCTTGTCGGAGAGGAACTCCGAGGCCGGGCCGTCGACGTAGATCGTGGCGCCGTCCTGCTCGATGACCTGGTCATCGCTCTCGGCGTGGTCGGCGGGACTCACCGACAGGGACTGGCCGTCCGACTCGGTGGCGATCCGGAGCGCCGAGATCTCCGGCACCTCCTCGGCCAGCTTCTTGACGATGTCGGTCACGTTCTCGGTGAGAGCAAGCACGGGCTCTCCTTCCGTAGGGAGAATGTGTCCCCTTCACCATTGCGCGGACCCGGCACGCATGCAAACCGGCGCCGGTACGGCCGGCCGGCTCCGTGGGCCCCGGCGCCTACCAGCTCGTGGGCTTCTCCGGGGCGAACAGCCAGGTGTGGAAGAACGCGGAGAGGTCCTGGCCGGACTCCTCCTCGAAGACGGCGATGAAGTCGTCGGTCGTGCCGGTCGAGTCGTCGTACCTCGCGAGCCACTGGCGGGTCGCCGCGAAGAACGCCTCGTCGCCGACCTTGACCCGCAGTGCGTGGAGCGTGCCGGCCCCCCGGTTGTAGACCTGCGTCGCGAAGAGGCCGAGCGGACCGGGGTCGCCGATCGGCAGCGCCCAGTAGGCCGCCGCGCGGGGCTGGGCGTACCAGGCGTCGAACGCCTGCTGCGCGGTGGTGCCGCCGTTCTCCTCCGCCCACATCCAGGCCGCGTAGGTCGCCCAGCCCTCGTTGAGCCAGATGTACTGCCAGGTGTCGGGGCTGACGGCGTTGCCGAGCCACTGGTGGGCGAGCTCGTGGGCGACCGTGCCCTGCGAGGCCGATCTCGAGTAGACCGGTCGGGTCTGCGTCTCCAAGGCGTAGAACACGGTGTCGTCGTCGACGATCGAGCCGTAGGAGTTGAAGGGGTAGGGGCCGAAGCGGGACTCGAAGAAGTCGATCATCCGCGGCTGCAGCGCCAGGCTCGCGTTGGTGGTCGCGAGCTGGCCGGGGGTGAGCTTGGTGTCGACGAAGTCGTGGATGGGCACCCCGCTCGCCGACGTCGTCACCGGTCGCTGCTCGAAGTCACCGACGGACGCCGTGGTCAGGTAGCTGGCCTGCTCGTCCGGGGCGTCCCAGGACCAGGTCGTCTCGCCGTTGGCCGTCACCGGCTCCCCCACGGGCAGTCCGTTGGCCACCGCGGTCTTGCCGGCGGGCACCGTGATCTCGAAGCTGTACGTCGCCTTGTCCCGCTGGTGGTCGCTGACCGGGTACCACGTCATCGACCCCTCCGGCTCGCTGACGACCATCGCGCCGTCGGGCGTGGTGACCCAGCCGTAGAGCGCGCCCTCGACATCGGTCGGGCGCGTGGTCTCGCCGCCGTACGTGACGACCACCCGGGCCCGCTGGCCCGCCTTGAGCTTGGGGCGCGGCTGGACCGTCAGCTCCCAGCGTCGCGCCTCGTCGTCCTGCACGTGCCAGTACGCCGCTCCGTCGACCTCCTCGCCGTCCGCGGGGGGCTCGATGCCGGTGGCCCGCTTGCCGTTGACGGTGAGCGCAGACACGGTCATGTCGCGCAGGTCGAGGTTGAAGCGGTCGAGGTCCTGGCGCGCGACGAGGTCGATCGTCGCCACGCCGTCGAGCCGACCACGGATCTGGTCCAGCGGGGTCGGCGGGACCGTCGCCACCGGCGGCACGTAGTCGATGTCGAGGTCGTAGTGCGTGACGTCGTAGCCGCCGTTGCCCGCCAGCGGGAAGTAGGGGTCGCCGACCCCCTCGGCGCCGGCGGTGAACCTCGGGCCGGGCCCGTCGGGGGCGGCCACGGCTCCGGCCGAGGCGAGGACGGCGGCGGCGAGGCCCGCCGCCACGAGCAACCGCGATGTCCGGGCGAGTGATCCCATGGCGCGACCTCCCTGTCACAGGGCGCTGCGCCCTCTCGCGACAGTACGTCCTGCGCTGACGCGCAGTCGTCTCCCATGTTGAGGAAGTACGCGCCGGACCGTGCCGGGCTCGCGTGCGGCCGGCGGTCACAGGACCGACGGGGCCTCCAGCTCGGCCTCCAGCTCCAGCTCGGTGATGCGGGCCCGCAGGCTCGACTCCGCCAGTCGCCACAGCGTGGCGGAGTGCGCGTGGCGGTGCTGGACAGCGGTGCCGGGGCGCGCGCGGTCGCGACACGCCTCCTGCTCCAGCGCGCGCTGCGCGAAGGCCTCGGCGGCGCGACCGAGCTCACGGACCACCGTGGCCGTCTCGTCGAGCATCACCGCTGTCATGTCGACAGGGTGCACGAGTGGCGGCCCATCTCCGCCGATCGCGCCTGAACATGCCCGATTTGGTGGCCCATCGCCCTCTTGCCGGAAGAACTGCGGCCGCGGGACAGCTCGACTGCCGGCGGGACGTCGTACGGCCGCAGTTCTTGCGAGCGCGTACGGGCCCAGCCCTCGGGGCGATGTCGGTGTCAGACCCGAGTGACAGACTGCACGCCATGACTGCCCTCGACCGCTTCAGTGCGCCCACGCGCGCGTGGTTCGAGGCATCCTTCGCCAGCCCGACCCCGGCCCAGGAGGGCGCCTGGGACGCCATCGCCGCGGGCCAACACGCGCTGGTCGTCGCGCCGACCGGCAGCGGCAAGACACTCAGCGCCTTCCTCCACGCGATCGACCGGCTCCTGAGCACCGAGCGGCCCGACGACAAGACCCGGCGCACGCGCGTGCTCTACATCTCGCCCCTCAAGGCGCTGGGCGTCGACGTGGAGCGCAACCTCCGCGCCCCGCTGATCGGCATCCGCAACACCGCCGAGCGCCTCGAGGCGGCCGTCCCCGAGGTCACCGTCGGCCTGCGCTCGGGTGACACCAGCCCGGCCGACCGTCGCAAGCTCGGCACCACGCCGCCCGACATCCTCATCACCACCCCCGAGTCGCTGTTCCTCATGCTGACCAGCCAGGCGCGCGAGACGCTCCGCGGCGTCGACACGGTGATCGTCGACGAGGTGCACGCCGTCGCCGGCACCAAGCGCGGCGCCCACCTCGGGATCAGCCTCGAGCGCCTCGACCACCTGCTCGAGAAGCCCGCCCAGCGCATCGGCCTCAGCGCGACCGTGCGACCCCTCGAGGAGGTCGCCCGGTTCCTCGGCGGCACCCAGCCCGTCGAGCTCGTGGCCCCTCCCAGCACGAAGGAGTGGGACCTGCGCGTCGTCGTGCCCGTCGAGGACATGACGATGCCCGAGGAGTACGACGAGGAGTCCGGCGACCCCGGCCGTGCGACGAGCATCTGGCCGCACGTGGAGGAGCACGTGGTCGACCTGGTGGAGGAGCACCGCTCGACCATCGTCTTCGCCAACTCCCGACGACTGGCCGAGCGTCTCACCGCCCGGCTCAACGAGATCGCGGCCGAGCGCGCCGAGGCGCGGGTGACCGACGACGATCCCGCGACGGGCGACCCTCGTCGACCGGCGGACGGCGGGAAGCCGCCCGCCCAGGTCATGGCGCAGTCCGGGCAGAGCAGCGGCGCCGAGGCGATCATCGCCAAGGCCCACCACGGCTCGGTGTCCAAGGAGCAGCGCGCGATCATCGAGGACGACCTCAAGCGCGGTCGTCTCCCCTGCGTCGTTGCCACGAGCAGCCTCGAGCTCGGCATCGACATGGGCTCGGTCGACCTCGTCATCCAGATCGAGTCGCCGCCCAGCGTCGCCAGCGCGCTCCAGCGAGTCGGTCGCGCCGGCCACCAGGTGGGCGAGGTGAGCCGCGGGGTGCTGTTCCCCAAGCACCGCGGCGACCTCGCCCAGACCGCCGTGTCGGTCGAGCGCATGCGGTCGGGGGCCATCGAGAAGATGGCGGTGCCGACCAACCCGCTCGACGTCCTGGCCCAGCAGGTGGTGGCCGCCCTCGCGATGGAGGAGTGGCAGGTCGACGAGCTGTTCTCGCTGGTGACCCGCGCCGCCTCCTACACCCAGCTCCCCCGCTCCGCCTTCGACGCGACCCTCGACCTGCTCAGCGGCCGCTACCCGAGCGACGAGTTCGCCGAGCTGCGACCACGCATCGTCTGGGACCGCGTGACCGACCAGCTCAGCGGGCGCCCCGGTGCCCAGCGGCTGGCTGTCACCAGCGGCGGCACGATCCCCGACCGCGGCCTGTTCGGCGTCTTCCTCGTCGGCGAGAAGGCCAGCCGGGTCGGGGAGCTCGACGAGGAGATGGTCTACGAGTCCCGGGTGGGTGACATCTTCGCCCTCGGCGCCACCAGCTGGCGCATCGAGGACATCACCCACGACCGCGTGCTCGTCACCCCGGCTCCGGGCATCCCCGGACGGCTGCCGTTCTGGAAGGGAGACGCGCTCGGGAGGCCGGCCGAGCTCGGCGCTGCCGTCGGTGCGTTCACCCGCGAGCTCGCCTCGAAACCCCAGGCCAAGGCCATCGAGAGCGTCCGCGAGCGCGGCCTCGACACCAACGCCGCCACCAACCTCGTCACCTACCTCGGTGAGCAGCGCGAGGCCACCCAGGTCGTCCCGAGCGACACCCAGGTCGTCGTCGAGCGCTTCCGTGACGAGCTGGGCGACTGGCGCCTGGTCGTCCACTCCCCCTACGGCACACCCGTCCACGCCCCGTGGGCGCTGGCGATCAACGCCCGCCTGCGCGAACGCTTCGACGTCGACGGGCAGGCGGTCGCCTCCGACGACGGCATCGTGATCCGCATCCCCGACACCGACGCCGAGCCGCCCACCGGCGAGGTGATCGTGTTCGAGCCCGAGGAGATCGAGCAGCTGGTCACCCAGGAGGTCGGCGGGTCGGCACTGTTCGCCAGCCGGTTCCGCGAGTGCGCCGCCCGCGCGCTCCTGCTCCCCCGCCGCGACCCGGGCCGTCGCAGCCCTCTGTGGCAGCAGCGCCAGCGCAGTGCCCAGCTCCTCGAGGTCGCGTCGCAATATCCTGCGTTCCCGATCGTGCTCGAGGCCGTGCGCGAGTGCCTGCAGGACGTGTACGACCTCCCGGCCCTCGTCACCCTGCTCGGGCGCGTGCAGCGCCGCGAGGTCACGGTCGTCGACGTCGCCACCACCCAGCCCAGCCCGTTCGCCCGGAGCCTCCTCTTCGGCTACGTCGCCCAGTTCGTCTACGAGGGCGACTCCCCCATCGCCGAGCGGCGTGCGGCCGCGCTGTCCCTCGACCAGGGACTGCTCGCCGAGCTCCTCGGTCGCGCCGAGCTGCGCGAGCTGCTCGACCCCGAGGTGCTGACCGAGGTCGAGTCCGAGCTGCAGTGGCTCGCGCCCGACCGTCGCGCCCGCGACGCCGAGGCCGTCGCCGACCTGCTGCGCCTGGTGGGTCCGCTCTCGGTCGAGGAGATCCGGGCGAGATCGGTCGAGGGGGCCGACGTCGAGGGGTGGCTCGCCTCGCTCGATCGCCGCGTCGCCCTGGTGCGGATGGCCGGCGACGATCGGTGGACCGCGATCGAGGACATCGGCCGGCTGCGCGACGGGCTCGGCGTACCCGTCCCGGTCGGCACACCCGACGCCTTCCTCCAGCTGCCCGAGGACCCCCTCGGCGACCTCGTCTCCCGCTACGCCCGCAGCCACGGCCCGTTCACCACCGCCGAGGTCGCCGCCCGGCTCGGGCTGGGCGAGGCGGTCGCCCGCCAGACCCTCCAGCGTCTCGCCCACCGCGGTCGGGTGCTCGACGGCGAGTTCCGTCCGTCGGGGTCGGGCACCGAGTGGTGCGACGCCGAGGTGCTGCGCAAGCTGCGTCGCCGCTCGCTCGCCCGCCTCCGCCAGGAGATCGAGCCCGTCACGCACGACGCGGTGGCACGCTTCCTGCCCGCCTGGCAGCGCGTGGGCGGCTCGTTGCGAGGCGTCGACGGCGTCGTCGCCGCCATCGACCAGCTCGCCGGCTGCCCCGTGCCCGCCAGCGCCCTCGAGCCGCTGGTCCTCGCCGCGCGGGTCCGCGACTACGAACCGTCGATGCTCGACGAGCTCACCGCCTCCGGCGAGGTCATCTGGACCGGCCACGCCCCGCTCCCGGGCAGCGACGGCTGGGTCAGCCTCCACCTCGCCGACCAGGCCCACCTGACGCTGCCCGAGGTCGAGGGCGTGGAGCCCGACGGCCTGCGGCGAGCGGTCCTCGACGCCCTCGACCCCGGTGGCGCGTGGTTCTTCCGGCAGCTCGCCGACCGCGTCGGGTCGACGTCCGACGCCGAGCTGAGCACGGCACTGTGGGAGCTGGCGTGGAAGGGCCTGGTCACCAACGACACGCTCGCCCCGCTGCGCGCCCTGGTCCGCAGCGGCACGCCTTCCCACCGCACCCGTCGTACGCCGCCGCGGCTGGGCAGGACCACCGGTGGCCGGATGCCCGTGCGCACCGGACCGCCGGAGACGGCCGGCCGCTGGGCGCTCCTGCCCGAGCGCGACGGCGACCCGACGCGGCGCGCCCACGCCCGCGCGGAGCACCTGCTCGAGCGCCACGGCGTCGTCACGCGCGGCGCCGTCGTCAGCGAGCGGGTGGCCGGCGGCTTCGCCGGTGTCTACAAGGTGCTCAGCGCGTTCGAGGACACCGGGCGTTGCCGGCGGGGCTACTTCATCGAGGGCCTCGGCGCCGCCCAGTTCGGCAGCGCTGGCGCGATCGACCGACTGCGCACCTTCTCGGAGCCCGACAGCGCCACGTCCGGCACCAAGCCGTCCGTCGTCGCCCTCGCCGCGACCGACCCGGCCAACGTCTACGGTGCCGCCCTCCCGTGGCCCGACGCCGGCGACCCCGAGCGCGCCGGACACCGACCGGGTCGCAAGGCGGGTGCGCTGGTCGTCCTCGTCGACGGAGCGCTCACCGTCTACGTCGAGCGCGGCGGTCGCACGCTGCTCACCTGGAGCGACGACCTCGACGTGCTCACGCCGGCGATGTCCGCGCTGGCCGACGCGGCTCGGCGCGGGGCGCTCGGCAGGCTGACGGTCGAGAAGGCCGACGGCCAGGCGCTGATCGGCAGTGGCGGCGAGACGCCCATCCGGCTCGCGCTCACCGCCGCGGGCTTCCTGGCCACCCCGAAGGGGTTGAGGTTGCGTGCCTGAGGGAGACACCGTCTACCGCGCCGCGGCCAAGCTCGATCGCGCCCTGACCGGTCACCGGCTCACCCTCACCGACTTCCGCGTGCCGGCGTTCGCCACCGTCGACCTCCGCGAGGGCACGGTCATCCGCACCCTGTCGCGCGGCAAGCACCTCCTCACACGCATCGACCACGAGCGGGCCTGGACCGTCCACACCCACCTCAAGATGGAGGGTTCGTGGCACGTCTACCCCGACGGCGAGCGGTGGCGCCGCCCCGACACCCAGGTCCGGCTCGTACTGGGGATCGAGGGCCGCAAGGCGGTCGGCTTCCAACTCGGCATCGTCGAGCTCGTGCCACGGGAGCAGGAGGCCGGCCTGGTGGCCCACCTCGGCCCTGACCTGCTCGGCCCCGACTGGGACGAGGAGCGTGCGGTGGCCAACCTCCGCGACGAGCCCGACCGCCCCATCGGCGAGGCGCTGCTCGACCAGCGCAACCTCGCAGGCATAGGCAACATGTACATGGCCGAGCTCTGCTTCACGATGGGCGTCCACCCGGCCAGCGCCGTCTCGACCATCGACCAGCTGCCCCGGCTCGTGCGCCGGGGCCGGCAGATGCTCGAGGTCAACAAGGAGCGGGCGATCCAGACCACCACCGGCGACCTGCGCGAGCGCGAGCGCATGTGGGTCTACCGTCGTGACCGGTCGCCGTGCCGGCGGTGCCGTACGCCCATCGCCGTCACCATGCTGGGCGAGCCGGGTCGCGAGCGCGCGGCCTACTGGTGTCCCAGCTGCCAGCCCGAGCGTTGACTCGTGCGGAGCGGGCTCGGACGGGGGCGGGTCAGGCCGCCGAGGCGACCACGTCGCCGGCCGGGCGTGCCGAGCGGATCGGGGTGCTCACGACCAGGCCGATGGCGGCCTCCTCGATCGACACCGCGTCTGCCACGTCGCGCAGCACGTCGGACAGCGGGAGGTCCATCGCCTGGCACAGCGAGGCGAGCAGCTCGGAGGACGCCTCCTTCTGGCCACGCTCGATCTCGGAGATGTAGCCCAGGCTGACCCGGGCCTCGGCCGAGAGCTCGCGAAGGGTCATCCCGCGCTGCATCCGCGCGCTGCGCAGCACGTCACCGAGCAGTCGTCGGAAGAGCACCATGCGCGAGTCCTTACTCTCGGAATGTCCGGTTGAGGAGAAGTCTCTGCCCCAACGCTACCCGAGGGCTCCTTCTTCCCGCCGACCTATCTCCACTTCGGCCCCGCGTTCACCCTCCCGAGTCCCCCTCGAGCTCGCGGGAGAGCAGCTCGAGGACGGCGACGCAGGTCGCCTGCCGGACCGCCGCCCGGTCGCCCGCGAGGTCGAGCAGGCGCGCCGTCGCTCCTGCCGGACCGGCGACGGCCACCCACACGGTGCCCACCGCGCGGCCCTCCTGCGGGTCGGGCCCGGCCACGCCGGTGGTCGCCAGCCCCCAGGTGGCGCCGAGCCGGTCCCGGACGCGCTGGGCCATCGCGAGCGCGCACTCCTCCGAGACCACGCCGTGCTGCGCGACCAGCGCGTCCGGCACGCCGAGCACCGCGACCTTGACCCGGGTGGCGTACGACACCACGCCCCCGACGAAGCTCCGAGAGGCCCCGGGCACGTCGGTGAGCCGCGCCGCAAGCAGGCCGCCGGTCAGGGACTCCGCCGTCGCGAGCGTCTCCCCTCGTGCGGCCAGGGCGTCGAGGACATGTGCGGCCACGCTCCCCTCCGGCTGGCCTGACCACATGTCGGCGACACTAGCCGCATGGCACTCCCCATCGAGGACTACGCACTCATCGGCGACCGGGGCACGGCGGCCCTGGTCGGCAAGGACGGGTCGATCGACTGGCTGTGCCTGCCGCGCTTCGACTCCCCCGCCTGCTTCGCCGCGCTGCTGGGCACCGAGGAGAACGGCCGCTGGCTCCTCGCCCCAGCCGACGAGGTCCTCGCAACAACCCGGCGCTACGTCGACGGGACAGCGTGCCTGGAGACCACCTTCACCACCGCCGGCGGCGAGGTGGTGCTGCTCGACGTGATGCCGGTCGGCGACGGTCGCGCGGACGTCGTACGCCGTCTCACCTGCACCCGCGGGACGGTGCGGATCCGCCACGACTGGGTGGTGCGCGCCGACTACGGCCTGGTGCGGCCGTGGGTGAGCCGGGAGCAGGCGCACGGCCAGGAGGTCGTGGTGGCCGTCGCGGGGCCCGACAAGTTCGTGCTCCGCGGTCCGCACCTCCCGCACGGCCACCACGGCCACCACAGTCACGAGATCGACCTGTCGGCGGGCGACGAGGTGACCTTCTCGACCACGTGGGTGCGCTCGTGGCGCGACGTACCCGAACCGCTGGCGATCGACGAGCGCATCGACGCCACCACCGACCGCCAGCGCGCCTGGTCGGCCCGTGCGCCCAGGGACGTCCCGCACGCGGACCTCGTCCAGCGCAGCCTGCTGACCCTGCTCCTGATGACCCACTCCGAGACCGGCGGGATCGTCGCTGCCCCGACGACGTCCCTGCCGGAGGACTTCGGCGGCGAGCGCAACTGGGACTACCGCTTCTGCTGGCTCCGCGATGCGGCGCTCACCCTCGAGTCGCTGCTCGGTGCGGGCTACGACGGCGAGGCGTTCAAGTGGCGCAACTGGTTGCTGCGCGCCGTCGCGGGCGACCCGGCGGACCTGCAGATCATGTACACCGTCGACGGCGGCCGCCAGCTGCCCGAGCGCGAGGTGCCGCACCTGCCCGGCTACGCCGGGAGCAGGCCGGTGAGGATCGGCAACGGCGCGGTGTGCCAGCGGCAGAACGACGTCCTGGGCGAGGTGATGATCGCGCTCGAGCTGGCCCGCGACGCCGGCCTCGAGGAGACCCACAACTCGTGGGCGCTGCAGCGGGCCCTCGTCGACGAGCTCGCCGAGCACTGGGACCAGCCGGACAACGGGCTCTGGGAGATCCGCGGCCCGCAGCGCCATTTCACCCACTCCCGCGTGATGGTATGGGTGGCCTTCGACCGCGCGGTCAAGGCGGTCGAGCACCACGGGCTGGACGGTCCGGTCGACCGGTGGCGCGACCTGCGCGACCGCGTGCGCGAGGAGATCCTGGACAAGGGGTTCGACCACGAGCGAGGCACCTTCACCCAGCACTACGACACGACAGCCGTCGACGCCTCGCTCCTCACCATCCCCCTGGTCGGCTTCCTGCCGGG
Organism: Nocardioides sp.; assembly: GCA_035458105.1. GTDB lineage: Bacteria > Actinomycetota > Actinomycetes > Propionibacteriales > Nocardioidaceae > Nocardioides. The sequence continues at coordinate 5,368 of DATIAJ010000088.1, read as the reverse complement.
CGACGACCCGCGCGTGCTCGGCACCATCGACGCGGTCGGCGCCGACCTCGACGTCGGCGGCCTGCTGCTGCGCTACCGGACCGAGACGGGCGTCGACGGGATCGCCGGCGACGAGCACCCGTTCCTGGCCTGTTCCTTCTGGCTGGTCTCGGCGCTGGCGATGGCCGGTCGCCGCGAGCAGGCCCGCGAGCTGATGGACCGCCTGTGCGGGCTGGCCAACGACGTGGGACTGCTCTCCGAGGAGTACGACGTCACGCACGGCCGGATGGCCGGCAACTTCCCGCAGGCGTTCAGCCACCTCGCGCTCGTGCAGGCGGCCCTCGCTCTGCGCTGAGCACGCGAGCGGCCCCCGTCCTGCAGAGCAGGACGGGGGCCGCGGTGATGGTGCTGCTGGCGTCGGGTCAGCGCCTGATCTCGAGCTTCACCACCATCTTGTCGCGCTTGACCGCGTCGTCACCGAGGTAGCGCACGACCAGCTTCTTGGTCCCGGCCCGGTTGAAGGCGGGCAGCTTCACGATCGCCACACCGTCCTTCACCTTGAACCGGTAGACCTTGTCGCTGCCCTTGCGGCGCACCTTGATCCAGCCGGTGGCGCTCTCGTCGCCGGCCTTGACCTTCACCTTGAAGCGGACCTTCTCGCCGACCTCGCCGTTGGCCTGGACGGCCTTCAGCGTCGGCTCCACCTTCTCCACCGCAGGCGGGGTGACCGGCGGCGTCGCCGGCGGAGGGCCGGGCGGGGTGAACGGCGGCGTCACCGGAGGCGTGGTCGGGTCCGGCGTGGGTGCCGGGGTCGCGACCGTGATCGGCACCTCGAAGGTGGTGCCGGTGTTGTTGCCGATCACCTTGAGCACGGCCGGACCGTTGGACGTCCCCGCGGGGACGGTCGCGGCCACGGCCGCAGTGCCGTACTCGTCGAACACCGCCGTGCCGATCGTGTTGTCGACCGGCGCCGTCCCGATGAGGGCACCGTCGAGGCGCACCTCGACCTGGGTGTCCTTGACGTCCGGTCCCGTCGAGAAGGCCAGCGAGGAGAGGTTGAAGCTCACTGCGTCACCCACCCGGTAGGACGTCGGTGCCGTGGACGGGAACGACACCCCCACCGAACGCTGGGTGTAGTCGGGCGCGAGCGGGGCATCGCCCTCCGACACGTCTGCGAACTCCTCCATGTAGTCGACCATCGCCTGCAGGTCGACCTTGCCGGTGTCGCGCCTCTGGCTTCCCTGGTTGAAGATCCGGAAGTTGTCGCCGCCACTGGCGAGGAAGGAGTTGACCGTGACCGAGTACGACGCCGTCGAGCTGACCGGAGACCCGTTCAGCGTCATGCTGAGGACGCGGTCGCCCTCGGCGCGGTTGGGGTCGTAGGTGTAGGTGAAGCCCTCGGAGATGCCCAGTCGCAGGAACGGACGCGACGGGACGTTGCCGCTGCCGTCACGCTGCCACTGCTGCTCGAGAGCGGTCTTGATCTGCGCGCCGGTCATCCTCATGTTGACCAGCGTGTTCGCAAACGGCTGCACGACCGCGGCCTGCTTGTAGGTCAGGTCGGCCGGGAACGTGCTCCCGGAGCCGGTCATGTCCGCACGGAGACCACCGGGGTTCATGAAAGCGATCTCGGCGGCACCGGCTTCGGGCGTGCTGGTCGCCCAGCGCTGCACCTCGGCAACCAGGTTGCCGAGAGTCGACTCGCCACCGCGGTTCTCTGTGGTGCCGTTGGACAACTTGGCCCGGTTGAATGGTCCACCGACCTTGCCGAGCACCTGCGCACCGAGGACCTCCGCCTCGGCCTTGGCCGCGGCGACCGTCTGCGCCACTTCGGCGTCGGCCGAGTATCCGGTGCCGGTGAGCCCGATGAGCTCCTGGCTCTTCTCCACGACCTCGTCGCCCTCGAAGGTGAAGACGAGCTGGTTGAGGAAGGTCCCGTACTGGCCAGCCGAGACCACAGGGCGCTCGGTGACGTCGCGACCCGCCCAGCCGTCCACCGTGAACTCGCAGTTGTAGGCGAGGTGGGTGTGGCCGGAGATGATCGCGTCGACGTTGTCGTTCACGCCCGTGACGATGTTGCCCCACGCGGTGCTGGGGTCGGTCATCGTCGAGCACGTGGTCGACGGGGAGCCCTCGTGGACCAGGAGCACCACGTGGTCGGCGCCGCCGGCCTTCAGCTCGTCGGCAGCCTCGTTGGTCGAGTCCACGATGTCGGTCACCGTGACCCCCTCAATGCCCGCGGGCGAGACCAGCGCGGGAAGGTCCTCGGTGACAGCACCGACATAGCCGACCGTGACGCCATCGAAGGTCTGCGTCCAGGTCTCCGCCAGGTCGTCACGTCCCGTCGGCTCCTGCACGTTGGCGGCGATGTACTCCCAGTTGGCGTTGGTCTGGATGCGACCGACGAAGTCCTCGTAGCCTTGGTCGAACTCGTGATTGCCGGCTGCCGACACGTCGAGACCGGCCTCGTTGAGCGCCTCGATCGTCGGCTCGTCGTTCTGGATGAAGGACTCGAAGGTCGAGGCACCCACCAGGTCACCGGCCGCGGCGAAGGTCGTGTTCGGGATGTCTCCACGCAGCTCGTCCACCGCGCCGGCCAGGATCGCCGCACCCGCCGAGTTGGCACCGTCCTCGAGAAGACGGCCGTGGAAGTCGTTGGTGCCCAGGATCTGCACCTCGGTGTGCGTCGTGGTGAACTCCGGGACATCGATCCCGACGACTTCGGGGTTGTGGTCGGAGGCCGCAAACGGGTCGTCCGGGTTGAAGAACTGGGTCACGTTGTAGTTGAACCGGCTGTACTGGTAGGCCGGCGACTCGCTCGCGTTGATGTCCCAGATGTCCGCCCCGGTGACCATCGCCATCGCAGCGGGGTTGCCGAGCACGTGGTCGAGCGAGCCAGACAGGCCGCTGAACGAGTAGCTCTCCTCACCCTCGGTGTCGGACTCGATGAGCTCGTAGTTCGCACCGTTGAGCACTCCGATCGGGTCTTCCTTGCTGTAGGAGTTGAAGTCACCCGCGAGGAAGACCGCCTCGATGTCGCGGTCACTCGCGAACTTGTTCGCGAACTCAACCAGCTTGGTCGCCTGACGCGTCCGGTCGCCGTTGAAGGCACCCGTGTCCGGGCTGTTGGCGTTGTCGCCGGTCGCGGCCGGGTCGCTGTCACCCTTGGACTTGAAGTGGTTCAGGACCACCGCGAACGACTCCGAGTTCTTCGCGCCCTTGGGCTTGAAGGCCTGGGCCAGCGGCTCGCGCGCGTTGGCGAAGGCACCGGCCGGGGTGGTCGACGTGGCGTTGGCCGACTGCTCGAAGTAGATGTCCGACTGACCGACTGGGCGGACCGCGGCCTGCTTGTAGATGAAGGCCGGCCGGATGACGTCCTGGAAGGCCAGGTTGGCCGTCGTGGTGGCCTCCGCCGGCGAGTGCACGAAGCGCCACGTGTTGGCGCCCGTGTCCGCATTCAGGGCACCGACCAGCTGCGCCACCGCGTCGTCGCGGTTGGTCTCGGCCAACAGCTTCATCGAGTTCTCGATCTCCTGGAGACCGACGATGTCAGCGTCCAGGGCGTTGATCGCCGTCACGATCTTGGCCTGCTGCCGGGCGAGGCTGGCGGGAGTGGCCGCACCCCGCGGTCCGTTGCCGGCGTTGACACCGTTTGTCACCACGCCGCACGTCCTGTTGGCGATGGGTGCGTCCTGGCGGTCGTTGTAGTAGGTGCACTGGGTGTTGACCGGCGGGACCTGCGCCGCGCCAGTGGCGACGTACTGCTGTCCGGTCGTGTTGAAGTAGTTGAGAACGTTGAACGTCGCCAGCTTGAGGTCGCCGCCAACGTCCTGGGGAGCCAGGTTGTCAGGTCGGGTGTCCTCGAACGTCGCGACAGCGGCACCGTCGTCGATGACCGGCGTGGTCGGCTGGAACTTCCAGACGCTGTTGCGGTAGTCGAGGACGACCGGCGCCTCGAGGGTCGCCTCGGCACCGACACGGATGGACCGTGTCGGGGTGAGCCACGGCAGCGGCAGGTTCTTGGCCGTCGAGTGGGTCAAGTAGTTGAGGCTGTAGCCGTCGTCGAGGACGATGCCCCGCGCGAAGTTGTCGGCCTTGATGGCCGCCAGACCGGCGGCGTCGTTGTCGGCGACGACTTCGGTCGGCTGCACGAGCGGGTGGTCTCCGGTCGCAAGCCCGATCTCGGCGAAGGTGTTGACGTTGTAGCTGTTGGAGACCGTGAACGTGTCGGTCGGCGCGAGCAGTTCGCCCTCGTGCGCCTCGCGACCGGCCTCGGTCGTCGGCAGCTCGGTCGCCAAGGCGGTCACCGGGGCGAGGGGCGTGCCCAGCTCCACGACGCCGCCGGACGACGGGGTGATCTCGGTGAGCGTGGTGCCCGTGTCGCTGGACCCCTTGAACTCGCTGACGACTCCGGTCACGCCGACGGAGTCACCGATCTCGACGCCAGCAGGCATCGAGGAGTTGCCCCAGACGAAGATCGCGTCCGAGGCGCCAGGGGTCTCGTCGGTGGCGTCGCCCGTCCCGCCGGTCTGGATGTACATGCCGTCGAAGCCACCGGCGTTGGCGGCGTCGGCACGGTCCTTGTACATCGCGGTCACGACACCCTCGGTCGAGACGGTCTGTCCGTCCTTGGGGCTGGTGGCCGCGTCAGTCCCCTGGATCTCGGCGATCGAGAACACGGGGGCGGCTGCGGTGATCGTGAAGGTGAATGACACCTCGTCCGTCGCGGCCGTGGGGGTGGCGGAGTCCGTCGCCTTCGCGGTGACGTCGAACGTGCCGGCCTCAGTCGGCGTGCCCGACACCGCACCGTTGCCTGCAACACTCACCCCGGCGGGGAGAGCCGTGGCCGTCCAGGTGTACGGAGGGGTGCCCCCGGTGGCGGTCAGGCTGAACCCGGCGATCGGCGAGCCGACCTGCCCGCTCTTGTTCCCGGGGGACGTCGCCTCGAGGGCGGCCGGGGCGACGGGACCCGAAGCCTGCGGCGAAGGAGCAGCGAGTGAGAAGTCCGCGGTGTTGCTGTCGGTGTCCGTGCCAGCGGCGGCGCGGTTCAGGGACGAGGTCGCAGAGGCCGCACCGGCGGGCGCGGTCTCGAAGGTCGTGGCGCCCGATGCACCCACCATGTCGATGAGGCCGGCCGTGGTGCCTGCTGCACCGGCCGTGTCTCCAGTCACGCTCAGGTTCGAGGAGCTGGTCTGCAGAAGCACCTGACCGCCCGCAGCCGCCATGGAATAGGCGGGCGAGGCCACCTGGTCGGGAGTCGGAAGCGCAGCTCCGTTGCCACCGGACGCGGACATCTGAACCAGCCACGTGCCGTTGGCAGGGACTGAGCCGGACAGAGCGAACGGGACGGCGCCGGACGCGACCGTCCCTGAGGCAGCGCGGTACATGA
>DATIAJ010000087.1:0-3844 GCA_035458105.1 Nocardioides sp. | reverse complement strand
CACCCCGGGGGTCACGCCCACGGGCCGCAGCCCAGCGCGATCGAGGCCAGCCTCGGCGTGCAGTACTTCGACGAGTCGGCCGTCATGGTCGACACGTTCGCCCCGCTCGAGCTGGGCGAGGGTGGCCTCGCGGTGGAGGATCCGGCGTACGCCTGGACGTGGGCGGGGCGCGGCCCTGCGGCTTCGGAGAGCGCAGCCGGCGAGGACGGGGGACCGGCGGTCTACAGCAACAGCTGAGGCGCGGCCCGGGCGGGCGCGACCCGACCCCCTCTTCGGGTGGTCACTAGCGTGGCCGGCATGAGCACCGCAGACCTCCCGCCCTGCGTCTTCCTCCTCTTCGGCGCCCGCGGCGACCTCGCGGCCCGCAAGCTGTTCCCCGGCCTCTACCGGCTCGCGGCGGCCGGACGGCTGCCGCAGGACTACGCCGTCATCGGCAGCGGCCGGCACTCGCCGGGCTCCGACGACGACTTCCGCGACGAGGTCCACGACGGGCTGCGCGACTCGGTCGACGACCTCGACGAGGACGTCGCGCGCGACCTGCTCGAGCGGCTGTCGTTCCGGACCTCCGACGCCGACGACGGTGCCGACCTCGCCGCCCGGGTGCGCGAGGTCGAGGAGGGGCTCGGCGACGACGTGCGCCGTGTCGTCTACCTGTCGGTCCCGCCCACCGCGATGTCCGGGATGGTCGGGATGCTCGGGCGCGAGGGGCTGGCCGAGCGGGCCCGCCTGGTCATCGAGAAGCCGTTCGGGCTCGACCTCGAGTCCTTCGACGAGCTCGACCGCGACGTGCACGAGGTCTTCGAGGAGGAGCAGGTCTTCCGCATCGACCACTTCCTCGGCAAGGAGGCCGTGCAGAACCTGCTCGCCCTGCGCTTCGCCAACGCGCTCTTCGAGCCGGCCTGGAACCGGCACAGCATCGCCTCGGTGCAGGTCGACGTGCCCGAGACGCTGGCGATGGAGGGACGCGGCTCGTTCTACGAGTCGACGGGCGCACTGCGCGACATGGTCTCCACGCACCTGTTCCAGATCCTCGGCGCGGTCGCCCTCGAGGACCCGGGGGAGTGGTCGGCCGACGCCGTACGACGTGCGCGTGCTGCAGTGTTCGCCGACGTCCGTCCGCTCGACCCCGCACGCGTGGTGCTCGGCCAGTACGACGGCTACCGCGACGAGGACGACGTGGACGAGGACTCCGACGTCGAGACCTTCGTCGCGCTCGAGGCCCTGGTCGACAACGACCGGTGGCGCGGCGTGCCGTTCCACCTGCGCACCGGAAAGGCGATGGCCGAGACCCGGCGCACGGTCACCCTCCGCTTCCGGGCGCCCGACTCGACGGTCTTCGGGGAGGGACGCGCGCGCGACGAGCTGGTGCTGGAGCTGACCGACGAGGCGAAGATCCACGTCGACGTCCTCGGCAAGCGGCCGGGACCGGAGATGGAGCTCGCGCCGGCCACCATGCGCCTCGACCTGGGTGAGGAGCTTCCCCATGACGAGCCGCTGGAGGCCTACGAGCGACTGCTGCTCGACGTGCTCCACGGCGACCACACGCTCTTCGCGCACGCCGACGAGACGCGGCGGCTGTGGGAGGTGTGCCAACCGGTGATCGACGACCGGCCCGCCCCGCTGCCCTACGAGCAGGGGTCTTGGGGACCGGCCGAGGCGCTCGACCTGCCCGACGGCGGCTGGCGGCTCGGGAGCGGCGACGCCGATGGCGAGTGACCGACCCGCCGCGACCGGCCCCGGCGGCCCCGCCGCGCCCATCGCGGACCACGGCCTGATCGGGGACCTCCGCACCGCGGCCCTCGTGGCGACCGACGGCACCATCGACTGGTTCTGCCCCGGCCGCTTCGACGCGCCCAGCGTGTTCGCCTCGATCCTCGACCCCGACGGCGGCTCGTGGCGGCTGGGCCCGGACGACCCGGACGCCCGCAGCCAGCAGTACTACCACCCCGAGACCAACATCCTCGTCACCCGCTTCATGACCGAGCACGGCGTGGTCGAGGTGCAGGACTTCATGCCCGTCCTGCGGGCCCACGACCCCGACCACCGGCAGCGGCTCGTACGCCGCGTCGTCGGTCTGCGCGGCACGGTCGACCTCACCATGCACATGGCGCCGCGGCCCGACTACGGCAGCACCGACCCCGACCTGAGCGTCGAGGACGGCGTGGTCCGCTTCGCCGACGGCGACGTCCACCTCGCCCTGTCGAGCACCGTCGACCTCGACGTCGCCGCCACCGCAGCCACGGCGCGGCTGGGCCTGGCCACCGGCGAGTCGGCCCTCTTCGTGCTGGAGGTGCTGGCCCCCGGCGAGCCCGCGCAGGGGTGCGCCCGCTCGGACGTCTCCGAGCTGTTCGAGGCGACGGCGGCCTACTGGCGCGGCTGGCTCGCCCGGTCGACGTACACCGGCCGGTGGCGCGAGTGGGTGGACCGCTCCGCGCTGACCCTCAAGCTGCTCTGCCACGAGCCGACCGGCGGCATCGTCGCCGCCCCGACCACCAGCCTTCCGGAGACCATCGGCGGTTCGCGCAACTGGGACTACCGCTACGTGTGGGTGCGCGACGCCGCGTTCAGCGTCTACGCGTTGCTGCGCCTCGGCTTCACCGACGAGGCGGCGGCGTTCGTGCGCTTCCTCTCCGAGCGGCTCGGCGAGGCGGCCGACGGCTGCGACGACGAGCTCGGCCCGCTGCGGGTGCTCTACGACCTCGACGGCGAGCTGCCGCACGAGCGCGAGCTCGACCACCTCGCCGGCTACCGCGGCTCCCGCCCCGTGCGGGTCGGCAACGGCGCGGTCGACCAGCTGCAGCTCGACGTCTACGGGGAGATCGTCGACTCGGTCTACCTCTTCGACAAGCACGGGCGCGGCATCAGCCACGACGCGTGGAGCGACCTGCGCCGGATCGTCTCGTGGCTGATGGACAACTGGCAGCGCCCCGACGCCGGCATGTGGGAGGTCCGGTCGGACCCGCGCACCCACACCTCGTCGCTCGTGATGAGCTGGGTCGCCGTCGAGCGGATGATGCGGGTGGCACGCCGCCGCGGACTGCCCGGTGACCTCACCGAGCTGGCCGCCACCCGCGACGAGATCTACGAGCGGGTGATGACCGAGTGCTGGAACGACGACCTCGGCGCCTTCACCGCCTTCGCGCACAGCGACGTGCTGGACGCCGGCGCGCTCCTGATGCCGATGGTGAAGATGCTCGCGCCCGACGACCCGCGCTTCCTCTCGACCCTCGCCGCGATCGAGGAGCGCCTCGTCTCCGACAGCCTGGTGCTGCGTTACGACCCCGGTGCCTTCGGTGACGGGGTCACCGCCGACGGCGGGGACGCCCCGGTCGAGGAGGGCACGTTCTCCCTCTGCTCCTTCTGGTACGTCGAGGCGCTGACCCGCGCCGGTCGTCTCGCCGACGCACGCCTGGCGCTCGAGAAGATGTTCACCTACGCCAACCACCTCGGGCAGTACGCCGAGCAGGTCGGCCTCAACGGCGAGCAGCTGGGCAACTTCCCCCAGGGCTTCACCCACCTCAGCCTGATCAGCGCCGTGATCAACCTCGACCGCAGCCTGGACGGCTGATCGCGGGCCTCCCCGCCGCGCCGCCGCGCGGGGTGGCGGCAGATCGCGGCAGCCGGTTAGCCGGGGCAGCCGGGGCAGCCGGGCTTTGCACCCGAGACTCACGCTTCGAGGCCCAGATCTCGGCCGACAAGTGGGGCGGTCGCCGGATATCCGGAGACCGCCCGCTCCCGGGTGGCCGCGACCCGCACGCGCGCGTCAGGACGTCCAGGCGTGCCAGAGGTCGGCGTACTCCCCACCGAGGTCGAGAAGCTCGTCGTGGCTGCCGAGCTCGACGAT
>DATIAJ010000086.1:0-10809 GCA_035458105.1 Nocardioides sp. | reverse complement strand
GCCGCGGCCAGCGAGCAGACGATGACCTGCACGTCGGAGTCGTTGACGAACGCGTCGATGGCCCGCTCGCGGGCGCGAGGGGACTGGTCGCCGCGGATCGAGGTGTGCTTGAGGCCGCGGCGGGTGAAAGTCTCCTCCGCGATGTCCATGACGTCGACGTGACGGGCGAAGAAGACGACCTTGCCGACGTTGCGCGCGAGCTGGGCGGCGTAGTCGGCGGCGAGGCCGCCCTTGGCGCGACCGATGCGGCGGAACATCGAGAAGACGTTCTCGCCGCCCGTCCCCTGGTCCATCTCCTCGCGCTCCCACGTCGCGACGCGGCGGACGAGCTCGTGGTCGATCCCGTCGACGACGGAGCCCGTACGCCGGGTCTCGAGCGCAGCCTTGTAGCGCTGGACCAGCCGCCGGGCGAGGTCCTCCTCGGCCGCCCGGATCGAGCGGGTGTCCTCGTCGTCGAGCTCGACGGGGATGTCGGCGATCCGGCGAGCCGGGATGTCCTCGGCGACATCGACCTTGCGCCGCCGCACGATGCCCATGTCGATGACCGCTTTGCGGGCCGCGGGGTAGAACGCGTGGTCCGCCGGCGTCAGGTCGGTCTCCTCGAGCGCCTCCATCAGCCGGGCCATCGGCATCGTGTCGTCGATCCAGCCGAGGAACTGCCAGATCGCCCGGAAGTCCTCGATGTCGTTGATCAGCGGCGTGCCGGTCAGCGCCATCAGCAGCGGCCGGGCGGTGCGCGCACGCAGGCGCTCGGACAGCTCGAGCACGTGGCGCGAGCGCTGCGAGGTCTTGTTCTTGATGAAGTGGGCCTCGTCGACGACCATCCCGCGGAAGCCGAACGAGCCGAGCCAGCCGACGTGGCGGTCGAGGATCTCGTAGTTGACGATGATCACGTCGGCGAAGGCGTCGACCTCGCCGCCGTCACCGTGGATCACGGTGGCGCGGCGACGGGGCGTCCAGCGCTCGGTCTCGCGGGCCCAGTTGGTCTTGACGACGTTGGGGCACACCACGAGGAGCGGGTAGGCGTCGGCGGCCTGCGCGGCGAGGAGCGCCTGCGCGGTCTTGCCGAGGCCCGGCTCATCAGCCAGCAGGAAGGTGCGGTGGCCGTCCGCGGCCGCGGCGATCATGCGCGCCTGGTGCGGCATCAGCTCGAGCTTGCCGGGAGCGCTCAGCGAGGTGGCCTCGGGGAGGTCCATGCACGAGGACGAGCCGCCGAGCTCGAAGGAGCGGAACAGCGGGCCGAGCAGCTCCCACGAGGACAGCCGCCCGTGGACGCTGCGGCGCTCGCGGCCGATCCCGAAGTCGGGCACGAGGAACGGGTTGGCCAGCTGGTGCTGCAGGACCGACTGCGGCACGACACGACGCTCGCCGAGCCCGGGGCCGGCCTCGTCGTCGGGCTTGGGCTCCTCCGGAGCGACCTCGACGCCGGCCTTGCGCAGCATCTCCAGGCGCAGGTCGCGGGCGCTGTCGGTGACGACGGCCTCCTCCGAGAGCAGGCCGAAGAGGGAGGGATCGCGGGTCGCGGTCTTGGCGAGGATCGTCGCGATCCCGTCGAGGCGCTTGAGCTCGTCGGCCTTCTGCGCGTCGGTGAGCTCGGCCGAGGCGCGTACGTCGCTGCGGTGCTCGCGCACGAGGAGCGCGACGACCTGGAAGCGCACCCGCTGGCCGGGAGCGAGCGGGCCTCGCTGCACGGCCGACTCGAGCTCGCGGACGGCTCGCGCCAGGACGGGGACGATGCCCTCGTTGTCCTTGTGGCGGGCGTGCGCAGGGGTGCGGCGACTGCCGCGTTGACGCTGGCGCTGGGCCAAGGTGTCCTCCCGGACTCGGGTACGCGTCGTGGGACAGGCGAGCCCGTGCGGCTCTGCCTGCACGCCACGGCGTGGAGGTGTGGAGCGGGCGTCAGGTGCGCGGTGTCCGGCGGATCGGGGGTGATCACAGCGACACGGCGTCTGGAACGCTTCCTCCACTGTAGCGCTCGGGGGACCGATGCCGGTAAATATCCCCGGAACGGCGTGGCCGAGGCCGGTGACGCCACCGCCCAGCCGGAGTACGCTCGATCACCAGGAGCCCGCCGATGCCGCACCTCCCGAGGACCGTGACCGTGGTGTTCGTCGCCACGTCGGCCGTCGTGCTCGCTGCGCTTCCCGGCCCCTCGGCCTCGGGCGACGCCCTGCCCGCGCAGCCCTATGGCGCCTTCGAGCAGCTCGACTCGCCGACGGGCGGCTACGTGCACTTCCGTGGCTGGGCGGTCGACCCGGCTGATCCCGGTGGCAGCGTGACGGTGCTCCTGACCAACGGCCCGAAGACCGTCGGCATGGCGGTGGCGGACGACTACCGCCCCGACGCCGGGGCGGCGGTCGACGGCTACGGCGACTGGCACGGCTTCGAGGGGCTCACCACGGGATGGCCGTACCTCTCCCCCGGCACGTCCACGTTGTGCGCCAGGATCGCCAGCTCCGGTGTCGGCCTCGGGTGCAAGGAGGTCACCGTCGCTCCTGACACGACTCCGCCCGACACGTTGCTCGCGGCGGTGCCACCCGCACGCTCCACCGACACCCGGGTGTCGGCCGAGTTCACCGCGTCGGAGACCGGGATCCTGCGGTTCGAGTGCCGGTGGGACGACGCCGCGGCCACCTGGTGCACCAGCCCCGCCACGACGACGCTCGGACCCGGGCGGCACACCTTCTCGGTCTTCGCGGTCGACCACGCCGGCAACGCCGACCTCACACCTGCGACCACATCGTTCGTCATCGACCGGTTGCCGCTCGACGTGGCCGTCGCCGCGGTGCGGGCGCGCTCGAGGGTCCGCGTCGACCTCGGCCCCGACTCGGCGGACCACGACTACCGCTTCCGCGTGCAACGGCGGATCGACCGAACGTGGCGGACGGTGCGCCGCACCACGACGAGGGGCACGAACGACGTACGCGTCCTGGATCTCGACCGCGGTCGCTACCGGGTGGTCGTGCCCGACCAGCGCGGGATGAGCGGCTCGTCGGTCCGGGTCAGGCTGCGCCGCTGAGCCCGATCAGCGCGCCGCGCGGTGGTCGACGATCCGGCGCATCTTGCCGACCGACCGCTCGATGGAGGCGACGCCGACGACGTCCACCCCGACGCTCACGCCGATGGACGCCTTGATCCGGTGCGCCAGCTCGGCCTGCGCCGCGGCGGCCTCTGCGTCGGTCGTGGCGTCGCGTCGCTCGACGCGGACGGTCAGCGTGTCGAGGTTCCCGGCGCGGTCGAGGTGGCACTGGAAGTGTGGCGACAGGGTCGGGATGCCGAGCACGATCTCCTCGATCTGCGTGGGGAACAGGTTCACCCCGCGCAGGATGATCATGTCGTCGGTGCGGCCGGTGATCTTCTCCATCCGCCGCATGCTCCGCGCGGTCCCGGGCAGCAGCCGGGTCAGGTCACGCGTGCGGTAGCGGATCACCGGCATCGCCCGCTTGGTGAGCGTGGTGAGGACCAGCTCCCCCTCCTCGCCGTCGGGCAGCACCTCGCCGGTGACAGGGTCGATGACCTCGGGGTAGAAGTGGTCCTCCCAGACGTGCAGGCCGTCCTTGGTCTCGACGCACTCGCTCGCCACACCGGGGCCGATCACCTCGGACAGGCCGTAGATGTCGACCGCGTGCATGTCGGTGCGCTGCTCCATCTCGCGGCGCATGTCGTTGGTCCACGGCTCCGCACCGAAGATCCCGACCTTCAGCGACGTCGAGCGCGGGTCGACGCCCTGCAGCTCGAGCTCGTCGAGGATCGAGAGCATGTAGGAGGGGGTCACCATGATGATGTCGGGCTCGAAGTCGAGGATGAGCTGGACCTGGCGCTGGGTCATGCCGCCGGAGACGGGCACGACCGTGCACCCGAGGCGCTCGGCCCCGGCGTGCGCACCCAGGCCGCCGGTGAAGAGCCCGTAGCCGTAGGCGTTGTGCAGGATCATCCCGCGCCGGCCGCCCGCGGCCCGGATCGACCGCGCCACGACGTCGGCCCACATGTCGAGGTCGTCGCGCGTGTAGCCCACCACGGTCGGCTTGCCGGTGGTCCCGCTCGAGGCGTGGAGGCGTACGACGTCCTCGCGGGGCACCGCGAACATCCCGAACGGGTAGTTGTCGCGCAGCGTCGCCTTGGTGGTGAACGGCAGCCGGGCCAGGTCCGCCAGCGACCGTACGTCGTCCGGGCCGACGCCGGCCTCGTCGAAGGCCCGGCGGTAGTGCGCGACGTGGTCGTAGGCGTGGCGCACCGACCACCGGAGCCGCTCGAGCTGCAGGGCGCGGAGCTCCTCGACGGGTGCCGTCTCGATCGGTTCGAGGTCGCCGGGCTGGGGAGTCAGGTCGAGCACGGTGTGGTCCTCCGGTCGCGCGCGGTGGGTCGTGAGAACGTTCATCCATGTCAGAGCCCGTACGACGGGGCCGGCCCGGCCACGACCAGCAGACGGTGCTGCGCGTCGCGATCGAGCTCTTCAACCGGCAAGGCTACGACGCGACCAGCATGGGCGACCTCGCTCGCGAGCTCGGCCTCACGAAGTCCGCGATCTACCACCACGTGCCGAGCAAGGAGCACCTGCTCGAGCGCGCGCTCGACGAGGCGCTCGACGAGCTCGCTGCCGCGCTCGACACCGTGCACGCGGACCGGTCCCACACCCCCGAGGAGCGGCTCCGGGCCGCCGTGCGCAGCAGCGTCGTCGTGCTCACCGAGCACCTGCCCGCCGTCACCCTCCTGCTGCGGGTGCGGGGCAACACGCCGGCCGAGCAGCACGCCCTCGCGCGCCGTCGCGAGATCGACCACCGGCTGGCGGAGATGGTGCGCGAGGCCGCGGACACCGGGGCGATCCGTGCCGACATCGACCCGCTCCTGGCCAGCCGCCTCGTCTTCGGGATGGTCAACTCGATGACGGAGTGGCTCCGTGACGGCCGCGACGGCGACGCCCTCGCCGACACGGTCGCCTCCCTCGCCTTCGACGGCCTGGTGCGGCACGGCTCCTGAGCGGGTTCGGGCCGCGGCTCAGGGCTCGAGGCAGGCCGGGGTGGAGTCCCCGGGCCCATCGGGGTCGAGTGTGCTCCCGGCCGCGTCGCGAAGGACCACGCGGTCCACGGTCGGCAGCTGCTCGAGGGTCGGCAGGACCTCTCCGGCGATGCTCACCGTCGACCCGCCGCTGCTGCACCGGCCGGTGAGGCGCAGGTCGGCCACACCCCCGGAGACCGTCAGGTCGTCGTAGCCCGTCGCCCCGGAGCGCAGCAGCCGCAGGCCGCGGGCGCGCTCCCCCGGCAGCGGGCCGGCGAACAGGCGGTCCATCAGGCCGGTCGCGGGTGCTCCCGGGACGACCGGGCGCGTCCGGGCGACGAAGAACGGCTCCCGGTTGTCGACGAACCGGTCGCGGTGGAAGAACCACACCCTGCGCGGGACGGTGGCGAAGCCGGCCCCGACCTCGACGACCACCCGGGGCGGCCCCTGCAGGGTCGTGACGCGGACTGGCGTCCGCCTGGCCAGCCCGATGCCGTACGTCGTCACCGCCTCGAAGTCACCGGCCCGGACGGCGGTCATCACGTTGGGCAGGGCGTACGCGACGCGGCGCGGGGCCGCGGTCGGTGACCCGTCGTCGGTGTGTGCCTGGGCCGGCTCGAACCGCACCCGCAGCAGCGCCTGCCCGGCGACCCGGACGCGGCGGCCGGACCCGTCTGCGAACAGCCGGTCGACGTAGCCGACCTGGCGCTTTGCGGGCAGGCCGCCACGGAACTCGAACACGACACGGTCGCGACCGTCGCGGTGAGCCGCCCGCACGGCGACCAGCACCGGCGTCGGTGGCGGTGGTGCGGTCACCGACGCCGGGGGCGCCGCCCCACCGGTCGACGGGGCGACCAGCGCCGGGGCGAGCACCAGCGCCAGCAACGGCGACCACCACGACATCCTCATGACGTGCCTCCAGACGGACCCGCGCACCCTTGCGCGTCCGGCTCCGAGGCTAGGGACTCCGTCGCCGCCCGGATAGGGCCGTCGGACCCACCGCGCGGGTCGTGGTGCCCTACCGCGCATGCATCCCGCCGCCACAGCATGAGTCATGGAGAGCGAGCGCCTGCTCTACCTCGACAACCTCAAGGCCGTCCTGATCGCGCTCATCATCGCGCTGCACGCGGTGCTGGGCTACGTCGGCCTCTTCGAGGCATGGACCTACTCCGAGATGCGCGAGGTGACGCTCCACCCGGTCGTGGAGATGGTGCTGCTGGTCGCGCTCAGCCCGTTCGGCTTCTTCCTGATCGCGCTGCTGTTCCTGGTCGCGGGCCTGCTCACGCCCGGGTCGCACGACCGCAAGGGAGGGCGGCGCTTCGTCGAGGACCGCCTGCTCCGGCTCGGGGTGCCGTTCGCCCTCTACGTGTTCCTCGTCCAGCCCGCGCTGGTGTACGCCGTCGCGCACCCGTTCGGCGACGCGACAGGAACCTTCGGCCAGGAGTACCTGCGACAGGTCGACACGGGACCGTTGTGGTTCGTCGGCGTGCTGCTCGTCTACTCCCTCGCGTACGCCGCGTGGCGCCGCCTGGCGGGACCCGATCGCCCGGCGCCCCGTCCGCCCACCCTCCGCACGCTCGTCGTCCTCGCGCTCGTCGTGGCGCCGACCTCGTTCGTGGTGCGCCTCGCCTACCCCTACGGCGGCGAGAGCGGGTTCACCGACCTCAACCTGTGGGAGTGGCCCGCCTGCATCGCGGTCTTCGTGCTCGGCATCCGGGCGGCCAGGCACGGTTGGGTGCACGCAATCCCCGAGGCTCTTGTACGCCCGAGCCGGTGGCTCACCGCACTGGCCGTCGTCGCGATGACGGCGCTGCTCTACGTCGCGGGGTCGAGGGACGTCGTCGAGGAGATGTTCGGCGGGCGGAACTGGTACGCCGTCGCGTTCGCGTGCATCGAGGCGGTCCTCGTCGTGTTCGGTCCGGTGTGGCTGCTCGACCTCGCCCGCCGCCGGCTCGCCCATCCGCTGCCCTGGGGCGAGCAGCTGGGACGCAGCGCCTACGGCGCGTTCATGCTGCAGACCGTCTTCCTGCTCGCCCTGGCCGTGGCCCTGCGGCCGGTGCCGTTCCCGGCCGAGGTGAAGGCGCTCCTGGTGGCCGCCGGCGCGGTGGCGGCGTCCTTCGGCGCGGCCTGGCTGCTCATCCAGCGGGTGCCCGGGATGGCACGCGTCATCTGAGCGACCGGCTCCTGCCCCGGAACTCGGCGATCACGGTGTCGCCGGCGCGCACCGTGACGTCGTACAGCCCCGAGCGCCCGCGCAGCGCCACCTCCCGCGCGTGGGCGTCGAGCACCTGGCCCAGGCGCGCCGGCTCGAGGAAGTCGATCTCGAAGCCGGCGGCGACGGTGACGGGGCCGCGAGAGTTGCACGCGAGCGCGAATGCTGAGTCGGCGAGGGTCGCGACCAGGCCGCCGTGGCACAGGTCGTGGCCGTTGATCATGTCGGCGCGCACGACCATCGTCACGCGCGCCTCGCCCGGCCCGAGGTCGACGAGCTGCATCCCGAGCGCCGCGCTGGCGGCGTCGGCCGCCCACATGTCGCGTGCCGGCTGGAGGGTGTCAGGCATCGAAGTCGACGGTGACGGCATCGCTGACGGGGTAGGTCTGGCAGGTGAGCACGAACTGCTGCTCGACCTCCTCGGGCTCGAGGGCGTAGTTGCGCACCATCTCGACCTCGCCCTCGACCACCTTGGCCCGGCAGGTGCCGCAGACGCCGCCCTTGCACGCGAACGGCAGGTCGCTGCGCACGGCCTGGGCGGAGTCGAGCACGGTGACGTCGCGCGGCATCGGCGTGGTCGTCGTACGTCCGTCGAGCACGACGGTCACGTCGCTGGTCACGCCCTCGACGACCCGGTCGGCGTGCCGCAGCTCCGGTGGCGGCTCGTCGACGTAGAAGAGCTCGAAGTGCACCTTCTCCCTCGGCACGCCGAGCTCGGCGAGCACGGTGCGCGCGTCGTCGATGAGGCCGTGCGGGCCGCACAGCCAGACGTGGTCCACCGAGGCGAGGTGCACCTTCAGCGGGAGCAGGCGGCGGAGCCGGTCGGCGTCGAGGCGCCCGGAGAACAGCTCGACGTCACGGGGCTCGCGGGAGAGCACGTGGACGAGGTCGAAGCGCGGGCCGTGGAGGTTCTTGAGGTCGCTCAGCTCCTCGGCGAACATCACCGAGGTGGTCTCGCGGTTGCCGTAGAGCAGCGTGACGCTGCTGGCCGGGTTGGCCAGGACCGAGGCCGCGATGGAGATCATCGGCGTGATGCCGGAGCCGGCGGCGATGCACAGGTGCCGTCCGGGGCTGGCCGGGTCGGCGCGGAAGCTGCCGGTCGGGGGGGCCACCTCGACGGGCTCCCCCGGGCCGACGTCGTGGATGAGCCAGGAGGAGAACATCCCGCCGGGGATCTCGCGCACGCCGATGCGCGGTGCGGCGCCGGCGGGCGCGCAGATGGAGTAGGAGCGGCGGTGCTCGACGCCGTCGACGACCCGCCGCAGGGTCAGTGACTCCCCCGGCTCGAAGGCGTACAGCTCGCGCAGGTCGTCGGGCACGTCGAACGTGACCGCCGCCGAGTCGTCGGTCAGCGGCTCGACGTCGCGCACCGTCAGCCGGTGGAAGGTGGTCGCCACGGCTCAGATCTCCTTGACGTGGTCGAACGGCTCGAGGCAGGAGGTGCAGCGGTACTGCGCCTTGCAGGCCGTCGAGCCGAACTCCGAGACCAGCTCGGTGGCGGCTGAGTCGCACTGGGGGCAACGGACCTGGCGGGCCGTGGGGAGGAGGGTGAGCGGGATCGGGCCGGACGTCGACGGCGCCGGACCCGGCGGCGAGATGCCGGCCGCCGCGAGGGCCGCGCGGCCCTCGGGCGTGATCCAGTCGGTCGTCCACGCCGGGTCGAGGCTGACCCGCACCTCGACGCGGTCGAAGCCGGCGCCCAGCAGCTCGCGGACCAGGTCGTCGCGCATCGTCGCCATCGCCGGGCAGCCGGAGTAGGTCGGCGTGATGTCGACGACGACGTGGGAGTCGCCGACCACGTCGACGTCGCGGAGCACGCCGAGGTCGGCCAGGGTCAGCATCGGCAGCTCGGGGTCGGTGACCCGCTCGGCCACGCGGCGCGCGCGCTCCGTCGTACGACTCATCAGCCTCACTCCCCTCACCACTGACCCATCGGGTGGGCGCGGGCCACGGACTGCATCTCGGCGAGCATGCGGCTCAGCGGCTCGCCGTGCATCCCGTCGCGACCGGTGCGGCCCAGCACCCCGGCCCGGCGGGGCACTTCCGGGCGTGGCACGCCGGCAGCGGTGAGCACCTGGTCGAGCACGTCCTCGGCGGCCTCGCGGACCGACGCCGGGTCCACACCGACGCCGGACCCGGCCGCCGCGGCCTCGACCGGATGGGTGTCGAAGAGCTCGGGCCACAGCGGCCACAGGCCGTCGAGCGCGGCGAGCAGCCGGCGACGCGACTCGTCGGTGCCCTGCGCGAGCGTGACGAACCAGCGCGCCGAGTAGTCGCGGTGGTAGGCCAGCTCCTTGACGCCCTTGGCGGCCACGGCCGCGAGCACGTGGTCGCGGCTGGTGCGCAGGCGCTCGAAGGTCGCGAGCCGCCAGATGGAGAACAGCAGCACCCGCACGGTCGCCTCCGCGAAGTCGCCGTTGACGAGCTCGGTGAGCCGCACGTTGCGGAAGTCGTGGGCCTCGCGGAAGAACGCCAGCGCGTCCTCCGCCGGCGCCGGCGAGCCCTCGGGCAGCACCGGGACCACCGACGCGTCCGCCTTCGCCGCTCGGGCGAGCAGCAACCGCGCCTGGCCGAGCAGGTCGAGCGCGATGTTGGACAGGGCGATGTCGTCCTCGAGGTCGGGCGCGTTGCTCGTCCACTCCGAGATCCGGTGCGACATCACGAGCGCGTCGTCACCCAGCATCAGGGCGTACGCCGCCAGCGTGGGCGCGTCGACGCCCTCCGGGATCGTCGTGTCGACGCCGGCCAAGGGGTCCTCGAAGTCGGTGCCGAAGGCCCAGTGGGCGTCGTTGACGAGGAGGCCGGCGTAGGCGTTGTCGTGCTCGTCCTCTGGCGTCGTGTGCACGTGGTCTTCCATCACTACATGTGGGGGACGTTGTCGGGGATGTCGTAGAACGTCGGGTGGCGGTAGACCTTGTCGCCGCTCGGGGCGAACATCGGGTCCTTCTCGTCGGGGCTCGAGGCGGTGATCGCGTCGGCGCGCACCACCCAGATGCTCACGCCCTCGTTGCGGCGGGTGTAGACGTCGCGGGCGTGGAGCAGGGCCATCCGGTCGTCAGCCGCGTGCAGCGAGCCGACGTGCACGTGGTTGAGCCCGCGCTTGCCGCGCACGAACACCTCGTAGAGCGGCCACTCGGGCTCGGGAGGGACCACGCCCTGCCCGGTCGGGACGTCCTTCAGCGGGACGGCGCCGTGACCGCCCTCGGCGGAGAGCTCGCTCATGCGCTCGCCTTCCTCTGCCCGGCCGCCCGCTGCTTGGCGGCGTACGCCGTCGCGGCCTCGCGCACCCAGGCACCGTCCTCGTGGGCGCGGCGCCGGTGGGCCATCCGCTGGGCGTTGCAGGGGCCGTTGCCCTTCACGCCCTCCATGAACTCGTCCCAGTCGGGCTGGCCGAAGTCGTGGTGGCCGCGCTCCTCGTTCCACCGGAGCTCGGGATCCGGGAGCGTGACGCCGAGCGCCTCGGCCTGCGGCACGGACATGTCGACGAACTTCTGCCGCAGCTCGTCGTTGGTGTGGCGCTTGATGCCCCACGCCATCGACTGGGCGGTGTTGGGCGAGGCGTCGTCGGGCGGGCCGAACATCATCAGCGCCGGCCACCAGAA
>DATIAJ010000085.1:0-25592 GCA_035458105.1 Nocardioides sp. | reverse complement strand
GCTGACCCGACGCCTGATCGAGGACCACGTGCGTCAACCGCCGGGCGTCGACACCGCGCTCGACGTGCTCACCGAACGCGAGCGCGAGGTGTTCGTCCTGATGGCTCGCGGCCTCACCAACGCCGACATCCAGGCGCGGCTGGTCATCTCCGAGGCCACCGTCAAGACCCACGTGAACCGCATCCTGGCCAAGCTGCGCCTCACCACCCGGGTGCAGGTCGTGGTCCTCGGCTACGAGACCGGCGTGGTGCGCCGGGGAGACGGCGTGCTGCCGACCGCCCAGGTGTGACCCCCGTCGGAGAGCGGGCACAGCCGGACCGGCACCCAGCAGGGGCACCGGTCCGGCCGAGCCCGACGATCAGACCGAGACCAGCTCGCGCTCGGGCGCCGGGTCCTCCTCGACCTCGACCCACACCGTGGGCAGCAGCCGGTCGAGCCATGCCGGCAGCCACCAGTTCCAGTGACCGAGCAGCGACATCGTGGCCGGCACGAGCACCATCCGGACGAGGGTGGCGTCGAGGACGATGGCGACGGCCATCCCGAGCCCGAGCTGCTTGACGACCACGTCGCCCTCGGTGGCGAAGCCGAGGAACACGACCACCATGATCGCGGCCGCGGAGGTGATCACCCGGCCGGTCGACGACAGGCCGCGCACGACGCTGCCGCGCGGGTCGCCGGTGCGGAGGTAGTCCTCCCGGATCCGGGAGAGCAGGAAGACCTCGTAGTCCATCGACAGGCCGAACAGGATCGCGAACTGCAGGATCGGCATCCAGCTCGAGATCGGCATCGACTGGTCGACCCCGATGAGCTCGGCGCCCCAGCCCCACTGGAAGACAGCGACCAGCACGCCGTAGGCGGCCCCGATGGAGAGCAGGTTCATCGCCGCGGCCTTGAGCGGCACCAGCACCGACCGGAACATCAGCGCGAGCAGGAGCACGGAGACGCCGACCACGAACGCGATCACCAGCCACAGGCGCTCCTGCAGCATGTTCGAGATGTCGTTGAAGTACGGCGTCCACCCGGTCACCTCGACCTCGGCGGGCAGCGCGGCGCGCAGGTCGTCGATCAGGTCCGGGGTGCGCTCGTCGGTCGGCCCGAAGGTGGGCTCGGCCGTGATGATCGACAGCGCGCCGTCCGGTGTGGTGACGGCCGGCTCGACCGAGGCGATGCGGTCGTCGGCGTCCAGGACCGCCACGGACTGCGCGACGTCGCCCGCTCCGGAGGTCGGCACCACCACGGTCAGCGGACCGTTCGCCCCGGGCCCGAGCTCCGCGGCGACCAGGTCGTACGACTGGCGGGTGGTGTTGCCCGCGGGCTGGTTGCTCGCGTCGCCGGGCCAGGTGCGCAGGTCGAGCACGGGCGCCGCGAGCACCACCAGGACGCCGAGGCTGACCAGCGCCCAGGCCAGCGGCTTGCGGCCGACGCGGGCGGCCCAGCGCGCGGTGAGGGGTTCGCGGGTGCGCGGCGGACGGTTGCGTCGTACGGCTCGGGGAAGCAGCTTGCGACCACCCAGCCGGCACAGCGCCGGCACCAGGGTCAGGGCGGCCGCGGCGACGCACACGACGGCGATGGCGGTGGCGAGGCCGAAGGAGTCGTACGTCGACAGGCCGGCGAGGCGCAGCCCCATCAGCGACACCAGCACGGTCACCGCGGCGAACACCACCGACCGGCCGGACGTCGCGACCGCACGGCCGGCGGCCTCGACGGCGTCGTGGCCGAGGCGGAGGTTCTCCACGTGCCGCATCACCAGGAGCAGTGCGTAGTCGATCCCCACACCCAACCCCACCATCGACGCGACCATCGGCGCGGAGGTGCTGACCGACATCGTGGCGGAGAGCAGCGCGATGCCCGAGCTGCCCACGGCCAGGCCGGCCACAGCGGCGCCGATCGGCAGCCCGGCCCCGACGGCGGAACCGAGGGCGATCACCAGGATCAGCAGGGCGACGGCCACGCCGACCAGCTCGCCCGTGCCCCCGATGGGCTCGCCCGCGGTGTCGGGGACGTCGCCGCCCAGCTCCACCTGCAGGCCGGTGTCGATCGTCTCGGCGATCGCGCCCTCCAGCGGCTCGATGTTGCCCATCAGGTCGGGGTGCGTGATGGGCTCGGCGTACTGCACGGTGAGGACGGCGGTGTCCCCGTCGTCGCTGAGCCGGGCGGGCCCGACGTCGGCGACGTGCTCGAGCCCGCGCAGCCGCTCGGTCAGCGCGTCGACCTCGGCCGATGGAAGTGCGTCACCGTCACGGTCGTGGACCACGACGCGGGCGCTGGCGAAGCCGCCGACTCCGTGCTCGCGCAGCAGGTCGATGCCCTGCTGCGCGCGGGCGCCCGGCACGTCCCAGTCGTCGCGCATCGGGGCGCCGAACGACGAGGCGAGTGCCGCGACGGTGGCGATGAGCAGGACCCAGGCGCTGATCACCCGCCAGGGATGGGCGGCGCACGAGCGGCCGAGACGGTAGAGGTACGACGACATGGTGATCTCCTGCGGGTACGGGTCTGGCTGACCCGATGACCCTGCGGCCGGCATCTTCGGTCGCACTTGGGCGCCGCTTGGGTGCGCGACCCAAGAGCAGCCTCAGAAGCCGAGTCGCTCGCGGTGCGCGCCCAGCCAGTCGGCGTACGCCGTGAAGCCCCACTCGTCGCTCTGGGCGATCGCGCGACCTGCCGCGTCGGCCGCCTCGCGCGACCGGCCGGTGGTGGCCAACGCCAGGGCCAGGTAGCCGTCGACCGGACCCATCACGGTCGAGATGCCGCTGAGGGCCATCCGCCCGTGCAGCGGGGCCAGGCGGGCGACCATCTGCTCGGCGAGGGGTACGTCGCCCGCGACCGAGGCGGCCTCCGCCAGGCTGCACCAGGTGGTCACGCTGCTCCAGTTGTCCACCTGGTGCGTCACCGGGGTGGCCAGCTGGGCGCGCAGCCTGTCGGGATCGCCCGCGCGGGCCGTCGCGAGCACCAGCACGTCCGCGGCCATGTCGGTGTCGGCGATCGCCATGGCTTCGGTGATCGGCTCGATCAGCTCACCGATCCGCTCGTCCCACATGTGCGACATCAGGTGGATGCCCATCAGGTGGAGTGCCTCGTTGCCGGGGTTGAGCCGCGGCCGCAGGGCGTGCAGCTCGGCTGCGATCCGCTCCACCGCGGTCTCGTCGCGCCGCAGCGAGGCGAGGCTGAGGTCGATCCACGCCAGCGCCACCTGCGCGTAGGAGTTGCGGCGGCGGGACGCGAGCCGGGCGGTGGCCGCGGCAGCGTCGACGTACGCCGTCCGGTCGCCCAGCTCGAGCAGGCTGCCGGTCACCACGATCGAGGCCACGACCGCGGCGTCCGGGTCTGCTGCCTCCTCGGTGGCCCGGAGGGCCTCGTGGGCGAGCGTGAGCCTGAGGTCTGCGTGGGCCGGGGTCCAGAGCGCCTTCCAGGCGGTCAGCGTCGCCCAGGACAGCAGGGCGCGATCGCCGATCCGGCGGGCCATCGCGACGCCCTCGTCGGCGAGCGCTCTCAGCTCGGCCTGGGCCGACGGGTCGTAGTAGAGCAGCGCGGCCAAGGCGAGCATGACCCGACAGCGCTCCGACGAGTCACCGTGGGGGAGCTCGGCCAGCGCCCAGCGCAGGTCCTCGATGGTGTCCTCCGGCACCTCTTCCCACTGCTGCGGCATCCAGACCGAGCCGTCGGTGGCGGCCGCAGCCGCCGCCGCGAGTCGGCCCAGGTCGTCCTCGCGCCGGGCCAGCGCGATCGCCTCCATCGCGCACGGCAGCACCTGGTCCCACTCCGCGTTGGGCCGACAGTCGCGTGCCCGGGTCAGCAGCAGGTCGATCCGCTGGGTGGTCGTGCCGAGGGGGTCGCGGCGGTGCGCGTCGATCGCGGCCGCGACGAGCTGCTCGGCCTCGACCCACGAGAAGGTGCGCCGCGCCTGCGCCGCCGCGTCGGCCGCAGCGCGCCAGGCCCGTCCGACGTGCGTGGGCCCAGCAGCGAGCCAGTGCCGGGCCAGCTCGGCGACCCGCTCCTCGCGGCCGACCATCCCGCCGACCACGGCGTCGTCGGCGAGGGTGTGGGCCACCTGGGCGTGGAGCCGGGCGAGCCGTGACGGGCTGGTGGTCGTCACGACGGCGTCGCGGGTCAGGGCGTGGGTGAAGGCCACCGTCCCTGCCTCGGGGTCGACCAGTAGCCCCGCCTCACGCGCCGGGGTCAGGGCGTCGTCGACGTCATCCACGGGCTCACCGTCCGCCGCCGCCAGCAGGTCCAGCGAGAAGCGGCGACCGAGGACGGCAGCGAGCAGCAGCAGCTCGCGGGTCGGCTCAGGCAGGACCTGCAGGCGGCGCACGATGACGTCGCGAACAGTCGCGGGCAGCGTGGTGGGGTCCCGCGCGTCGAGCCGGGCGAGCTCGACCAGGAAGTAGGGGTTGCCGCCCGAGCGCCGGTGCCAGTTCGCGACCACCTCGGCGGGAACGACGGTGCCCGACACGGCGTCCACGAGGCTCTGCGTCTCCTCCAACGTCAGTCCGGCGAGGTCCAGCCGCGTCACGTGGTGGCGCGCCAGCTCCTCCCCGACCTCGGCCAGGTCGCCGGTCGGTTCCGGCAGCCGGCGCCGGGTGAGGACGACCGCCAGGCGGTGTCCGGGTGCGGCGCTCGTGACGAGGTGACGCAGCACCTTGAGCGACCCGGTGTCGGCCCAGTGCAGGTCGTCGAGCACGAGCAGGACCGGCTGGGACGAGGACCGGGACGTCACCGCGTGCGCGAGGGTCTCCCGGGCGCGGAACGCCTCGCGCTCGGCGCCCCCGTCGGTCCCCGCCGACGGTGTGCCGGCGAGCAGCTGCTCCACGTGGGTGTCGAGCTCACCGTCGTCAGCGAGGTCGCGCAGTGCCTGGCTCCAGGGCCACAGGCTGGGCGCGCCGTCGTCCTGGGAGCACCGTCCTGCCGCCACCCGGAAGCCGCGCTCGCGCGCCGCGGCCATGGTCCTGGAGACCAGCCGCGACTTGCCGATGCCGGGCTCGCCGACGAGGAGCGCGGTCGCGGGCATGCCGGCCTCGGCGCGGGCCAGCACGTCCATCAGCGCTGCCTCCTCGGCCTCCCGTCCCACCGTCACCCACGCGGCCGGCGCACCGGTCGTCGACTGGGTCGTCGTCGACTGGGTCACGGTCGCCGATGGGGTCGCAGTCACCGGGGCACGCAGCCACCGGTGCAGCGCAGGGTCCTGGACGAGCACGGCCTGCTCGAGGTCGCGCAGCTCCTGGCCAGGGTCGAGGCCGAGCTCGTCGGCCAGGACGGACCGGATGTGGCGCAGCGCGGCCAGCGCCTCGGCCTGCCGACCGGAGCGGGTCAGGGCGAGCGCGTGCAGAGCCCAGACGCGCTCCCGGAGCGGATACCTCGCCGTCGCCTCCTCGGTGGCGGCCACGACGACCGCATGGTCGCCGAGGGCCAGCAGGCCGAGGACCCGGGCCTCCTCGGCGTCGATGCGGAGCTGGTCGAGCGAGGTGCGCTCGAGGACGACCTCGGGCTCGTCGGGGAGGTCGGCGTACGCCTCGCCCGTCCACAGCCCGAGCAGCTCCTCGACCCGGTCCACGTGCTGCGAGATCTCCACGCGGGTGGGCCAGTCGGTGCCCGGCCCGGTGGTGAGCTGTGCGGCCAGCGGTGCCAGCTGCCGGTGGAGGGTGCGGACCTCGTCGGCGAAGCGGTGCGCGTCGACCTGCTCCCGGCCCAGCGCCAGCCGGTAGCCGTGGTCGCTGGTCAGCAGGACCCGGGGCTTCTCGCGCGGGCCGAGGCCGGGCTCGAGGACGCGGCGTACGCCGGAGAGGTAGGAGTGCAACGTGCCGTGCGCACCGCGCGGCGCACCCTCGCCCCAGACCAGCCGCACCAGCGCGTCGGGCGGGACGTCGCTGCCGAGCCGGAGGGCCAGCGCGGCCAGCACCGAGCGCGGCTTGCGGGCACCGACGTCCACGGTGGCGGCCGGGTCGTCGCCCAGCGCCACCTGGCTCGTTCCGAGCACCCGGACCCACACGCGCAGCAACGTAGCGGCAAGCGGCCCAAGTCGCGCTGGAGCCCGGCTCAAGAGTCCGGGGAGATCGTCCTCCCACCACCAGCCCGAGGAGACGCCATGAAGCACACCGAGCCCAGCACGACGCCGTACCGTCCGCAGCTGACGCTGCCCCGGCAGGCGCACACCGCCGAAGGTCCGCACGACCAGACCGGGATGTACGTCATGCACCACGCCCTCCGGCGCGACTTCTCCAGGTTCACCGCTGCCGTGGAGGGCACGCCCGTCGCCGAGCACGACGTGTGGGTCGCGCTGGAGCGGCGCTGGGACGCGATGGCCGACGTCCTGCACCACCACCACTCCGCCGAGGACGCCGAGCTGTGGCCGCTGCTGCTGCAGCACGCGGAGGCCGCCGGCGACCAGACCGACCTCCGGCTGCTGGCCGACATGGAGGACGAGCACGCCGACATCGACCCCGCGCTCGCCCAGGTGCGCGACGCCCTTGCCGCGATGAGCCGACACCCCTGCACCGACCACCGCAACGCACTGGAGATCCGGCTCGGCGGCGCCACCGAGCTCCTCCTGGCCCACCTGGCCCACGAGGAGAAGCACGCCCTGCCGATGCTCCAGCGAAGCCTGAGCGAGGAGGAGAACGCGGCCTTCGAGAAGGCGGTGGAGAAGCGCTACCCGCTGCGGTCGATGCCGTTCCTCCTCCCGTGGGTGATGGACGAGGTCCCCGCCGACGCGCGCGAGCGCCTGGCAGAGTCCACCCCACCGGGGTACGGCCTCCTGCTGCGGATCTTCCGGCGCCGCTACGAGCGAGGCGAGCGGCTCGCCTTCCGCTATGCCTGACCTCGCTCGGGCACGCGCTCTGGGTCAGACCGACGTCAGCCCACGCTGCGGGCGAGCCGTTCGACGGCGGCCGCGACCCGCGGACCGAACATGACCGCGTCGTTGTGGCCCGCGCCCTCGAGCACGACGCGTTCGGCGAGCGCCGGCGCGCCGTCGGCGACCCGCACGCTGAGCTCGGTCGGCACCACGTCGTCGCGGTCACCGTAGATCACGGTGACAGGTACGTCGCTCGCGGCGAGCGGCTCGAGGACCGGGAACCGGTCGCGGAGCAAGGTGCGCACGGGCAGCCACGGATAGTGGTGTCGTCCGACGTCTGCGAGCTCGGTGAACGGTGACCGCAGCACGATCGCGGCCGGACGGTGCCGCTGCTGGAGGCCGGCGACCACGCCCGTCCCCAGCGACTCGCCGAAGAAGATGGTGCGGTCGAGGGGATGGCCGAGGTCGACCAACGCACGTACGGCCGCATCTGCATCTGCGGCGAGTCCGTCCTCGCTGGGGCTGCCGGGATTGCCGCCGTAGCCGCGGTAGTCGACCAGCAGCACGCTCAGGCCGCGGTCGCCGAGCTCGCGGGCGAGGTCGGCGCGGCCGGCGCGGTTGCCACCGTTGCCCGGGGCCATCAGGACGGCCAGGCCGGTGTCAGGCTCGGCCTCAGCGGGCAGGTACCACGCGCCGAGCTCGAGCCCGTCGGCCGTCTCCAGCGTCACGTCGCGGGCGCCCGGGAGCACCTCGCCGGCGGGTGGTGGGACGCTCGCGTCGGGGAAGTAGATCAGGTGCCGCTGCAGACCCCAGGCCGCCGTCAGACCGGCGACGGCGAGGAGCACCACGACCACCAGCGTCACGACGATCCTCCTGCCGCCTGCCATCACCTCATCGTGGCACGGGCGTTCGCGCACCACGTGGGTGGGCGTGCGTCAGTCGTGCACCCCGTCAGGCACACCGATTGGTGCACCTGCACCATGCGTGGAATGCGTCCTCGAGCCCACCCTCGTGGCATGACACTCACTCACGGACACACGACCACGTCCTGGCCGCCGCTCTCCCGTGCTGCCCGCCTCGGAGCCGGCGCCTGCCTGGTCGTGGCGGGGCTCACGAACGGTCTGGGGCAGTACGCCGGTGAGCTCCTGACGCCCGAGCTCGAGGACTTCAGCGCGCAGATCCGCTGGGGCGCCGAGCACCCCGCGATCCACACCGCCGAGCAGACGGCGCTCCTCGTGAGCATGCTCGTGCTGCCGCTCGGTCTGCTCGGCCTCGCCAACGTGACCCGGTGGGCGGCTCCGCGGCTGACCGGGGTGGGGATCGTGCTCACGCTGTGGGGCATGTGGGGGTTCCACAACGTCGTCGCGCTGGGCTATGCCGCCGGAACCGTCGGCCCGGGCGCGATCGGCACCGACTCCGCGGTCGCGCTGAACGACGAGTACCTCGACCACCTCGGCACGACCGTCACCGCCCTGCTGCCGCACCTGCTCGGGTCCTTCCTCGGGTTGCTGCTGCTCGCGATCGCCGGGCTGCGCAGCGTGTCGCTGCCACGGGTCCCGCTGTACCTGCTCATCGGCTTCCTCGTGTGGGACTTCCTGCTGCCCTCGGTCGGGCCGCTGGAGCCGCACCTGCTGCTCGCCGTCGCGCTGGTGTGGCTCGGTGTCGCGCTGGTGCGGATGCCGCAGTCCGAGTGGGCGGATCCGGGACACGAGACCGCGACCGGACCGATACTGGCCGGGTGAGGCTCCGCCACCCAGCCCTGGTCGTGGCCGCTGCGGCGGTGACGCTGGGAGCGGTGCTGACGGCCCTCGCCTCCAGCTCGGAGGGCGCGCTGTGGAAGATGCTGCTCGTCGCGCTCGCCCTCGGGCTGCCGGGCGCCCTCGCGGCCACCGAGCACCCGCGCAACCCGGTCGGCTGGCTGCTCCTCGCCACGGCCTGCGTGCTGTCGACGATGGGGCTGGCGGGGCAGGCGTCGCCGTCGGGATCCGCGGGCGAGTGGGCTGCGTGGCTCGTCGACCGGGCGGGCGCGATCGTCGTACCGCTGATGTTCCTCGCGCTCGTCCTGCTGCCCGACGGCCGGTTGCCGTCCCCGCGGTGGCGTCCGGTCGTGGCGGCGGCGGTCGGCGTCCAGGTGGCGTGCGTCGTCGCATGGAGCCTCGTGGAGGCGGCGCCCGGGGTCTCGAACCCGCTCGGTGTGCTGCCGGCGTCCTGGTCGGGCGGGTTGGACACGGCGGCCGACTGGCTGCTGCAGGTGCCGCTGCTGCTGGCGGCGGCCGCGATCGCCGTACGGCTCCGGCGGCCGGCCGACCGGGCGGGGCTCAGCTGGGTGCTGGGGGGAGCGCTCGGCTTCGCCCTCCTCGCGCTCGTCGGCCACACGCTGGTGCCCGCAGCAGCGGACGCCCTGGACGTCCTCGGCGCCTTCGTCCTCGGTGCGGGTCTGACCGTGACGCTCCTGCACCGCCCCGGACCGGCCCCGGAGGAGCCGGTCGCCGTGCACGACGACACCCGGCTCGCGGCGCTGTCGGCGCGCGAG
Source organism: Nocardioides sp. (assembly GCA_035458105.1). GTDB lineage: Bacteria > Actinomycetota > Actinomycetes > Propionibacteriales > Nocardioidaceae > Nocardioides. Next base: position 16,269 of record DATIAJ010000085.1, on the reverse strand, counting down.
CGCGAGGTGCTGGACCTCGTCGCGCTGGGGCTGACCAACCGCCAGATCGCCGAACGACTGGTCATCTCGCCGGTCACCGCGCGCAACCACGTCAGCCGGATCCTCGGCAAGCTCGGGCTGGACAACCGGACCCAGGCCGCCGCGTGGCTGGCGCGCTCGCAGCGGTAGCGGACGTACCAGTAGAGCATCAGCGCCGAGCTGACCACGTAGAACGTGTGCAGCACCCAGATCGGCCCGGGCGGCAGGTTGAAGACGTAGACCGAGTGGACCGCGTTGCCGAGGTTGGCGAGCGCGATGTTGCCGAGGCTGTAGGACGACAGCTCGCGCGTGCGCACCGCCTTGTGGAGCATCGGCAGCACGCTGCCGACGAAGACGATCGTGGAGACCGTCCCGGCGAGCATCGGCAGCGTCGTGTCCATGACCCGACGCTAGGCGCGCGCCTTCTCGGCGGCATCGACCGATCCACGCATCCGTGCCGGCGCTCCGCGTGGGACGGACGACCCATGGTCCGAGGTCAGACGAGCCCGCGCTCGAAGGCGTACGCCGCGGCGGCGGTTCGTGAGCCGACGTCGAGCTTGACGAAGATGTTGGACAGGTGGCGGGCGACGGTCTTCTCGCTGAGCACCAGCTCGGCCGCGATCTGCGGGTTGCTGCGGCCGGACGCGACGAGCCGGAGGACCTCGAGCTCGCGTGCGGTCAGCCCGCCGGGCAGGGAGGCGGGCGCCAGCAGCGCGGAGGCCAGGTCGGCCATCGGAGCTGCGCCGAGCTGTCGGAACACCGCCCGCGCGGCGGTCAGCTCGCGCTCGGCGGATGACGGGTCGGAGAGGGCGAGCAGGCACCGCCCGAGGAGCAGCCGCGTCACCGCAGCGTCGTACGGCGCGGACGCCTGCGCCCACAGCTGGTGGGCCTTGCGGAGGTAGGGGAGGGCGCCGGACGCGTCGCCGGCCGCGAGCTCGACGGCACCCATGGCCTGGGCCGCCGCCGCGGAGAGGGCGGTCGAGCCCACCCAGGCCGCCAGCGCGGACAGCTCGTCGGCCAGCGGGCGGGCGCGGTCGATGTCGTCGCAGGCGAGCAGCACCTCGACGGCCGCGGGCAGCAGTCGACACCGCTGCACGGGCGCCTCGGTCGTGGCGAGCAGCCGGTCGACCGCCGCCAGCGCGGGAGCCGCGCGTCCGCCGGCCAGCCACAGCAGCGCCAGCCCCGGCTGCGGGTCGAGACCCAGGTCGGCGGCGCGCTGGTAGGCGGCGTCGGCGTCCTGGAGACGCCCGCGGAGGCGCAGCACGTCGCCGGTCTCGACAGCGGTCAGCCCGACAGCGGTCGGCGTGCCGAGCTCGACGTAACGCTCGGCCGCCTGGGCGAACTCACCCAGCGCGTCGTCCCACGCGCCACGCAGCCGCATCAGCTGCCCGCGGTGGACGGCGCACTGGCCGGTGAAGGCGAGCAGCCCGGGCTGGGCGGCGCACCAGCGCTCGAGCGCCGTGGTCCACTCGGCGACGCGGCCGAAGTCGCTGATCTCCTGGGCGCCCTCGATGGCGGTGCAGTAGACGTGTCCGGCGATGAACGGCGACAGCTCGCCCGTGACGACCCGCACCATCGCGTCGTCGAGCTGGGCCAGGCCTTCGGCGAAGCGGCCGGCCATGATCGACACCCGGCCTCGGGCGCAGGTGCTCATCGCTGTCAGGTCGGGATCGTGCAAGCGCCGGCCGACCTCGAACGCCTCGTCGGCCCTGCTGCGGGCGGTCGCGAGGTCGCCCTCACCGAGCGACCGGAACATCATCAGGAACGCGACCCAGCCGCCCTCGACGCAGTCCTCGCCGATCTCCGCGACCAGCTCGGCGGCCCGGGCGGCCCAGCCCCCGGCGAGCGCGTGCTCGCCGTGGTCGGCGTTGTTCATCGACAGGTGGAACGCGCACCGGGCGGCCCCGTGCAGGTCGTGCTCCTCCTGGCAGACGAGGAACGCCCGCTGCAGCGCGTTGACCAGGTCGTCGTGGTGCCCGACGAGACCGGCGGCCGTGCTGAACTGCTCCAGCTCCCCGGCGCCGAGGCTGTCGAGACCGGCCTCCGTCCACGCGTCGTACGCGGCCTGCCAGTCGCCGCGGTGGAAGTGGTCGGCGGCCCCGCTCACGGTTCGAGGGTACGACCGGTCAGGCCGCCGAGGGCAGGTCCGCCGGGGCCCGGCCGAGCCCGCGGGAACGCGCCGCGATCCGGTCGGCGACGAAGGCCGCGTCCCGACCGACGCCGGTCACCAGCATCGAGCTGAACGAGTACTGGAAGGCCAGGCCGCAGAAGAACAGCCCCGGGGCGTCGGCGACGACGCCGCGCTCCTCCTTCGGCCAGCCGTCCTCGTCGAGGACCGGGAGGTGGATCCAGTCGAACACCTGCCGGAAGCCGGTCGCCCAGACGACGGTCGCCACCTCGCGCGGCGTGCCGCCGACGACGGGCTTGCCGTCGCGCGACTCCTCGACCCGGCTGGTGACACGCTCGACGCCGCGCGCGACGAGGTCGCGCCGCTTGACCCGGAGCATCGGGCCGCCGTGGTGGCGCAGCTCCTCCTTCAGCTTGGCGCGCATCGGGCTGCGTCGGGTGAGGACGTGCTTCCAGGCGAACAGCAGGACCGGAAAGGCCACTCGGAAGGCGGGCGAGCCGAGACGCGGTGGGATCTCGCCGCAGTCGCGCCCGGCGAGGACCACCGGGTGCGTCTCGGCCAGCTCGTAGGCGATGTCGGTGCCGGAGTGGCTCGCGCCGACGACCAGCACGGCGCCCTCGTTGACCTGGCTGGGCCGGCGGTACTCGCTGGAGTGCAGCTGCAGGATGCTCGGGTCGAGCGCCGCACCCACCTCGGGGACGAGCGGGCTCCGACCGAACGTCCCGGTCCCGACCACGACGTTGCGGCAGGTGAACCGGCCGCGGTCCGTCGTCACGACGTAGCCCTCACCGTCCGGGTCGAGCGCCTGCACGCGGGTCTCGAGGCGCACGGGCAGCGCGAACGTGCGTGCGTAGCTCTCCAGGTAGTCACCCACCGCGTCCTTGCCGGGGAAGGTCCACCGCGGTGCGGGGAACGGCAGACCGGGCAGGCTGTCGAACTGGGCGGGGGAGTAGAGCCTGAGGCTGTCCCACTGCCGTCGCCAGTTGTCGCCCACGCGGCCGGCCGCGTCGAGGATGACGAACGGGACGTTGCGGCGCTGCAGGTGGTAACCGGTCGACAGCCCGGCCTGGCCAGCACCGATGATCACGGTGTCGATGTCTGTGGTGTCCATGTCGCGACGCTATTTCTGCGACGGCTCCCACCGCGTCGGGCGGGATGCCCATCTCGTCCGGCGTCCCCCATGGGTGGATGCACCCACGGGCCGGTGCGCCCGCGTGCCCGAAATCGGGGGAGCGCTCAGCCCGGGGGAGCCCTACTCTCGACGAAGGCGAGACGAGGAAGTGGGTGGACGGACAGCCGGAGCTCAACCTGCACGTGCTCGGCGAGCTCACGGCCACGCGGGACGGCGCGGTCGTGGACCTCGGCGGGCGGCGGCAGCGCGCCGTACTCGCAGCGCTCGTCATCCAGCGCGACCAGGTCGTGACGGCGGACCACCTCGTCGAGTGCGTCTGGGGTGAGCACCCGCCTGCAAACGCCACCGGTGCGCTGCAGGCGTACGTCAGCCACCTCCGCCGCGCGCTCGAGCCCGATGCCGGAGCCCGCCAGCGGGGGAGCATCATCGCGCGGGCCGGCCCGGGCTACGTGCTACGCGTGGCACCGGACGCCGTGGACGCCTGGCAGTTCGAGGCGGCCGTCGAGAGGGCCGCAGGGATGGCGCCGGGGGACGCGGTGTGCACGCTGGAGCCCGCGCTGCGGCTGTGGCGTGGCCCGGCGTACGCCGACTACGCGGGCGAGGCCTGGGCGGAGGCGGAGATCGCCCGGCTCACCGAGCTCCGGGCCGTCGCGCGCGAGCGGCTGCTCGCCACGCGGCTCGAGCTGGGCGAGGCGCAGCTCGTGATCGGCGACCTCGAGGCACTGGTCAAGGAGGACCCGCTGCGTGAGGAGCGCTGGCGGTTGCTCACCCTCGCGCTCTACCGCTCGCATCGGCAGGCGGCCGCGCTGGAAGCACTCAGAAGGGCGCGGACCGTGCTCGCCGACGAGCTCGGCGTCGACCCCGGGCCTGCGCTGCGCTCGCTCGAGGCGGAGGTGCTCGCCCAGTCGCCGGACCTCGAGGCGCCGACGCCCAAGAACGCCACGGAGCTCGTCCCGCGGCCGCGCACGCCCGACGGCCTCGTCGACCGCGACCGCGAGATCGCGCTCCTGCAGTCGAGGCTCGACGAGCTCGCCCAGGAAGCCTCCGGCTGCGTGCTCATCGAAGGTCCTGCCGGCATCGGCAAGACCCGCCTGCTCGACGAGCTGCGCCGGATGGCCGTCGGTGCGGGTGTCTTCGTCCGGTCGGCGCGGAGCAGCGCCTCGGAGCAGGCCTTCGAGTGGGGCGTGGTCCGTCAGCTCTTCGGCGGCGGGGTGGACGACGTGCTCGAGGACGACGAACGCTTCGCCGTGCTCCGCGGGCTGTGCGAGATCGCGACCGACCTTGCCCAGGACGCGCCGTACGTCATGTGCGTCGACGACGTCCAGTGGTGCGACGAGGCGTCGCTGCAGCTCCTCGCCTACCTCGTCCGCCGCCTCGAGGGCCTGCCCCTGCTGCTCGTGCTCGCGATGCGCTCCGGCGAGCCGCACCAGGCCGACGACCTGCTCGCCGAGCTCGCCGCCAACGAGTCGGTGGCGGTGCTGCGACCCGCGCCGCTGTCGGAGCAGGGCACGGCGACCCTGGTGACCGACCGGCTCGGCCGCGGCGCCGAGGCGTTCGTTGCGGCCTGTCACCGGATGACCGCGGGCAACCCGCTCCTGCTGCGCCAGCTGCTGCGCGCCCTGGCCGACGAGGGCGTGCCACCCGACGTCGCCCACGTCGACACCGTCCGGGCCGTGGGGTCGCGCGCGGTCACCTCGCTCGTGACCCTCCGCCTGCGCCGGATGCCGCCGGCGGTCACGACGGTCGCCCGCGCGGTCGCGATGCTCGGGCCGATCGCCGACCTGCGGAGCGTCGCCGACCTCACCCAGCACCCGGAGGAGGAGGTCGCCAGCGCCCTCGACCTGCTGGCCCGCAGCGAGATCCTCCGCGACGGGCACCCGCTCGACTTCGTGAACCCGCTGGTCCGCGACGCCATCCACGCCGACGTACCGACGGGGGAGCGCGCCCTGCTCGTCGAACGGCTGAACCGGCGGCTCAAGTCATCCTCAAGTCCTGCCGACCATGCTGAAGCGCCCAGATCGTGAGGTGGTGACGGTGCGACAGGCCGAGGGTCTACGCGGACTCGCGGGCGGTGCTGTCCACCTGCCCGGCGACCCCCTCTACGACGAGGCGCGGATGCCGTGGAACCTCCAGGTCGACGAGCACCCCGCCGCGGTCGCCTACCCGGCCGACCCGCACGAGGTCGCCCGCGTCGTCAAGGCCGCCGCGGCGTCCGGGCTCAAGGTCGCACCGCAGGGCACCGGCCACGGCGCCCCGCCGCTCGCCGGCCGGCTTGGCGACGCCGTGCTGCTGCGCACCGCGGCGATGACCGGGCTGCGCGTCGACGCCGCCACCCGTACGGCGCGTGTCGACGCCGGCGTCCTGTGGGGTGACGTCGTCGCCCGGGCCGGCAAGGTCGGCCTCGCCGGGATGCACATGTCGAGCCCCGGGGTGGGCGTCGTCGGGTCGTCGCTCGGCGGTGGGGTCAGCTGGTACGCCCGCCAGCACGGCCTGCAGTGCAGCGCGATCACGGCCGTCGAGCTGGTGCTCGCGGACGGCACCTTCGTGCGGGCCACCGAGGACCAGGACCCCGACCTGCTCTGGGCGGCCCGCGGCGGCCATGGCGGCTTCGGGGTGGTCACCTCGATCGAGTTCGACCTGCTGCCGGTGCGGACGGCGTACGCCGGCATGCTCGCGTGGGACTGGCAGGAGGCACGCCGCGTGCTCACCGCGTGGGGCGCGTGGACCGAGGACGCACCCGAGTCGGTGACGAGCGTCGCGCGGATCTTCCAGGTGCCCGAGGGCGAGTGGCTGCCGCACGGGCTGGGCGGGCGCAAGCTGGTGATGATCGACGCCGTCGCGCTCGGCGACGCCGAGGCGGGCGCCCGCTCCATCGCCGGACTGCGCGCGCTGAGGCCCGAGATCGACACCTTCACCGAGATGCCGGCTGCCGACATCGCCCACCTCCAGCTCGACCCGCAGGAGCCCACGGCCGTCTACGCCAACAGCGTCCTCGTCCACGGCCTGCCCGCGGACGCCGTCGACGCGCTGGTCGACACGGCCGGGCCGGGCTCGGGCAGCAACCTGCTCTTCGTCGAGCTGCGCCAGCTCGGCGGCGCCCTGGCGCGACCCTCACCCCGCGAAGGCGCGATGGACCACCTCGACGGCTCGTTCCTGGTGCTCGGCGTCGGGCTCGACGTCGGCACGGGCTGGAGCGCGGTGCGCGCGGACGCGACCCGCATCCTCGACTCGCTCTCGCCGTGGACGTCGAGCGCCGCCTACCTCTCCATGGCCTACGAGGCCGCCGCCCGCCGCGGCTGGTCGCCGGCGGCGTACGAACGACTCCAACGGATCCGTCGTTCTGCGGACCCGGAAGGACTGTTCGTCCCACCTCAACGCGGTCCAGACCACTGATTCCGCGGTGCGGCTCAAGTCGGATGCAAGTCCGGCTCAACCGCGCGGGTGCACCTTCGGAAGCGTCAACGACGACTCAACGGAGGACAGCATGACCATCGCACAGACCAGCACCCCGGCCGTACCGTTCGCGGAGCTGGACGCGCTCACCATCGGCACCCTCGCGGTACCGGGGGAGAAGAAGTACGACACCCTCGTCTCGCCGTGGAACCTCGCGGTCCCGGTCCGCCCCGCCGCCGTCCTGGCCGCCTTCGACGCCCAGGACGTCGTCGAGGCCGTGCAGTTCGCGGGCCGCCACGGCCTCCGCGTGACGCCGCAGGCCACCGGCCACGGCCCCATGGCCGCCCTGACCACCGAGCTGCTGGTCACCACCAAGGACCTCGACGAGGTCACCATCCACCCCGAGGAGGGCTGGGCGCGCGTCGGAGCCGGCGTGAAGTGGCTCGCGGTCGTCGAGGCCGCCGCTCCCTACGGGCTGGCGCCCCTCTCGGGATCGATCACCGACGTCGGCATCGTCGGCTACACCACCGGCGGCGGTCTGGGCCCGATGGCCCGCACCTACGGGCTCGCGATCGACCAGGTCCGTGCCATCGAGGTGGTGACCGGGGACGGCGTGCTGCGGAGGGCGACGCCGACCGAGCACCCCGAGCTCTTCTTCGCCCTCCGGGGCGGCAAGGGGATGCTGGGCATCGTCACCGCGATCGAGTTCGACCTGGTCGAGCAGCCGCGGTTCTACGGCGGCTCGCTGTGGTTCGACGGCGCGGACGCCCCCACGGTCATCGACGCCTGGCGCCGGTGGTCGGACGAGCTGCCCGAGGAGGGCACGACGTCGTTCGCGCTCTTCCAGCTCCCCGAGATGGAGGGCGTCCCGCCGATGCTCGCCGGCAGGCTCACGCTGTCGATCCGCTTCGTGTGGACCGGCTCGGCCGAGGACGGCGAGCGCTGGTTCGCCGCGATGCGGGCCGCCGCGCCCGTCATCCTCGACGACGTGAGCGAGAAGCCCTACCTCGCGATCGACTCGGTCCACACCGACCCGCTCGACCCGACCCCGGCCTTCGAGGCGGCCGACGTGCTCACCGACTTCCCCGCGGAGGCGGCCGACGCGCTGCTCGCGCTCACGGGTCCGGGCGTCGTCTCGCCGCAGATCCTGGTGGAGGTACGCCAGCTCGGCGGCGCCTACGCCCGGCCGGGCGAGCACCCGGCGGCGTTCGCCTCGCGCGGGGCGGCGTACTCGCTGCTGGTCGTCGGCATCTCCGAGATCCCGGGGGTCGAGGACCACGCGGCCGCCATCCTCGACGCGATGGCGCCGTGGGTCGGCGACCACCGGCTGCCGAACTTCACCTTCACCCCGGAGGAGTACGTCGACGCCTACGACGAGGTCACCCTCGCCCGGCTGCGGCGGGCGCGGCGGACGTACGACCCGGACGGCGTGCTGATGATCGGCGGCGTGCTCGCCTGAACGCCGCGACCCGCGGTCCCCTGGTTGGTGGGGGCCGCGGGTCGTTGGCGTGCACGGGGTGGTCAGTCGACCCACTCCAGCTCGAGGCCGTCGGTGATCTCCAGCTCCTCGTGCTCGCAGACCTCACGGTCCGCGAAGTCGTGCCGGACGATCACCGTGTCGGAGGCGTCGCGCACCTCGAACGAGCCGTCGCCGGCCACGAGGCACTGTCGCTCGCGGTCGGTGAACTGCGTGTCGAACCGGAACGCCGGGTCCAGGGCGGCCTCCCTGAACGGTTCGCCGTCGCCGTCGAGCACGACGACACGCAGGTCGTCCCGGTCGGACGTGTTGGTGAGCAGCGCCGTGCCGTCGTCGTTCTCGCACCCGGTGCAGGCGGCGAGCAAGCCGGCGAGCACGAGCGTGGGGACGAGGCGGCGACGAGCGGTCATGGCGTCATCCTCGCGGGGTGCGGTCACCGGCCACCGGACTTCGGGCGGCATTCTCGGCCATGTGTGTCGACAGCGGCCGGTGGAAGAGCCTACGGCTCGACTGTCGAAAACACGTGCGACACAGGTAGCGCCGATGCCGGACCGACCACGTGCGGGGGGCGTGTGCCTCGTGATGCGCCGACGTCTCCGGCGGGCAGGACCTCACGCCGGGTGGCGAGTCGTCGTGTCACGCGCCCAGCGCGTCGAGGCCGTAGTAGACGGCGAAGGCCGGCCAGACAAAGCCCTCGAGAACCGCGAGGACGTGCTCCCAGAACCCGTCGGCCTGGATCCAGAAGTAGACCCAGGCGCCGAAGATGCCGAGCCCGTAGATGGCGTTGCCCGCCTGGCCCGCGGTGGTGCCGCTGCGATCGCTCATGGTGGTGCTCCCTCCACCAACCACGCTAGACAGGGGGAGGCCTGCCCGGCAGGGTCCTTCGGCCCGGCCTGCCCCACTAACCTGACCCCATGGCGGTGCCCGTCACGAAGCTGCGCGTCCCGCTGTCGCGGCGCCGGCTCGTGGCCCGAGAGCGCCTCACGAATCGCCTGGGGAGCGGCGGAGGCTCGGTGCCGCGGCTGGTGCTGGTGGCAGCGCCGGCCGGGTTCGGGAAGACGACGCTGCTGACCCAGTGGCTGGCGGCCGGGGGCGTCCGGGCCGTGTGGCTCTCGCTCGACGCGGCGGACGCCGACCTGAGGCGGTTCCTCACCCACCTCGTCGCGGCCGTGCAGGTGAGTGCTCCCGAGGTCGGCGCCGAGGCGATGGGGCTCCTCGAGAGCGACCGGGCGGCGCAGGCCCAGGACGTGCTGGTCGGCCTGGTCGACGAGCTCGACGCACTGCCGGGACGCACCGTCGTCGCGCTCGACGACTACCACGTCGTCGACAACGCCGACGTGCACGAGGCGGTCACCTTCCTGCTCGACAACCTGCCGCCCCAGGTCAGCCTGGCGATGACGACGCGTGCCGATCCACCGCTCCCCCTGCCACGACTGCGGGCGCGGGGCGAGCTCCTCGAGGTCCGGGCCGACGACCTCCGGTTCACCGAGTCCGAGGCAACGGCGTTCCTCAACGACGTGATGGGGCTCGGCCTGGAGCCGCAGCACGTCGCCGCGCTGGAGCAGCGGACCGAGGGATGGGCGACCGGTCTGCAGCTCGCCGCCCTCTCCGCGGCTGGGGCCGCGGATCCGGACGGCTTCGTCGAGGCGTTCGCCGGCAGCCACCGGTTCGTCCTCGACTACCTCGTCGACGAGGTGCTCGCCGGCCAGCCCGACGACGTCCGGGACTTCCTGCTCGACACGTCGGTGCTCGAGGAGCTCAGCGGTCCGCTGTGCGACGCGGTCACCGGGCGGACCGACGGGCAGAAGCAGCTGGAGGCGCTCGAGCGGGCGAACCTCTTCGTGGACCCGCTCGACGACCAGCGCCAATGGTGGCGCTACCACCACCTCTTCGCAGAGGCGTTGAGGGCCCGGCTCGCCGCCGACGCCGCGGACCGGGTCGCGCGCCTGCACTGCAGCGCCGCCGACTGGTACGCCGATCACGACCGCCTGCCCGACGCGGTCCGCCACGCCCTCGCTGGCGACGACGTCGAGCAGGCCGCCGACCTGGTCGAGCTCGCCGTGCCCGGGATGCGCCAGCGGCGCGAGGACCGGACGATGCGCGAGTGGCTGCGCGCGCTGTCGGAGGACGTCGTACGCCGCCGCCCGCTGCTGGCGACCCACCTCGCGTGGGCGCGACTCTCCGAGGGTGACCTCGACGGGCTCGACCAGTGGCTCGACGCCGCGGAGACGGCGCTGCGACAGGAGCCGGCCCGACCGGCGTCGACGGGACCCGCCGGTGCGAGGGAGGCACGTGACCAGGACCTGGCGACCCTGCCGGCCATGATCGAGGTCTACCGGGCCACCGTCGCCCAGGCCCGCGCTGACGTCGCCGGGACGACCGCCCGTGCGAGCCGGGCTCGCGACCTCGCCGGGCCCGACGACCACTTCGTGCTCGGTGCCGCGTCGGGCTTCCTCGGTCTCGCCGCCTGGGCAGCCGGCGACCTGGCAGCCGCCGCTGACACCTTCGCCGAGGCGCAGCACCACATCCGGGCGGCGGGCAACGTCGCCGACGCGCTCGGGATGACCGTGGTGCTGGCCGACATCGCTTCCGGGCGGGGTCGGCCCGACGAGGCGCGGCGCCTCTACGAGCGCGCCCTCGAGGCCGCTGACTCCGCCACGGGACCACCGCTGTCGACGACCGGCGACCTGCACGTCGGGCTCGCCGGCGTGCTGGCGGAGCGCGGCCTGCTCGCCGAGGCGGCGGCGCACCTGCAGGCGGCCGCCGACCTCGGCGAGCGCGGGTCGCTGCTCGAGAACCGGCACCGCGCGTACGTCGCCCGCGCCGCGCTGCTGCGGGCGCGGGGCGACCTGGACGGGGCCGCCGCCGCGCTGGACGAGGCGCAGACCCTCTTGCTGCCCGGCTACTTCCCCGAGGTGCGACCGATCCCGGCACTGCGGACGAGGGTCCTCATCGCCCAGGGCCGCCTCGCCGACGCCCGCGACTGGGCGAACCAGCGCGGGGCGGTGCTGGAGGAGGGGGACCACCTCGACGAGCTCGACCGGCTCACCCTCGCGCGGTTGCTGGTGGCGGAGCACGATCGTCTCGACGACGTTGTCGCCGTGACGGAGCGGATCGCGACGGAGGCCGACGCCGCCGGACGCGGGGGCAGCGTGGTCGACGCGCACGTCGTACGGGCTCTGGCCCACCGTGCGCGGGGCGACCGCGAGGCCGCGCGCGCTGCGCTGGGGGAGGCGCTCGCCCGCGGGGTGCACCACGGGTACCGCCGCCTCTACCTCGACGAGGGGGCCGCGATGGTCGAGCTGCTCGAGGCGCTCGGGACCGAGTCGGCGGCCATCGTCCTGGGAGCGGCCGTGCCGGACGAGCCGGCACCGCGTCCGCAGCAGCCCGAGGGGCTCAGCGACCGGGAGCTCGAGGTGCTCCGACTCCTCGCGACCGAGCTGACCGGGCCGGAGATCGCGCAACGGCTCTATGTCTCGCTCAACACGCTGCGCACACACACCAAGCACATCTTCACCAAGCTCGACGTCAACACCCGCCGCGCCGCCGTACGTCGGGCGGGCGAGCGTGGACTGCTCTGACGGGGCATCACCACGCAGGTCACATCACCAGTCACACGACGATGTGATGTGGGGTCACCACGTTGCTTCCTAGCGTCCTGGACATCGCCGGACACCCCGCCCGGCCCGAGTCCAGGAGCCACCATGAATGTCACGAGCACCGCCCTCGCCAGGGCCGCCGGCGCCGCCGCAGCGACGGCCGGAGCCATCTTCATCGCCGTCCAGGTCAACCACCCGGCCGGGACCGCCTTCGACACCGAGACCACCGAGTGGGTCGCCCGCTCCTGCGCCAAGACCGTGATGGCCGTCCTCGCGCTCGTGGGGATCACCGGCCTCTGGCTGCGACAGCACCGGCAGGCCGGGATGCTCGGGCTCGTCGGGTACGCCGTCTTCGCGGTCGGCTACCTGGCGATGCTGACCGTGCAGGTCATCGCCGCGACCGTGCTGCCGACGCTGCTCGACTCCGACCCCGGTTACGTCCTGGACGTCGTGCACGCAGCCGAGGGCGGTGCTCCCGCCGGCGACATCAGTGCGATGCAGGTGGTCCTCAACGTCAGCGGCGCCGGCTACATCCTCGGCGGCCTGCTCTTCGGCATCGCGCTGTTCCGGGCGGGCGTGCTGACCCGTTGGCCCGCTGTCCTGCTCGCGGCCAGCACCGTGGCGACGGCTGCGCTCGCCGTCCTGCCCGAAGCGTTCAACCGCCCCCTCGCGGTCCCGACGGGCATCGCGCTGATCGGTCTCGGCGTCGCGCTGTGGCGCAATCCCGGTGACGTCCGCGCCCGCGCCGCCGACCCCACCGCCGAGCCCACCGCCGCGCCCACCGCCGAGCCCACCGCAGCGGTCCACGCGTCCTCGGTCCGATGAGCCGCCGCACCGGCTGGGCGCTCCCGGCCGCCCTGGTCGTCCTCTGCCTCGTCCCGGTCCTGTCGGGAACCCTCCGGCTGGTCCAGCTGGCCGGAGGCCCCGACCTGATGCCGGCCGACGACCGCTGGGCCGGTTGGCCCGTGGCGCTCGTCGTGCACATCGTGGGCTCGACCGTCTTCGCGCTCGTGGGTGCCTTCCAGCTCGTCCCGGTCATCCGCCGCCGGCACCCCGGCTGGCACCGGCGGGCGGGCCGGGTGCTCGCCGTCGCCGGGCTGCTCGTCGCCGGCTCGGCGCTGTGGCTGACGCTCTTCTACGACCCGCAGCCCGGGACCGGTCCCCTCCTCCTCGTCCTGCGGCTCGTGGTCGGCTCGGCGATGATCAGCTGCATCGTGGTGGGCGTGGCGGCGGCACGACGGCGTGACTTCGCCACCCACCGGGCCTGGATGATCCGGGGCTACGCGATCGCGGTCGGCGCGGGGACGCAGGTCTTCACGCAGGGGTTCGGCGAGGCGCTGGTCGGCCACGGCGAGCTGCGCGGCGACCTGCTGAAGGCGGCCGGGTGGGCCATCAACCTCGCGGTCGCCGAGTGGGCGATCCGCCGTCCTGCGCGGCGTCGTACGTCGCCCCGCCCCCGCCCGCTCCCGGCGGAGGTCGCGTCATGACCGGCCCGGCGGCGTACGCCATCCGCGTCGAGGGGCACCTCGACGACCACTGGTCCGTCCGGCTCGGCGGCCTCGCGCTGAGGCGCAACGTGGACGGGACCACCACCCTCACCGGCCGCTTCGCGGACCAGGCCCAGCTGTACGGCGTCCTCGCGGGGCTCCGTGACATCGGCGCCACGTTGCTCTCGGTCGAGGGCGGCGGGCACCCCCACCCTGAAGGAGAACACCATGTCCGTGATGACTGAGGCGGCACCCGCCGCCACCGAGCTGTCCCCGTTCCGACTGCAGGTGATGCGCGGCGGTTACCTGGTGATCGGCGTCGGCCTCGTGCTGGTGAAGTGGCCGCTGCTGCCCGACGCGCACACGATGCCGCTCTACGAGGGCGTCACGCTCTGCCTGCTCACCGCCCTGTCACTCCTGGCGTTCGTCGGGGCGTGGCGCCCGGCGCCGATGCTGCCGTTGCTGGTCTTCGAGGTGCTGTGGAAGGTGCTGTGGCTCTCGGTCGTCGCCCTGCCGCGGGCTCTCGCCGGGGAGCTCGGCGGCGCCTTCGTCGACGTCGCCGTCAACTGCTCGCTCCTCGTCGTCATCGCCGCGGCCGTTCCGTGGCGTCACGCGTGGCGGAGGCTGACCCACTGACCATGGGCGATGGGCCCTTGCCGACGCCGCCGTCCCGGGCGCATCGTGGGAGAACGAGCACGACGGAGGGAGCAGCGATGCAGGCGCAGGTCGGTGACCGGCTGGTCACCGAGAGCAACAGGGTCGACTCGCCCAGGCGCGAGGGCGACATCCTCGAGGTCCGCGGAGCGGACGGCGCACCGCCGTACGTCGTCCGCTGGGCCGACGGCCACGAAGGACTCGTCTACCCCGGTGACGACGCCCACGTGGTGCCGAGGGGACTCTGACGAGCAGGACGGAATCAGTCCAGCGCGCTGAGGTCCGGGGGTACGTCGACGGCGTGCGCCTGCAGCAGCTCGAGGGGTACGACGTCGAGCGCGCGCTCCGACGTGGCCGCCAGCACGACCGGGGCGGCCACCCCGGCGTCGTACGCCTGGAGCCAGCGCACGGCGACGACGCACCACCGGTCGCCGGGGACGAGTCCGGGGAAGCGCCACTCGGGGCGCGGGGTGGACAGGTCGTTGCCCACCGAAACCTGGTGGGCCAGGAACTCCTCGGTCATCACGGCACAGACCGCGTGCAGGCCGACGTCCTGCGGACCGACGGTGCAGGTGCCGTCGCGGTGGAAGCCGGTCATCGGGTCCGTGCCGCAGGGGTCGAGGTCGCCGCCGAGGACGTTGCGCTCCGTCATGGAGAGATCATGTCTGGCGGGCGGCCTTCTTCGCTGCCGCCTCGTCGCGCCGCTCGACGAACCGGGTCGCCTCGCCGTCGAGCGCTGCGACGGCGGCGGCCAGCTCGTCGCGGGCCGCCTCGCCGTCGGCGTCCAGGCCGGTCAGCTCCCAGACGCCCCATTGCCGCAGCAGCGGCGCGACGATGTCGTCGTGGTGGATGCGGAGGTCGTAGATGCCGGCCTTGGCCATCTGCACCGCCTTGCGTGAGAACCCGGGGATGACGCTCCCGGGCATCTCGAAGCCGATGACCTCCTCGGTGATCGCGCGCATGGTCTGGCTGGGTGCGAGCTCGAGGGCCGCGGCGACGAGGTTGCGGTAGAAGATCATGTGCAGGTTCTCGTCCTTGGCGACCCGGGCGAGCAGCTTGTCGGCGATCGGCTCCTCGGTGTAGCGGCCGGTGTTGCGGTGCGAGACGCGGGTGGCGAGCTCCTGGAACGACACGTACGCGCAGACGTTGAGCAGCGACTTGTCCATCGCCTCGTAGCCGGTCTCCATCGTCTCCATCCGCGCGCGCTCGAGCTCGACGGGGTCGACGCCGCGGGTGACGAGGAGGTAGTCGCGGATGCAGAAGGCGTGCCGGCCCTCCTCGGCGGTCCACCGGTTCACCCACGTGCCCCACGCGCTGTCGCGGCCGAAGGCGCGGTCGATCTCGCGGTGGTAGCTCGGCAGGTTGTCCTCGGTGAGGAGGTTGACCTCGAGCGCCGTGCGTGCGATCGGGGAGAGCTGCGACTGCGCCACGTCCCACGGGTCGCCGCCGAGGTCGGCGAAGTCGCGGCCCAGGCTCCAGGGGACGTACTCGTGGGGCATCCACTCGTCGGCGATCGACAGGTGTCGGTTGAGGTTGTCCTCCACCACCGGCTCGAGCTCGGTCAGCAGCTGGGTGGTCTCGAGTGCGGCCATGCCATCTCCTCGTCCGGCGGACACGAGGGCGACTCCCTCGCCCCCTTGCCTACACCCGGAGGAGGGCCGGCGGAAGGGCCTCGGGGCGTCGCGGTGGCGCGGCCCGTGCGCGCGTCGGCCCTGCTCCGGGGCTCCCGAGCGCCCCGGTGCACCCCTCAGAACGTCTCAGGCCACCACGTCAGCGCGACGCGAACCAGGGTCGGTGGAGGTCGTAGAACTGCGCGTCCGCCATGGCGTACTCGAGGTCCTCGCGCACCTCTGCCGGCGGTTCGAGCTGCTCGCCCTGCCGCGCGGCGTCCTCGCTGGTGAAGGCGACGGTCTCGGTGAAGGTGCCGTCCGGCTCGATGGCGAGCGTGCCGCCGATGATCTCGGGCCGCATCTGGTGCAGCGAGTCGGTGTCGGCGGTCATCATCGACCTGAGCCGGTCGGGGTCGTCGACCTTGCCCCGGATGACCTGGACGAAGCCGGCGTCGTCGGACCCGCCGTCCATCAGCAGGGTCACGTCGTCGCAGTCGTGGAACTCGACGGGCCCGTCGAAGAGCTCCATCATGCGGGCGGCCCAGGCGTCCTGCTCGGGCCTGCCGGAGTTGGCCATCGCGGCGTCCCGCGACTCGAATCGGACGATGCCCATGAACATGTCGTCGTCGGTGAACCCGTAGGTCCCTCCGAGCCAGCCCGGTGCTCCGGAGCCGAGCTCGTTGCGCCACGTGTCCAGGTGCTCGTGGAGCTCCTGCTGGCGCGTGCACTTGCCTTGGATGATCTGGATGAACACGCTGCTCCTCCTCGGTG
>DATIAJ010000084.1:0-15440 GCA_035458105.1 Nocardioides sp. | reverse complement strand
CCGGTGGCCCCGACGGTGCCGATGACCTCGTTGCCGTTGACGCGGTCGCCGACGGAGACGTAGATCGAGGTCTGGTGGCAGTACCAGATCTCGGTGCCGTCATCGAGGGTGATCACGGTCTTGTTGCCGTAGGCCCCGTCGTAGCCGGTCTCAGTGACCGTGCCGTTGGCGACGGAGAAGATCTGGTCACCGCTGTTGGCGTTGAAGTCGAGACCGGTGTGGTAGCTCGCCCAGAGGCCGTACTGACCGAACGTGGCGGTGATGCCGTAGCTGGAGAGCGGGAGGACCCACTTGTTCTCCTTGATCTTCGCAGCCTGCTTCTCCGCGGCCGCGCGCATCTCCTCGAGCTTCTCGGCCCGCTCGGCCATCTGCTTCTCGGCCAGTGCGATGAGCTCGGGATCAGTCTCCTCGTTGCCCGAGTCGCGCACGTGGTCGCGGCTCACGACGACGCCGCGGCGCGTGATCGCCTGGCCGGCCGCGGAGCCGATGGCCTGCGTGGCCTCGACGGCCGAGCCGGTCGAGGCGAGGGCGGTGACGCCCGAGCCGGACCCGGTGACGGCGCCGCCGGCGGAGACCGCCAGCACCGCGACACCGGCCACGAGGGGCAGGGACGGCAGCCGGACCACGGAGCGTCGCGGCGGCGTGGAGGCACGTCGCTTGCCGCTCACGGGTGCAGCCGTTGCCGAGGTGCGTCGCTTGGGAGCGCGCTCCGCTCGGTGGTTGCCCATGAAGGAGTTACCAATCTGCCGGTCGTCGGGGGGTCGGGGTCGGCTAGACCGCGCACGACTGTAACGGAAGGATCACGGGAAAGTGCAACCCTCGACCAAATAAGTTCATGTACCCCAGCGAGTGGCCGATAAACGGACGCTCGGGTGTGGCGCGGGACTCACCCGCGCACCGCCTGGTAGCGCGCGAGCGCCTCCTGTCGCTCGTCGGCGTGGTCGACGATGCGCAGCGGGTAGTCGCGTTCGTAGCCGACGTCGGACTTCCAGGGCTCGTGGGCGGCCTTGCCGGACAGGTGCTCCAGCTCGGGCACCCAACGGCGTACGTAGTCGCCCTGCGGGTCGAACTTCAGCCCCTGGGTCACGGGGTTGAAGACCCGGAAGTAGGGCGAGGCGTCGGTCCCGGTGCCGGCGACCCACTGCCAGCCGTGGTTGTTGGAGGCCACGTCGCCGTCGATGAGCAGGTCGAGGAAGTGGCGCGCCCCGACCGGCCACCACACGTGGAGGTCCTTGGTGAGGAAGGAGGCGGTGATCATCCGCACCCGGTTGTGCATCCACCCGGTGTGCAGGAGCTGGCGCATGCCGGCGTCGACGATCGGGAAGCCGGTGGTGCCGGTGCGCCACGCCTCGATGGCGTCCTCGGGGTCGTCGTACCGCATGCCCCTCAGGGCGGGCTTGAGGTCCTCCCACGCCGAGGACGGCGTGTGCCACAGCACGTCGGCGTAGAACTCCCGCCAGGCCAGCTCGGTGGCGTACGTCGACGTGTGGGAGATCTCGGCGAGCAGCGAGCGCGGGTGGAGCACCCCGAGGTGGAGGTACGGCGAGAGCCTCGAGGTGCCGTCGCGGTCCGGCCGGTTCCGCTCGTCGGGATAGCTCTCGAGTCCCTCGTCGCGGAAGGACCGCCAGCGTCGCCACGCGGCGTCCTCACCGGCGCCGGGCAGCTCGACCGGCGCGTCGGCCACCGCCTTCTCCAGCAGGTCGAGCGCACGCTGGTGGGAGTCGGCCGGCTCGAGGTCGGGGGAGCGCGGCGTCGGCGCGGGCTCCGACCAGCCGTGCTCGCGCCAGGCGCGGGCGAAGGCGCTGAAGACCTGGTAGGGGTCGCCGGTGCCGTTGCGGACCAGGCCGGGCCCGACGGCGTACGGCGACCCGGTGGCGACGAGCTCGACCTGGTCGCCGACCGCAGCGTCGCGCCGACGGCCATAGGGCGTGGTCTCGGCTGCGACGTGCACGCGCCTCCCGTCGGCCACCCGCGGCACGACGTCGCGCGGGTCGCCGTGGTGGATGCTCAGCGGGATCCGCTCGGCGAGGGACAGCACGTTGGCGGCCAGCCACGCCTGGCGGGCCGGTCCGGCGGTGGCCCAGATGGCCGGGTCGAGGACGAAGAGCGCGGTCACCGACCCCTCCTCGAGCGCGGCGCGGAGGGCCGGGTTGTCGCGCACCCGCAGGTCGCGCCGGAACCACATCACCGCTGAGCTCGCGTCGCGCTTCGGGGTCGGCATGCTCCTCAACGTAGCCCGGGCGTGAGCACCACCACGCTCCCCGACCTCGTGCGACCCCGCTCGGGAGGTCTAGGGTGCCGAGAGGTAATCCCCTTGCCCGCAGACGAAAAGGACTGGTCACTCTCGTGGACCTGATGGAATTTCAGGCGAAGGAGCTCTTCGCCAAGCATGGAGTAGCGACCACGTTGGGTGTCGTCGCCGAGACCCCGGAGGCCGCTCGCGCCGCCGCCGAGGAGATGGGCGGCGTGACCGTCGTCAAGGCGCAGGTCAAGGCCGGCGGCCGCGGCAAGGCGGGCGGCGTGAAGATCGCCAAGTCCGCCGACGAGGCCGAGTCCTACGCCCGCGACATCATCGGCATGGAGATCAAGGGCCTGCGGGTCAACCGCGTGCTGGTGACCCCCGCGACGCCGCCGGTGGAGGAGTACTACTTCTCCTTCCTGCTCGACCGCTCCAACCGCTCGCACCTGTGCATCGCCTCGGTCGAGGGCGGCGTGGAGATCGAGGAGGTCGCCAAGACCAACCCCGACGCCGTGCGCCAGATCCCGATCAACGCCATCGAGGGCGTGACCCCGGAGAAGGCCGCCGAGATCGTCGACGACGCCAAGTTCCCCGCCGAGCTGCGCGACCAGGCCATCGAGATGGTCCAGAAGCTCTGGCAGGTCTACGTCGAGGAGGACGCCACCCTCGTCGAGGTCAACCCGCTCGCCCGGCTCGAGGGCGACAAGCTCGAGGCGCTCGACGGGAAGGTGTCGCTCGACGCGAACGCGTCCGAGGTGCGTCACCCCGACCACGAGCAGTTCGAGATCCGCGACGAGGAGGACCCGCTCGAGGCGGCCGCCAAGGACAAGGGCCTCAACTACGTCAAGCTCGACGGCCAGGTCGGCATCATCGGCAACGGCGCGGGCCTGGTCATGTCGACCCTCGACGTCGTGGCGTACGCCGGCGAGGCGCACGGCGGCGTCAAGCCCGCCAACTTCCTCGACATCGGCGGCGGCGCGAACGCGCAGGTGATGGCCGACGGGCTGCACATCATCCTCGGCGACCCCCAGGTGAAGAGCGTGTTCGTCAACGTCTTCGGCGGCATCACCGCCTGCGACGAGGTCGCCAACGGCATCAAGGGCGCGCTCGAGATCCTCGGCGACGAGGCCTCCAAGCCCCTCGTCGTGCGCCTCGACGGCAACAACGTCGACGCGGGTCGCCGCATCCTCGACGAGCTCAACCACCCGCTGGTCACCCAGGTCGACACGATGGACGGCGCGGCCGACAAGGCCGCCGAGCTCGCCCACCAGGCCTGAGAGAGAGAACTGAACAGATGAGCATCTACCTCAACAAGGACAGCAAGGTCATCGTCCAGGGCATGACGGGCGGCATGGGTGCCAAGCACACCACCCTCATGGTCGAGTCCGGCGCCAACATCGTCGGCGGCGTCAACGCCCGCAAGGCCGGCACCACCGTCGAGCTCGGCGGCAAGGAGCTCCCGGTCTACGGGACCGTCGAGGAGGCGATGAAGGAGACCGGCGCCAACGTGTCCGTCGCCTTCGTGCCGCCGGCGTTCACCAAGGACGCCTGCATCGAGGCCATCGACGCCGAGATCCCGCTCCTCGTCGTGATCACCGAGGGCGTCCCGGTCCTCGACACCGCCGAGGTCGTGGCCTACCTCGAGGGCAAGTCCACCCGGATGATCGGTCCCAACTGCCCCGGCATCATCACGCCCGAGGAGTCGCTGGCCGGCATCACGCCGCACACCATCGCGGGCAAGGGTCCGGTCGGCCTGGTGTCGAAGTCGGGCACGCTGACCTACCAGATGATGTACGAGCTGAAGGACTACGGCTTCACCACCGCCATCGGCATCGGTGGCGACCCGATCATCGGCACCACGCACATCGACGCGCTCGAGGCCTTCGAGAACGACCCGGAGACCAAGGCCATCGTGATGATCGGCGAGATCGGCGGCGACGCCGAGGAGCGCGCCGCGGCCTACATCAAGGAGCACGTGACGAAGCCGGTCGTCGGCTACGTCGCCGGCTTCACGGCTCCCGAGGGCAAGACCATGGGCCACGCCGGCGCCATCGTGTCGGGCTCGTCGGGCACCGCCCAGGCGAAGAAGGAGGCCCTCGAGGCCGCCGGGGTCAAGGTCGGCAAGACGCCGTCCGAGACCGCCGCGCTGATGCGGGAGATCCTCGAGTCGCTCTAGCCACAGCTCGACGAGCGATCTCAGTCGCTCCGGTCGACAGCGTCCTCCAGACGGCCTCGCAGGTCCTCCTGCGGGGCCGTCGTGGATTTCGCGTGCCGCTCGTGGCGGGTGGGCGGGTGCGCCTCCCACAGCAGCCGCCACACGACGTGCGCGCCGAGGAGGCGCACGGGCGCGACCGCGGAGAGCCGACGCGGCGACGGCAGGGTCGGGCAGGCCGCACTGGCCAGGGTGGATGGAATGGACATGGTCAGCACCCCGTTCTCGTGAACACGCACATCGCTGGAACGATCTGGTTCGTGGTCCCCGTGACCTCGTCGGCCTGCCGGTCGAGCGACGCGAGCGTGCCCTCGCCGTAGGTCTGGACCATGAGTCGCGCCGAACCCACCCGGGTCACCTGGTAGACCGAGCTGCCCAGCCCGTCGTCGTACGTCAGGCCCATCGTCACCGTGTCGTAGCCGGTGTCGCGCTCGAGGACGGTCCACACCTGGTTGCCCGAGCGGCGGCATTCCTCCGCTGCGCGGCGAGCCTCCGCCATCGCGTCGGAGGCGGCCTGGGCGTCGATGTGCACGACGAGCTCGCGGCCGTCGTAGTACTCCGGGCCGATGACGGCGGAGTAGAGGTGACGCGTGTCGTCCGCTGCCGGGACGGGCCACACCGTGCGCCCGCACATCTCCACCGGGTCCATCGCCGCATCGCGGGTGGGCGGGGTGACGTCGTTGTCGCCGCCGTCCGCAGGCAGGCCGGCGTCGAGCGGGAAGTCCGCGGGGATCGCCGTCGGCGCGGGCGCCTCGGTGGGCGCGGGCGTTCCGGACGGGGACGTCGGGCTGGGCGTGGGTGGTGCGGACGGGGTCCCGGACGGCGCATCCGTCGGCGGCTGGCTGGGCGCCTCGGTGGACGTCTCGCTGGACGTCTCGGTGGACGTCTCGGTGGGCGTCTCGGTGGGCGTCTCGGTGGGCTCGGGGGACGGCGACGGCACGGGGGTCTCACCGAACAGCGTCAGGGCGGCGACGGTCCTGCGGAGCGGCGCCACGGTGGCGTCGACCGCCTCCGGTGCGCTGTCGCGCGTCCACTGGCCGTAGGTCGAGCTGACGAGCAGCGCGGCCCCGACGGGTACGACGTGGACGACGGTCGCACCCGTGCCGGGCTCGCCGTCGACGCTGTAGGTCTGCAGGAGCGTGGTGGCCGGACCGGCGCCGAAGGGCGAGGCGAGCACCTCGGTGCGCGTCTCCATGTCACGGCCGGGGTCCGGCTCGGCACAGTCCGAGGCGAGACCGGCGAGCCGCTCCGCGACGCGGACGGCGTCCTCCGGCGCTCCCAGGACCAGCAGCTCCCTGGTGTCGGCGGACTCGCCGCCGCTGTTGTCGGCGACCATCCGGTCGCGGGTGCCCAGTCCGCGCAGCGGGGAAGTGCCGCACAGCTCGAGGTCACGCAGGCCGGTGCCGGTGCGCGAGGTGGGGACGGTGTCCGCGGGTCCGCCCATGCCCGAGGACAGCGGGAAGTCGTCGGGGATGGTGGTGCCGGCAGCCGGGTCGCTCGCCGCTGCGACGGAGTCCGACGAGCCGCCCGGCGCTGCTCCGCCGGACGACCGGTCCCCGCACCCGGCGAGCGCCAGGGCGCACGCCAGTGCGGCCGTGACGAACCGTGCGCGGTGCCTCATGCCGGTGAGACACCCTCACGGGCCAGAAAGTTGCGTCGTCAGGGTGCGTCGTCAGCGGGAGGAGTCGAGCGGCCCGAGGCGCTGCGCCACGCGCCGGGCGAGGTCGACGAAGTCGGCACGCGACATCGTCATGTTGCGGTCGGGGGCGAAGCCGAGCTGGGAGACGGCACCGCCGTCGCGCACCATGGCCATCAGGAAGGGGAACGACTGGCTGTCGTTGATCTCGAAGGTCAGTGCCCACACGCTCAGGTCGCCGGCCTTGGTGGAGCTCGAGGCGAGCTCGGTGACGTCGGTGCCCAGGTTGGCGCGCCCGCACTCGCGGATGCGGTCGCGGACCTGGTCGACGAAGGTGCCGGCCCTGCCGGGACTCATCGCGCCCACGGTCTGGGTGAGGCCGAGCTGGGAGGCGTTGGGCGTCTCGGGGAAGAGGAAGGTGCGGGTGAGGGCCTTGCTGATGCCCTTGCCCTGGAAGGTGGTGCGGTCGCAGCGGGTCGCGGCGTAGTTGTTGCGGGCCTTCTCGGGCTCGGTGCCGACCCAGGGGCCGCGCACGGCCGCGACGGGCGGCAGGTCGACCACCGACAGCAGCCCCGGCGGCGTACCGATCGCGAGCGGGGGAGTGGCGCGGGACTTCGCGCGCCCCGCGCAGGTGCCCGCGCCCTCGGCGCCGCAGACGCCGTTGACGGCGGCGGACAGCCCGGTCAGCACCGCCTTGTCCGGGACGGGCCGGCCCTGGCTGCGCACCACCTGGGTGAGCACGAGGCTGCCGGTGCGGGCCACGCCGACGGTCAGGGTGGCCGGCTCCTTGCCCCACGACCGGAGGCGGAACGTGCGCGCCTCGTCGCCGACCCGCTTGACGCTGCGGGTGTCCATCAGCTGGGTGCGGGGGTCGATGCATCCGGCGAACCACAGCGACGCCGTGTCGAAGGCCCGGGCCGCCTGGCGGGGGCTGCGCGACATCTCGACCATCTCGACGGCCGTCGACCGCACGTCGGTGACCTCGCGCTCGCGGGTGCGCTGACGGTTGCCCTTGCCCACCTTCTTCTTCTCGACGCGGGTCTCGGTACCGTCCCACGTGCGGGCCACCGCCGTGATGCCGTCGGGGTCGGCGAACCTCTCGCGCTGGCACGAGGCCAGCAGGCCGTCGCCGTCGAGGTTGTCGGTGGTGGCGGTCTCGGTCCAGTCGAGACCCGGGCCGAACCGGGCGAGCTGGGCCGGGGACAGCAGCGAGTCGGCGCTGATCCTCTCCGCGCCCGCCTCGGCGGCCACCGGCTCGTGCACCGTGACACCGGGGGTGGCCTTCTCCTCGCTCAGGCTGGTGGTCTCGGCGCCGGCGCCGGTGGCGACCAGGGAGCCGGAGGCGAGGAGCGCTGCGGTGGCGAGGCCGGCGCCGATGACGGTGTGCGTACGGCGTCGCGCAGCGCCGGAGCGCCGGATGACGGTGGCGCGGGGCCAGCGGATGTCCTCGAGCGGGCCGGCGAGCGCGTGGAGCAGGCGCGGGATGTCGGTCGTCGGGGCGTCACGGTGCAGCGAGAACTGCGAGCTCGCCGTCTGCAGCTCCCGCTCGGCGTCGGCACGCGGCAGGCCGACCGTGCGGGCCACCTCGCTGAGCGAGAGCGCCGAGAGGACGTTGAGCACGAGCAGCTCGCGCTGGCGGGTGGTGAGCTTGGACAGCGCATCGAGCGTGCTGCGCACGTCGGGGTCGAGGGACTTGTCGCGGTGCCAGATCCGGGCGGTGTGCCGCCGTCGAGCACGACCGAGGGCGAGGGGGCGGACGTAGCCGTCGCGGTCCTCGAGCTGCCCGACCTTGCGCCAGCGGTGCCAGGCGACCACGAAGGCGTCGCGTACGGCGGCGCGGGACGCCGGCGCGTCACCGGTGAGGGCGTACGCCTCGTGCAGCAGGCGGTTGCGCGTCTCGACGTAGTAGGCGTCGAAGGTCTCGGGGCTCCTCATGACCGCTCCACGGTACGGGAGGCGGGCACACGGTGCACATCGATCCCCGCACCTCGCCGGGGCGGCGTGGCAGCGCGATCTGCCGGGGGGAGCGGGTGATGATGGGGCGGCCATGACGTCGCTCCTCACCCGACCCGACCACGCACGGACCGACACTGCCCGGCCGCGTCCGCTCGTGCTGATCGCCACCCTCGGCGGGGCGCTCGCCGCGCTGGGCCCGCTCGTGGTGCTGCTCGCGATCGGCGTCATCGGCTGGTTCGCGACCGACGCCGGGGTGCACGGCGCACCCCGTGACGGCATGCGCGTGGGCGCCCTCGCCTGGCTGGCCGGCCACGGCTCCGGCGTCACCGTCATGGGCGCGCGGATCACGATCGTCCCCCTCGGGATCACGGCCATCGCCGCCTGGTCGATGTGGCGGCTCGGCCACCGCGTCGGTGACTCCGTGTCCGGTCACGGTCCCGACGCCGACCGGATCTCCGACGGGGAGCGCGACTTCACCGTGCCGACCGCCATCGCCCTCTTCTTCGCGGCGTACGCCGTCGTGGCCGTGGTGGTCGCGACCCTCGCCGCCGGCACCACGGCCGACCCGTCGCTGCCGCGGGTGCTCGGCTGGACCCTCCTGCTGACGGCCTTCGTCGCCGCCCCCGCCATCGCGATCGGGTCGGGCCGCGCAGCGATCTGGGCGGCCTTCCTGCCCGCCTCGGTGCGAGCGGGCGCCGCCGTCGCGGGCGCGGTGCTCGCGCGGCTGCTCGTGGTGTCGGCGCTGACGTTCGTCGTCGCGCTGGCACTCTCCTTCGGCGAGGCCGCGACCATGACCTCGCGGCTGCACCCCAGCCCGGGCGAGGCCGGCCTCTACACCCTCGTCAACGCCGCCTTCGCTCCCAACGCCGTTCTGTTCGCCGGCTCGTGGCTGCTGGGCCCGGGGTTCGCGGCGGGTGGCGCCACCCTCGTCTCGCCCGGAGCGGTCGTCCTCGGACCGCTGCCCGTCTTCCCGCTGCTCGCCGCGCTGCCGGCGGTCGGCACCCCTCCCGGCTGGGTGGGTGCGCTGATGGTGCTCCCGCCGCTGGCCGCCGCCGTGGGCGCCCACCGCGCGCTGCGCGGCCGCCTCCTGACCTGGGACCGGATCGCCCTCGCCGGCTGCGGTGGCGGGCTGGCGGCCGGGGTCGGTTTCGCGCTGCTCGCCTCGCTGTCCGGCGGCGCCGCCGGACCGGGTCGGATGCGCTTCGTGGGGCCCTTCACCCGGGACGTCCTGGTCCACGCGGTCACCGCGTGCGGCATCGGCGCGCTCCTCGGTGCCTCGGTGCTGGCGTGGTTCGCGTGGCGTGCCGCGCGCAGCGTCCCGGCCGACCCGGGACCCGCTGCCGGCACCGACTCCAGCGCTGACGCCCTCAGCGAGGACTGATCGTGGGGGCTGGACACAGCCACGGTGAACGCTCCTCGCTGGGGCCGGCGCCGCGGCAGATCAGGCTGCTGATGGCGGCCCTGGTGGGGCCACTCGTGCTGGCGACCCTCGTCGGCCTCGTCGTGCTGTGGCCCGACGGCGACCTGGAGGTCAGCGGTCCCGGCGTAGACGTCGAGCGCGGCACGGCGCAGGTGCAGTCGATCGGCCCGTGCCGCCAGGAGGTGGAGGGGTGCCAGCTCGCGCAGGTCGAGCTGCTCAGCGGCCCCGGCGCCCCCGGAGAGGCCGAGGCGCTCCTGCCCTACGGCTCGCAGGCCCCGGAGGTGGTGGCGGGCGACCGCATCATCGTGTCCTTCACCGAGCAGGCACCCGACGGGGAGCAGTACGCCTTCCAGGACTTCGACCGCGGACCGCCGCTGCTCCTGCTGCTGGTCGTGTTCGCGGTGGGCGTCCTCGCCCTGTCGCGCTGGCGCGGCATCGGAGCGCTCGCCAGCCTGGCGTACTCGTTGGTCCTCATCGCGATGTTCACGCTGCCCGCGATCATGGAGGGCTCCTCGCCACTCCTCGTCGCCGTGACGACCGCGGCCTCGATCATGCTCGTCACGCTCTACCTCTCCCACGGTCTCAGCGTCCGTACGACGGTCGCGATGCTCGGGACCCTGGTGTCGCTGGTGGTGATCGGCGGCGTCGGGTGGGTGTTCACCGAGGTCGGCCAGTTCACCGGCCTCGTCGACGAGGGCAGCCAGTACATCTCCGGCATCGCCGCGCAGGTCGACCTGCGCGGGCTGCTGCTCGCCGGCCTGGTCATCGGTGCCCTCGGCGTGCTCGACGACGTCACCGTCACCCAGACGTGGGCGGTCTGGGAGCTCGCCGACGTCGACCCCGACGCCAGCACCCGCTCGCTCTTCACCCGGGCGATGCGCATCGGTCGCTCGCACGCCGCTTCCACCGTCAACACCCTCGTGCTGGCCTACGTCGGCGCCACGCTGCCGCTGATGCTGGTCTTCTCCGCGCTGTCGCTGCCCTTCGGGATCGCGGTCAGCCAGGAGGTGGTGGCGCAGGAGGTGGTCCGCGGACTGGTCGGCGGGCTCGGGATCATCGCGGCGGTCCCGGTGACCACGGCGATCGCGGCGCTGGTCGCCGGTCGTCTGCTGCGCGACCGGACGCGCACGGCCGCCCCGTCCCACCGCGCCTAGACTTCCGCGCGTGCACCAGCCCACCCGCCTCGTCGTCCTCGTCTCGGGGTCCGGCACCAACCTGCAGGCCCTGCTCGACGCCTGCGCCGATCCGGCGTACGGCGCCCGGGTCGTCGCCGTCGGCGCCGACCGGGAGGACATCGAGGGGCTCGCCCGCGCGGAGCGGGCCGGCATCCCGACCTTCGTGCGGAAGGTGTCGGACTTCGAGACCCGCGAGGGCTGGGACGCCTCGCTCAGCACGGTCGTGGAGCGCTTCGAGCCCGACCTCGTCGTCTCGGCCGGGTTCATGAAGCTGCTCTCGCCCGACTTCCTCGACCGGTTCCTCACCCTCAACACCCACCCGGCGCTGTGCCCCGCCTTCCCCGGGATGCACGGTCCGCGCGACGCCCTCGAGCACGGCGTCAAGGTGACCGGGGCGACGCTGTTCGTGGTCGACGCGGGTGTCGACACCGGCCCGATCATCGCCCAGGTGCCGGTCGCCGTGGAGGACGACGACGACGTCGAGTCGCTGCACGAGCGCATCAAGACCGCCGAGCGCGCGATGCTCGTCGACACCGTCGGCCGGATCGCCCGCGAGGGGATCGCGGTCGAGGGCCGCAAGGTGCGCATCGGCACCGGCGCTCGGTAGTCTGCGGGCACACGACTGGCGCAGGTGGGTCACCACCAGGGAGTGACGCGCGAGAGCATCGAACGCCTGGGTGCCTCCACTCGAACCGAGCTCGACCTCCGAGGAGTCCCGTGTCCCCCTCCAGCCCTGACCGCATCGCCATCAAGCGCGCGCTCGTCTCCGTCTACGACAAGGCCGGCCTGGACGACCTGGTCCGGGGCCTCCACGACGCGGGCGTCGAGCTCGTCTCCACCGGCGGTTCGGCCGCGCTGATCGAGTCGCTCGGCCTGCCGGTCACCAAGGTCGAGGACCTCACGGGCTTCCCCGAGTGCCTCGACGGTCGGGTCAAGACGCTGCACCCGCGCGTGCACGCGGGGATCCTCGCCGACCGCCGCCTCGACTCCCACGTGGCGCAGCTCGAGCAGCTCGGGGTGGAGCCGTTCGACCTCGTGGTGAGCAACCTCTACCCCTTCACCCAGACCGTCGCGTCCGGTGCCGGCCCCGACGAGTGCGTCGAGCAGATCGACATCGGCGGACCGTCGATGGTGCGCGCCGCCGCCAAGAACCACCCCAGCGTCGCCATCGTCACCTCGCCCGCGACGTACGACGCCGTGCTGGCCGCCGTCGCCGCCGGCGGGTTCACGCTGGCCGAGCGTCAGCGCCTCGCCGCTGAGGCGTTCGTGCACACCGCGACGTACGACGTCCACGTGGCGTCGTGGATGGGCAACGTGCTCACCGACACCAGCGAGGGGTCGGGCTTCCCGGCCTGGATGGGTGCGACGTGGACCAAGGAGTCGGTGCTGCGCTACGGCGAGAACCCGCACCAGTCCGCGGCGCTCTACAGCAACGGCTACCTGCCCGGGGGTCCCGGCCTGGCCCAGGCCACGCAGCACCACGGCAAGGAGATGTCCTACAACAACTACGTCGACGCCGACGCGGCCCGGCGGGCGGCGTACGACTTCGACGCGCCGGCCGTGGCCATCATCAAGCACGCCAACCCCTGCGGCATCGCGGTCGGCGACGACGTCGCGAGCGCGCACCGCAAGGCGCACGAGTGCGACCCGGTCAGCGCCTTCGGCGGCGTGATCGCCACCAACGTCCCGGTCTCCGTCGCGATGGCCGAGCAGGTCGCCGAGATCTTCACCGAGGTCATCGTGGCGCCGGGCTACGAGGACGGCGCGATCGAGGTCCTGCAGGCCAAGAAGAACATCCGCATCCTCGAGTGCCCGCCGCTCACCCGCGGCGGCGGTGACCTGCGGGCGATCTCCGGCGGGCTGCTGCTGCAGGACCGCGACGTGATCTCCGCCGAGGGCGACGACCCGTCGACCTGGACCCTCGCAACGGGTGCGGCGGCGTCCGAGGAGGTGCTGGCCGACCTCGCCTTCGCCTGGCGCGCGTGCCGGGCGGTGAAGTCCAACGCGATCCTGCTGGCCTCCGGCGGCGCCTCGGTCGGCGTCGGGATGGGCCAGGTCAACCGCGTCGACTCCTGCCGCCTCGCCGTCGAGCGGGCGGGGGAGCGGGCGTCGTCCGCGGTCGCTGCATCCGACGCGTTCTTCCCCTTCGCTGACGGCCCCCAGATCCTCATCGACGCCGGGGTGAGGGCGATCGTCCAGCCCGGTGGCTCGGTCCGCGACGCCGAGGTCGTCGCGGCCTGCGAGGCGGCCGGCGTGACGATGTACCTCACCGGCGCCCGCCACTTCTTCCACTGATGAGCGGCCTCCCTAGGATGACCGGCGTGACGGCACAGACCCTGGACGGCGCAGCGACCCTCAAGACCATCAAGGCCGAGCTCGCCGAGCGCGTCGCCGCGCTGCGCGAGCGGGGGGTCGTCCCGGGTCTGGGCACGGTGCTCGTGGGCGACGACCCCGGCTCGCACTGGTACGTCGGCGCCAAGCACAAGGACTGCGCGGAGATCGGCATCACCTCGATCCGCCGCGACCTGCCCGCCACGGCCACCCAGGCCGAGGTGGAGGCCGTCATCGACGAGCTCAACGCCGACGACGCGTGCACCGGCTTCATCGTGCAGCAGCCCACCGGGCTCGACGAGTTCGCTCTGCTCTCGCGCGTCGATCCCGACAAGGACGTCGACGGGCTCCACCCGGTCAACCTCGGCAAGCTGGTGCTGGGGGAGGCGGGACCGCTGCCCTGCACCCCCGTCGGCGCCATCGAGCTGCTGCGCCGCCACGGCGTCGAGATCGCCGGCGCGGAGGTCGTGGTCGTCGGCCGCGGCATCACCGTCGGGCGCCCGCTCGGCCTGCTGCTGACCCGCCGGTCGGAGAACGCCACCGTCACGCTGTGCCACACCGGCACGCGCGACCTCGCCGCGCACGTGCGCACTGCCGACATCGTCGTCGCGGCCGCCGGCGTGCCCGGCATCATCACCGCCGACATGGTCAAGCCGGGTGCGGCCGTCCTCGACGTGGGCGTCTCGCGCGTGGACGGCAAGGTCACCGGCGACGTGCACCCCGACGTGTGGGACGTGGCGGGGTGGGTCTCACCGAACCCGAAGGGCGTCGGGCCGATGACGCGCGCGATGCTGCTGACCAACATCGTGGAGATCGCCGAGAGGTCCGTCCGGTCCTGACATGCCCGAACCCGAGCGCCCCGACCGGCCCGAGCCGGTCGTCGAGCCCCCCGAGTCGGTGCCGCCGGTCTCGGCCGAACCGCCTCCGGAGGACCCCGACGAGCCGCGCCGCTACCCCTCGACGATCGGGGGAGCGTTCTACCTGCTCGTCCTCGGCGTCGTCGCTGTCGCGCTGGTCGTGGTGGCGCTCGGCGAGTGGCGCAGCGGCATCCGGCTGATGGGCGGGGCGCTGATCTTCGCCGCTGCCGTGCGACTGGTCCTGCGGCGACGCGACGCCGGCATGCTCGCCGTACGCCACAAGGTGCTCGACGCGGCCGTGCTCATCGTGCTCGGTGGGTTGCTGATCTTCCTCGCCGGCTCCATCCCCGACCAGCCGGGCGGCTTCTAGACAGGACGCGCCGCGGACGGGACCGCCGTGTCGAGACCCACCCGGAAATGCACATGAGCGGTGCGTGAAGCAGGTTCCATGAGGTAGGAACCTGTCTCACGCACCGCTCGATGCGTCGGCCACTCGGATCAGATGAGGCCGAGCTCCGTGACGGCCTTGCGCTCGTCGGCGAGCTCGGCGGTCGAGGTGTCGATCCGGGCGCGGGAGAAGTCGTCGATCTCGAGACCCTCGACGATCGACCAGTCGCCGCCGGAGGTGGTGACCGGGAACGAGGAGATCAGGCCCTCGGGGACGTCGTACTCGCCCTTGGACACGACCGCCATCGACACCCAGTCGTCCTGCGCCGAGCCGAACAGCCAGTCGCGGGCGGCGTCGATCGTGGCCGACGCGGCCGAGGCGGCCGAGGAGGAGCCGCGCGCGTCGATGATGGCGGCGCCGCGCTTGGCGACGGTCGGGATGAAGTCGTTCTCCAGCCAGGCCTGGTCGCCGACGGCCTCGGCGGCGTTCTGGCCGTTGACCTCGGCGTGGAAGAGGTCGGGGTACTGGGTGGCCGAGTGGTTGCCCCAGATCGTCATCTTCTTGATGTCGGTGACCTTGGCGCCGGTCTTGGCCGCGAGCTGGCTGATCGCGCGGTTGTGGTCGAGGCGGGTCAGCGCCGAGAACCGCTCGCGCGGGATGTCGGGGGCGTTGCTCATCGCGATGAGCGCGTTGGTGTTGGCCGGGTTGCCGGTCACGCCGATGCGCACGTCGTCGGCGGCGACGGCGTTGAGGGCCTTGCCCTGCGCGGTGAAGATCGCGCCGTTGGCCGAGAGGAGGTCGCCGCGCTCCATGCCGGGGCCGCGCGGGCGCGCACCGACGAGGAGGGCGAGGTTCACGCCGTCGAAGATCTTCTCGGCGTCCGAGCCGATCTCGACACCGGCGAGGTTCGGGAACGCGCAGTCGTCGAGCTCCATGACGACGCCCTCGAGCGCCTTGAGGGCGGGCTCGATCTCGAGCAGTCGCAGCTCGATCGGGCGGTCCGCGGCCAGGGCACCGCTGGCGAGGCGGAAGAGCAGGCTGTAGCCGATCTGGCCGGCGGCGCCGGTGACGGCCACCTTGAGAGGTTCGGAGGTCACGGTTCGTACTCCTCGTGAGGGTGGTCTCGGATCTGTTCCGGGTTGTCCCGCTGACGCTAGCAGCGCCCGATCCACCGTCGACCGCTGGTCTGCGGCTGGCATGCTGGCGCCCATGACGAGGGGGCCCCG
>DATIAJ010000083.1:0-7881 GCA_035458105.1 Nocardioides sp. | reverse complement strand
TGATCACCGCCAGCACGGCCTGATACCGCTGCTCGGTCACACTCAACTCCCTCATCACGGGAGTGTCACCAATCAACCGGAGTAGCCGTCACCCATCACCCGAAGATGTGTAACGACTCAACCGAAGGCCGAACGTCACCCGTCAGGCGAGGTAACACAGACCCCTGGTAGGGCGGGTGGGGCTCGAACCCACGACCCAAGGATTATGAGTCCTCTGCTCTGACCGACTGAGCTACCGCCCCGCGTTCACTGGTGGTCCGCGGCAGACGTGACCATATCGGTCGAGGGCGATGGCCACGGAGGCGCGTCCGAGCATCGTGGACCACACCTTCGGCCGAGTGCGGAGTCCTTGGTCGATACTGGCGTCGTGGCGAGCGATGGAGGACAGCAAGCCATCGAGCCGGACGAGGTCGACGTCGTGGTCATCGGCGGAGGGCAAGCTGGTCTTGCCACCGGCTTCTACCTCCGGCGTGCGGGTCTGAGGCCTGGTCGCGAGGTGGTGATCGTGGATGCGGCAGACCGGCCGGGCGGTGCATGGCCACGCATGTGGGACGGCTTGCGGTTGTTCTCGCCGGCCGGGTACTCGTCACTGCCGGGCTGGATGATGCCTCCGTGGGATGACGCGAGTCGAGGCTTCCCGCCGCGCGACCACGTGGTGGATTACCTGGCGCGCTACGAGGAGCGGTACGACCTGGACGTGCTGCGGCCTCATCGGGTCGAGTCGGTGCGCCGTGCGGACAACGACCCCGGCGGGCGCCTGTTGGTCGACGCCGCAGGGCTCACCTTGTCGGCTCGCGCAGTTGTGTCGGCGACGGGAACATGGGACCGGCCGTTCTGGCCGAGCTACCCCGGGATGCGTGCGTTCAGGGGTCGGCAGCTGCATGCGGCCGGTTACCGGGTGCCGGGCGAGTTCGATGGGCAGCGTGTCGTCGTGGTGGGTGGCGGGAACTCGGCGGCGCAGATCCTCGCTGAGGTCTCGACGGTCGCCCAGACGACGTGGGTCACGACTCGTCCACCTCGGTTCCTACCCGATGATGTGGATGGTCGGGTGCTGTTCGCCACTGCTCGGGCGCGTATCGAGGCGCTCGAGCAGGGTCGCGAGCACGCCGGCGTGGCCGGCTTGGGTGACATCGTGATGGTCGCCGGTGTGAAGGACGCGCGGGAGCGCGGTGTCCTGCACGCGAGGCCGATGTTCACGCGGCTCAGCGATCACGGCATCGTGTGGGCCGATGGAACGGCCCTGGCGTGTGACGCCGTGATCTGGTGCACCGGCTTCAGGCCCGCCGTGCACCATCTCCGCCCGCTGGGGCTGCGTACCAGGAGCGGTCACATCCCCGTGGGCGGCGCTTCCGGCACCCAGGCGCTCGAGGAGCCGCGACTGCACCTGGTCGGGTACGGGGACTGGACCGGCCCGGCGTCTGCGACGTTGGCCGGAGTGGGCCCCTCAGCCCGCGCTGTCGCAACAGCCCTGACAAATCGGTAGCGAAGCGCCGCGGACGTGCGGATCAGCGGACGTGCGGACTTGCGCCGCGCGGGTTCAGTCAGTCACGATTGACTCAAGATCAGTTGACTGAACGGTGACGTCATGGACTTCGAGGCACGTGTGGCGGGCTTGTCCGCGGTGGCTGAGCCGGTCAGACTGCGCATCGTCGACCTCCTCGGCGCCGGCGACGCCTCTCCCGGTGAGCTGCGCGCCCGGCTCGGACTGCCCTCGAACCTGCTGGCCCACCACCTGAAGGTGCTCGAGGACGCCGGCATCGTGTCGCGTCACCGCTCGCACGCGGACAAGCGTCGAACGTACCTGCGACTGCACCGCGACAGCCTGGCGGGCTTGCTGCCCACCACGCCTGCGGCTCACAGAGTGGCGGCGGACCGGGTGGTCTTCGTGTGCACGGCCAACTCGGCGCGTTCGCAGCTCGCAGCGGCGCTGTGGCGGGCAGCCAGCCCCGTACCGGTCACGTCCGGCGGCACGCGCCCCGGCGCGGCCATCGCTCCCGGCGCAGTGGCCGCCGCCCGGCGCCACGGCCTGACCTTGGTGCAGGAGCGGCCCCAGCCCCTCGACGACCTGCTCCGCGACGGCGATTACGTCGTGACGGTGTGCGACGCCGCCCACGAGGAGCTCGGCCCGGCCGACCCCGTTTCCGGCTCCCGGCTCCACCTGGCGGGCGTGAGCCACTGGTCGGTCCCCGACCCCGTTGCCATCGGCACCCCTGCCGCCTTCGACGCCGCCTACGACGACATCGCCGGCCGCGTTGCCGACCTCGTCCCCCTGCTCGCCCGTGCTCCGGACGTCAACGCCTCGTAGGAAGCACGCCATGACCACACATCAGCAGGAACAACCGGGAGCCATGCACCGTCGTCTTGTCGCCGAGTTCCTCGGCACGGCCCTTCTCGTCGCCGTCGTCGTCGGCTCCGGTATCGCCGCCCAGCAGCTCTCGCCCGGCGATGTCGGTCTGCAGCTGCTGGAGAACTCCACAGCCACCGTGCTCGGCCTGACCGTCCTCATCCTCCTGTTCGGACCCGTCTCGGGCGCCCACTTCAACCCCGTGGTCTCTGCCGCCGACTGGCTGCTCGGCCGCCGGTCCGGCACCGGCCTCACCGGCGCCGAGGTCGGCGCGTACGCAATCGCGCAGACCATCGGCGCCATCGCGGGCGCGGTACTGGCGAACGTCATGTTCGACATCGACATCACCGAGCTGTCCAGCAAGGAGCGGACAGGGGCGAACCTGCTGGTCGCCGAGATCGTCGCGACCGCCGGCCTGGTCGCGCTCATCTTCGCCCTGGCCCGCACCGGCCGTGGCGCGCTGGCGGCCCCGGCCGTCGGCGCGTACATCGGTGCCGCGTACTGGTTCACCGCCAGCACGTCGTTCGCCAACCCCGCCGTGACGGTGGGCCGGATCTTCTCCGACACGTTCGCCGGCATCGACCCCTCGTCCGTGCCGGGTTTCATCGCCGCGCAGCTCGTCGGCGGCCTGGTCGGCGTCGCGCTGGTCCGCTACCTGTTCCCCGACGTCGGCAGCGCCGCTGACGACGTCGTCGTCCCACATCCCAGCTCGACGCACGAGACACCCGACGCATCAACCACCAGGAGCATCCCGTGACCACCACGTCCGCATCCCCGGCCCCCGAGACGAGCAGCACGACCGAGGTCCCGCAGGTCGTGTTCGCCTGCATCCGCAACGGCGGCCGCTCGGTCATCTCCCGGGTCCTGACCGAGCACTACGCCGGCGGCCGCGTCCTCGCGCTGTCGGCCGGTACGCAACCCGGCGAGCACATCCACCCCGAGGTCGCCGACGCGTTGGAGAAGCTCGGCCTCGACACCTCGGCGGAGACACCGACCAAGCTGACCCGGGAGACCATCGAGGCGTCGGTCATGGCCATCACCCTCGGCTGCGGCGAGGAGTGCCCGTACGTCCCGGGC
The DNA here is from genome assembly GCA_035458105.1 of Nocardioides sp. Classification (GTDB taxonomy): domain Bacteria; phylum Actinomycetota; class Actinomycetes; order Propionibacteriales; family Nocardioidaceae; genus Nocardioides. The sequence continues at coordinate 4,460 of DATIAJ010000083.1, read as the reverse complement.
GTGCGGTACGTCGACTGGCCGGTCGCGGACCCGGGTGGTCAGGACGAGGAGACGGTGCGCGGCGTCATCGCCGACATCGATGGCCGCGTCCGGACGCTGCTGGTCGAGCTGATCCCGGACATCGAGCTGCCCCCCTCGGTCCTCAGCTGACCGAGGTCCGCGTCTCGTGGGTCAGTCGGCCTTGCGGCGTTCCAGGAGCACCGTGTCGCGCCACACGCCGTCGAGCTGAGCGATGCGGGACCTGACCGCCAGCGTCGCGTAGCCGGCCGAGTGGTGCAACGCGATGGAGGCGCGGTTCTCGGGGAAGATCGAGGTCTGCAGCGTCCACAGGCCGCCCGCGTCGGCCTCGTTGACCTGGCGCCACAGCAACGCTTTCCCGATTCCGCGGCCACGCGCGGCCTCGGTGACGTAGACCGAGGACTCGCCCACGCCGGCGTAGCAGGCGCGCTCCGAGACGGGGCTGATCGCGGTCCAACCGACGACCTGGGTGGTGCCGTCGACCTCGGCCTCGGCGACCCACCGGTGCTCGGGCAGCCACTTCGTCGCCATCGCGGCCAGGTCGGGCACCTCGGTCTCGAAGGTCGCGTTGCGGGTGGCGAGGCCCTCGGCGTAGATGTCGCGCACCACCGGGAGGTCGTCGTCGGTCATCGCCCGGGTGGCGACGTCGACGGGGAGGTCCTCCGGGCAGCAGGGCCGCGCAGCAAGGGTGCCCATGACGACGTCGGCGGCGTGCGGCAGGCCGGTGCAGCAGGCGGGGTTGACCGAGACGTGCTTGCTGGTGCCGACGCGGTCGACGTTGAGGAAGCCCACCTCGGCGAGCTTCTGGACGTGGTGCGTGACCGTGGGCTGGCCGATGCCGAGCTCGAGCGCCAGGTCGCCGATGCGAATGTGACCGGCTGGGGCGGTCGACACGGCGTGGAGCAGTCGCACCCGAGTGGGGTCGGACAAGGTCGAGAACCAGCCGGCGAACGTCTCGGCCTCGTCGCGGCGCAGCGTCGGTGACGTCTCCGTCGCCGGCGCGCAGGAGGCGTCGTCGCAGCCGGCTGCCCCGACATGATCGACAGCATGCTCGGGCATCTCGATGGTGTCGGCCTGCGTCGTCGTGGTCACGTCCCCACCTTACATCGAAGAATGTCGATGAAACCCTTGTATTCATCGAACGTGGTCGATACTGTCCCACTACATCGATCCCCGTCAATGCTCTCAGGAGATGTCGTGACCACCTCAGCCAGCCCCAGCCCTTCCGCTCACCTGCCGCTCGTCATCATCGGCGCCGGTCCGATCGGTCTGGCCGCCGCGGCGAACGCCGCCGAGCGCGGCATGGGCTTCGTCGTCCTCGAGGCCGGCGCCGACGCGGGGAGCGCGGTCGGCGAGTGGTCCCACGTGAGGCTGTTCTCGTCCTGGTCCGAGCTCGTCGACCCGGCGGCTCGCCGGCTCCTCGACGCGGCCGGCACGTGGACGGCACCCGACGACAAGGCCTACCCGACCGGCGGGGAATGGCGCGCCGCGTACCTGCACCCCCTTGCGGCGCTGCTCGACGACCTCGATGGCGGCTCGGTGCGCTACGGCACTCGCGTGGTGGGCGTGAGCCGCGCCGGGCGTGACCTGCTGGTCGACTCGGGCCGCGCGGGTGACCCGTTCGCCATCCACGTCGACGGGCCCACGGGACGGGAGCGGCTGCTCGCCAGCGCGGTCGTCGACGCCTCCGGCACCTGGACCCGTCCCAACCCGCTCGGCGCCGACGGCTACCCCGCCCTGGGCGAGGTCGAGAACGCGGACCGGTTCACCTACGGCATCCCCGACTTCGGCGACCGGGCCGTCGCCGCACGGTACGCCGGCAAGCACGTGGCTGTCGCCGGCAAGGGCGCCTCGGCCCAGGGGGTCCTCATCGGCCTCGCCCGGCTGGCACGGCAGGACGCCAGCACGCGGGTGTCGTGGCTGCTGCGCCGCCCCTCGGTGGGCGACGCCTTCGGTGGCGGCGACAACGACCAGCTCGAGCAGCGCGGCAGGCTCGGCCAGGACGCCAAGGCGGCCGCAGCCAGTGAGCTGGTCACCAGCGTGACCCAGTTCCGCACCGCGGCCGTCGAGGCCCAGGCCGACGGCCGGCTGACCATCGGCTCGGTCGACGGCCAGCAGGTCACCGACGTCGACGAGGTCATCGTCGTCACCGGATTCCGACCCGACTTCTCGTTCCTGTCCGAGGTTCGCCTCGACCTCGACCCGGCGCTGGGGTCCGCCCGCATCCTCGCCGACCAGATCCACCCCGACCACCACAGCTGCGGCGACGTCCAGCCCCACGGCCACCGCGAGCTCGCGCAGCCCGAGCCGGGGCTGTTCCTGGTCGGGATGAAGTCCTACGGCCGCGCTCCGTCCTTCCTCGCGATGACCGGATACGAGCAGGTCCGCTCCGTCATCGCAGCTCTCGCCGGCGACCTGGAGGCCGCCGACCGCGTCGACCTGGTCCTCCCCGAGACCGGGGTCTGCAACGGCGCCGGCGCGTTCGACGACCCCGACGCCGTGGCACTCGCGGGCGCCGGCGGCGGCTGCTGCGGACCCGCTCCGGCAGCCCCGGCCCCGCTGGAGCTCGAACCGCAGCTGCTGACCATCGGGGCACCGGTCGCGGTCGGCGCCGCCGCTGCCGTCGCGGGGAGCGAGGAGAGCGGCTCGGGCTGCTGCGGATGACCTCACCAGTACGACCAGCCGAGCCGGCTGGCGCCAGCCCCGGAGCCACAGCCGCGCCGTCGACACCGGTTCCGGGGCTGTCCCGCGCCGTGGCGGTGCTGTGCACCACGGAGATCGTGTCGTGGGGTGTGCTGTTCTACGCGTTCCCGGTCCTGTCCAGCAGCATCGCCGCCGACGAAGGCTGGCCGATGGTGTGGCTGGTCGCGGCGTTCACGCTCGCGCTGGTGGTCTCCGGCGGATGCGGCGTGTGGGTGGGCCGCCGTATCGACCGTGTCGGCCCACGCACGGTGATGACGGCGGGGTCGGGGCTGGCCGTGGCCGCCACGCTCGCGCTGGCGACCGCTCCGACGCTGGCGTGGTTCTTCGCCGCGTCGGTGCTGGCTGGCGCGGCGATGTCCGCGACGCTGTACGCGCCAGCATTCGCCGCGGTGACCGGGTGGAGCGGCCACGATGCCCACCGGCGGGTCCAGTCGCTGACCGCCATCACCTTGGTCGCCGGCCTGGCGTCCACCGTGTTCGCGCCGTTGACCGCGTTCCTGCTCGCACACGTGGGTTGGCGCGACACCTACCTGGCCCTCGCCGTCGTTCTCCTGACGACCGTGCCTCTGCACGCCTGGGGCCTGCGGCCACCCTGGACCTCGACCCACACGGCGCCAGGCCGAGACGGCGAGCTCGACGCGCGTGTCGTGGCGTCGGACTTCGACCGCCGCGGGTTCGTGCTGCTGGTCACGGCAATGGCGATGGCGGGGTTCGCGGTCCACGCCGTGGTCATCAACCTCGTGCCGCTGCTGACGAGCAACGGCCTGACCACCGGCGAGGCTGCGACCGCTCTAGGGGTGGGTGGGGTCGGTCAGGTCGTCGGGCGGCTCTTCTACGGCCCGGTGATCAGCCGTGCGGGGCCCACCGCTCGCGCGCAGGTGACCGTCGGCGGTGTCGTCGCCACGACCGGCGCGCTGGCGGTGTGGCAGTCGCCCTGGGTGCTGGTGTGCGTGCTGACCTTCGCATCGGGCACGGTGCGCGGCATCTTCACCCTCATCCAGGCCACTGCGGTGGTGGACCGGTGGGGCGTGGGCGACATCGGGCACCGCAACGGCATCCTCACCGGAGCCAGCACCGTCGTCTCGGCGTTCGCACCATGGGTGGGCGCGGTGCTCGCAGCGGTCCTCGGGTCGTACGACGCGACGTTCGCGGTGCTTGCAGGGCTGGCTGCCGCGTCGATGCTGCTCCTGCTGGGTGGGCGGGTGCCGACAGCCCACCGACCGTCCTAGCAGTCCAGGCGGGCGGGTGACCCTAGGCGATGCGCGCCTCGACCTCGTACATGTGCTCCACCACCCGGAAGCCGAGCGCCGTGTTGGTGACGTGCATCGCCGTGTTGGACGGAGCGGTCCACGTGTGGACGGACCGGACGTGGTCGGGCAGGTCGGCGTAGCCGAGCGGCGACCGAGCAACGTAGGCACTTCGGCCTGGTGTCGCGATGCTTGAGCGTGAAGCCTGTTCCCACGCCTGCGAACTGCCCACGTTGGACGCGGCGGGGCGGTCGCTACGTCGGCTCGTGGCCGGACCTGTCCGACACGCCCGACGCCGACCTCCTGGGCACCACCGACGACCGCAGCGTCAGACGACCCGCACCGGGTGGCGTACGACGGCGTCGAAGAAGTAGCCCTGGGTGTTGTACGCCGCCACGAACGGCTGCGTGCGCCCCTGCTCGTCGGTGGCGCGAGCGAGCAGCTCGTGCCGCCCGGGGCGCGGGTTGCCCCAACGCACCGACCACTGCGTCC
>DATIAJ010000082.1:0-4286 GCA_035458105.1 Nocardioides sp. | reverse complement strand
CAGAAGGACGCCAAGCGCGCCAAGGTCCTCGAGCGCGAGCTGGAGTGGGTCCGCTCCAACGCGAAGGCGCGCCAGACCAAGAGCAAGTCGCGTCTCGCGCGCTACGAGGAGATGGCCGCCGAGGCCGACCGGATGCGCAAGATCGACACGTCCGAGATCAACATCCCGGCCGGCCCCCGCCTCGGCGACGTCGTGCTGGAGGCCGAGAAGCTCGGGAAGGGCTTCGAGGGCCGCACCCTCATGCACGACGTGTCCTTCAAGCTGCCGCGGGCCGGGATCGTCGGTGTCATCGGCCCCAACGGTGTCGGCAAGACCACGCTGTTCCGGATGATCACGGGCCAGGAGCAGCCCGACGAGGGCGAGCTCAAGGTCGGCCAGACGGTCAAGATCTCCTACGTCGACCAGAGCCGCGGCGGCATCGACCCCAACAAGAACGTCTGGGAGGTCGTCTCCGACGGGCTGGACTTCATCAAGGTCGCCAACTTCGAGATGAACAGCCGCGCCTACGTCGCGTCGTTCGGCTTCAAGGGCCCCGACCAGCAGAAGAAGGCCGGCGTCCTCTCCGGTGGTGAGCGCAACCGGCTCAACCTCGCGCTGACGCTCAAGATGGGCGGCAACATGCTGCTGCTCGACGAGCCCACCAACGACCTCGACGTCGAGACCCTGTCCTCGCTCGAGGACGCGCTGCTCGACTTCCCGGGCTGTGCCGTGGTCACCTCTCACGACCGGTGGTTCCTGGACCGCGTGGCCACCCACATCCTCGCCTGGGAGGGCGACGACGAGGACCCGGCCCAGTGGTTCTGGTTCGAGGGCAACTACGCCGCCTACGAGGAGAACAAGATCGACCGGCTCGGCATCGAGGCCGCCCGCCCGCACCGGGTCACGCACCGGCGCCTCACCCGCGACTGAGACGAGCAGCCGGCGCCCGGGTTCAGGACTGGCGGATCTCCGCCTCCGGGTGCCGGTTGACCAGGTGGTCGGACACCCGGTCGAAGACCCGGCCGACCGCGGCGAAGTCCTCGGCCGGGACGAGGTCGACGATGTTGCGTCGCACGCTCTCGACGTGGCACGGCGCCGCCCGCACGAGCAGGTCGTAGCCCGTGTCCGTCATGGTCGCCACCACGCCTCGCCCGTCCTCGGGCGTCGTACCGCGGGTGACGTAGCCGACCGCCTCCATCCGCGCGACCGTGTGCGTCACCCGGCTGCGTGAGTGCGCCATCGCGTCGGCGAGCTGGGCCATCCGCATGGCTCGGCCCGGTCGCTCGGACAGCCGGACGAGCACCTCGTACTCGGTCAGCGACATGCTGAACTCACGTCGGAGGTCGTCGTCGAGGCGCTCCAGCAGCAGGGTGATCCCCATCATCAGGGCACGCCAGGAGTGCTGCTCGTCATCACCGAGCCAGCGCGGCTCCCCCGTCGTGGTCATGGGGCAAGCCTAGTGCGCGAACGCCCCCGAACGGCTCAGGAGAGCCGTTCGAGGATCATCGCCATGCCCTGGCCGCCGCCGACGCACATGGTGATGAGGCCCGTCGTCTTGTCATGCCAGTCGAGGCTGTTGAGCATGGTGTTCTGGAGCCGGGCGCCGGTCATGCCGAAGGGGTGGCCGACCGCGATCGCGCCGCCGTTGACGTTGAGCCGGTCGAGGTCGATGCCGAGGTCCTGGTAGGACGGCACGACCTGGGCGGCGAAGGCCTCGTTGATCTCGACGAGGTCGATGTCGCCGATGCTCATCCCGGCGTGGGCGAGCGCCTTCTTGGTGGCCTCGACCGGCCCGAGGCCCATGATCTCGGGGGAGAGGCCGGACACGCCGGTGGAGACGATGCGCGCGAGCGGGGTGAGGCCGAGCTCGGCGGCCTTGGTGTCGCTCATGACGACCACCGCTGCGGCGCCGTCGTTGAGCGCGCAGCAGTTGCCGGCGGTCACGACGCCGTCGGGGCGGAACACCGGGTCGAGGCCGGCGATGGCGTCGTACGTCACTCCGGCGCGCGGGCCGTCGTCCTTGGTCACCACCGTGCCGTCGGGCGTCGTGACGGGGGTGATCTCGCGCTCCCAGAAGCCGTCTGCGATGGCCTTCTCGGCGAGGTTCTGCGAGCGGACGGCGAACTCGTCGAGCTCCTTGCGGTCGAGGCCGCGCAGCCGGGCGACGTTCTCGGCCGTCTGGCCCATGGCGATGTAGATGTCGGGCAGGTGGCCGTCCTCACGCGGGTCGTGCCAGTCCTGGCCGCCCTCGGCGAGCTCGGCGGTGCGCCTGCCGGCGTCCTCGAAGAGCGGGTTGCGGGTGTCGGGGAGGTGGTCGGAGGTGCCCTTGGCGAAGCGGGACACCGTCTCGACGCCGGCGGAGACGAAGATGTCGCCCTCCCCGGCCTTGATGGCGTGGAAGGCCATCCGGGTGGTCTGCACCGACGAGGAGCAGTACCTGGTGACCGTCGCGCCCGGGACCTCGAGACCGAGCAGGGTGGTCACGACGCGGGCCATGTTGTTGCCCGACTCCCCGCCCGGCAGCCCGCAGCCGAGCAGCAGGTCCTCGATCGTCGTGGGGTCGAGGTCGGGGATCTTGTCCAGCGCCGCCTGCACGGCGAGGACGGTGAGGTCGTCGGGACGGAAGTCCTTGAGCGAGCCCTTGTTGGCGCGGCCGATGGGGGTGCGCGCTGCGGAAACGATCACTGCCTCGGGCATGGGAGAACTCCGGTTACTGGGCGGTTGGACGGTCTCCGGGCACCCTAGTGCGGCCCACCGGTTCAGGTCTGCGCAGGGTTGGGTCCCAGGCCCGACAGGAGCTGCTCGACGCTGTCGCTGACGAACGTACGACGTCGTCGTCGGGGGAGGAGGAGCGACGCGAGCAGCACGCCGTCCAGCGAGGCGACGAGGGTCTCGGCCGATGCGCCGCCGTCCTCGTCCGCTGCCTCCATCACCCCACGCACCATGCCCACCAGGTCGTCGCGCCACTGCGTGAAGCGCTCGGCGAGGCCCGGGTCGCGGGTCGCGGCGACGGTCAGCTCGAGCCGGGCGGCCAGCAGGTCGGGCTCGCCGAGCCACCGTGAGAACAGCCGGGACACCTCCGCGACCGCGCGCTCGTGGTCGCCGGGGCACGATGCGAGCCTCGCGCCGAGGGCGGCCACGTCGGCGGCCAACCGGTCCGCGACGACGTCGCCCAGGGCGCGCAGCAGTGCGTCGCGCGTACGGAAGTAGGCCGACGAGCTCCCCTCGGGCAGCCCCGCCTCGCGGTCGACGGCACGGTGGGTGAGCCCTCGGTTGCCCTGCTGCGCCAGCACGGTCGTGGCCGCCGCCAGGATCTGCCGGCGGCGCGGAGACAGCTCCTCGCGCGCGTGGCTCACGCTCTCCTCCTCGTACGCCGCGCCCGGGACCGGGCGCGCGGTGACGCAGGACACTACCGGCCCGACTTGCGATCGAGCGACGGCGGCGTACTCTTCTACATACGTAGAAGATCTACATCTGTAGAAAGGAATCGTCGTGCAGCTCATCGACCCCACTGCCGCCATCGCCCTCCTGGTCCTGGTCGGCGTCGCCGCGCTCGCCGCCCTCGTCCTGGCCCTGGTCGCCGTCCCGCCCGCGCTCCGCGAGACCCGCAGCGACCGCATCGCTCGCCGCGAGTCCATCCCGGCCTACTACGGGAAGCTCCGCTTCGCCCACTGAGCCTCACCCGGCCGTGGGTCGATCATCTGCGACGATCGGGGCGTGCGCCATCTCTACCGCTGCCCGCTGAGGTGGGCCGACCTCGACCTGCTCGGCCACGTCAACAACGTCACCTACGTCGACTACCTCCAGGAGGCGCGGGTGGACATGTTCCGCACCCATGCCCCTGACAGTCGTGCGGAGGACCTGGCCGAGGGCGTCGTGGTGGTCCGGCACGAGGTCACCTACGTCGCCTCGCTGACGTTCGGCTTCGAGCCGGTCTCGATCGAGTGTTGGGTCACCGAGATCCGCGCCGCGAGCTTCACGATGGCCTACGAGGTCTTCGAGGAGGACGAGTCGGGCGAGCGCACCGTCTTCCTCCGCGCGCGCACCGTGCTCACGCCGTACGTCTTCGCCACCGAGCGGCCGCGGCGCCTCCACCCGGAGGAGCGCGAGTCGCTCGGCCGGCTGCTCGAGCCGGACGAGCCCGTGCGCCCACCCGCTCCGTCGGAGGTCGTCCACGTTCCGGGCGGGCACTACCCGGTGCACGTGCGCTTCAGCGACGTCGACGTCTACGGCCACGTCAACAACGTGAAGTACTTCGAGTACTTCCAGGAGGCGCGCATCCAGCTCATGGTGGCCGGCGGCCGCGA
>DATIAJ010000081.1:0-13929 GCA_035458105.1 Nocardioides sp. | reverse complement strand
GTACGAGAACGCCCAGAAGGCCCGCGAGTCGCGCCGCAACCAGACGAACGTGATCATCAAGGAGATGAAGCTTCGTCCCAAGATCGACAAGCACGACTACGAGACCAAGAAGGGTCACGTCGTGCGGTTCCTGGGTGCCGGTGACAAGGTCAAGATCACGATCATGTTCCGCGGCCGCGAGCAGCACCGCCCCGAGCTGGGCTTCCGCCTGCTGCAGAAGCTGGCCGAGGACGTGCAGGAGCTCGGCTTCGTCGAGTCCTCGCCCAAGCAGGACGGGCGCAACATGACCATGGTCCTCGGCCCGCACAAGAAGAAGGCCGACGCCAAGATCGACGCCGACGCCGCCCGCGCCAGCAAGGAGCAGGCGCGCGCGGACCGCAAGGCCGAGGAGGACGCCGAGCGGGAGGCCGCCCACGCTGCCGGACCGGTCGCGCAGAAGAAGGAGCGTCGCCGCTCCGAGAACCTCGATCCTGAGATCGAGGCCTGAGCGAAGCGAAGGGCTCGATCGAGCATGCGGCGACGAAGTCGTCGCGACCGCCCCAGCGGGCCCGCCCAGCTCCACCCCCCTGACACACCCGAACCACGCACAAGGAAGTTGAGGCAGACATGCCGAAGAACAAGACCCACTCGGGCGCGAAGAAGCGCTTCAAGGTGACCGGCTCGGGCAAGATCATGCGTCTGCAGGCCGGCCGCAAGTCCGGCGCCGCGTTCGCGTCCGCGCCCACCACGGGCAGCCGCAAGAAGCACCGCCGCAACGCCGGCATGGTCGAGCTCGAGAAGGGCGACGTCGCACGCGCCAAGAAGATGCTCGGCATCTGAGCCTCACCCACCGCACCACCCTGGTGGCTCAGCCGCCGTCCGTCTGACTTTCCCCTGCATCAAGGAGTAGCACCATGGCACGCGTCAAGCGCGCAGTGAACGCCCAGAAGAAGCGTCGTACCACCCTCGAGCGCGCCAGCGGTTACCGCGGCCAGCGCTCGCGCCTGTACCGCAAGGCCAAGGAGCAGGTCACCCACTCCCTGGTCTACAGCTACAACGACCGGCGCAAGAACAAGGGCAACTTCCGCAAGCTGTGGATCCAGCGCATCAACGCCGCTGCCCGCGCCAACGGCATGACCTACAACCGCTTCATCCAGGGCCTCGGCCTGGCCGGCATCGAGGTGGACCGCAAGATCCTCGCCGAGCTCGCCGTCAACGACGCGCCGGCCTTCGCCGCGCTCGTCGAGGCCGCCAAGGCCGCGCTGCCCGAGGACGTCAACGCGCCCAAGGTCTCCGCCTGAACGACGTGACGCCCCTCGTCGCGAGCAACGCTCGCGTCAAGGAGGCTCGCAAGTTGAGCCGCCGCTCGGTACGCACCGAGCGGCGGCTCTTCCTCGCTGACGGGCCGAAGGCCGTCGAGGGCGCCCTCGACGTCGAGGGGTGCGTCGTCGAGGTCTTCGCGACGCCGCTCGCACTGGAGCAGCACGCCGAGCTGCTCGCGACGGCGCCCGTCACGCTGGTCGAGGACCGCGCGCTCGCCTCGCTGTCCGACTCGGTGTCACCGGCCGGGGTGGTCGCCGTCTGCCGGCACCTCGACGCGCCGCTCGAGCACGTCGTGCGGGCCTCGCCCCGGCTGCTCGCGATCTGCGCCGACGTCCGCGACCCCGGCAACGCCGGCACCGTGATCCGTACGGCGGACGCGGCCGGCGCCGATGCGGTCGTGCTGGCCGGGCAGTCGGTCGACGCCTACAACCCGAAGACCGTGCGCGCCACGGTCGGCAGCCTCTTCCACCTGCCCCTCGCGGTGGAGCCCGACCCTGTCGCGGCCGTGCGCGCCGCCCAGGCGCGCGGCCTCACCGTCCTGGCCGCCGACGGAGCCGGCGAGGTCGACCTGTTCGACGCCGACCTCAGCGGTCCCACCGCCTGGCTCTTCGGCAACGAGGCGTGGGGGCTGCCCGAGGACCTGGCTGCGCTGGCCGACCACCGCGTCGCGATCCCGATCCACGGGCGGGCCGAGAGCCTCAATCTGTCGACGGCTGCGGCGGTGTGCCTCTACGCCAGCGCGCGGGCGCAGCGGGCCGTCCGACGATGATCCTCATCGACCCACCCGCCGTGCCGCGCTGGGACCGGCTCTGGTCCCACCTGGCGAGCGACACCTCCTATGCGGAGGTCCACGCCTTCGCCGCGGCCCACGGCATCCCGTCCCGTGGCTGGGACCGCGACCACTACGACGTACCCGCCGACGCGTACGACGCCCTCGTGGCCGCGGGTGCCATCCCGGTCTCGTCGCGCGAGCTCGTCGCCGCCCTGCGCGCCGCAGGTCTGCGCCGGCCCAAGGCGGCGGCGCGGGGGCGGCGCGACGCCTAGCCACGACGACTAGGGTTCGGGGCGTGTCAGACAACGGCTACGCCCCCCGCCACCGGGTGGACGCCGCCCGCCCGAGCCGGCTGCGCACGCTCGCCGACTTCTACCCCGACGGCATCCTCGGCGCCAGCCGCGAGGGCGTGGTGACGATCCTCAACGCCCAGGGCGCCGCGCTGCTCGGCGTCGACGCTGAGCGCGCACTCGGCCTGCCGCTGCCCGACGTGCTGCGCCTGCTCGACCAGGACGGCCGGACCTGGCTCGACGTCAACCGCCCCTTCGACGCCATCTCGATCACCCGCGGCGTGCCGGAGCAGTCGTGGCTCAACGCCTCCGGCGACGAGGTCCTCACCACCGCGCGGATGGTGCGCGACGGCCACCTCGGCCGCGTCGTGGGCATCGCGGTGGGGCTGCGCAGCGGCCGCGGCCGGGCGCGTCTCGACCGCGAGCGCTCCGACCTCGTCGCGACCGTCGCCCACGAGCTGCGCTCGCCCCTGACGGGCGTCAAGGGCTTCGTCCAGGCGCTGCTCAACCGGTGGGACAAGCTGACCGACGACCAGCGCAAGCTGATGCTCACCACCGTCAACGCCGACGCCGACCGGCTGTCCCGGCTCATCGCCGAGCTCCTCGACGTGGCCCGGATCGACACGGGCCGGCTCCAGCTCTACCCGCGGGAGGTCTCGGCCGAGGTGCTCGTGCGCCGCGTCGTCGACTCCATCGAGGCCGGCACCGCGCGGGGCATCAGTCTCGAGGTCGAGCCCGACCTGCCCGAAGTGTTCGCAGACCCGGACAAGTTCACCCAGGTCGTCACCAACCTGGTCGAGAACGCCGTCCGCCACGGCCTGGGCCAGGTCCGGGTCCGCCTCGCCCGCTCCGAGGACCTCGACGGCGTCCGCATCACCGTGGATGACGAGGGAGACGGCATCCCGGCCGAGCTGCGCCGACGGGTCTTCACCAAGTTCTGGACCACCGGCGACTCCGGCGGCAGCGGTCTCGGCATGTACATCGTCGGCGGCCTGTCCCGGGCGCACGGCGGCTGGGTGACCATCGACGACGCCCCCGGCGGAGGCGCCCGCGTCATGGTCGACTGGCCGCGTGAGGACCTGCGCCCGGAGTGACCGGCGCCGACCTCCACACAACCTTCACGAGTCGTCCCCGCCCCCGACCCACCCGCACTCCTAGGGTCATGGCATGACCTCCCGCACGGCTCCGGCACCCCGACCGAGGACCGCCCTCGTGGTGGAGGACGAGCGCACCATCAACGACGCCCTCGCCCAGCGGCTGCGCGCCGAGGGCTACACCGTCGAGCAGGCCTTCGACGGTCCCTCCGCGGTCGAGGCGGCGGCAGCGGTGAGGCCCGATGTCGTGCTGCTGGACGTGATGCTGCCGGGGTTCGACGGCCTCGAGGTGTGCCGACGGATCCAGGCTGCACGCCCCGTGCCCGTGCTGATGCTCACCGCGCGCGACGACGAGGCCGACGTGCTCGTGGGCCTGGGCGTCGGCGCCGACGACTACCTCACCAAGCCGTTCTCGATGCGGGAGGTCGTGGCCCGTGTCTCCGCCCTGCTGCGACGCGTCGAGCGTGCGGCCGCGCTGGCGGAGGAGCGTCCCGCCACCATCGAGGTGGGCGGGGTGCGTCTCGACCCCGGCTCACGGCGTACGACCGTCGACGGGGAGGCCGTGCACCTGACCCCGACCGAGTTCGACCTGCTGCTGTGCCTGGCCCGGACGCCCGGTCAGGTCCTCAGCCGCGAGCGGCTGCTGCGCGAGGTCTGGGACTGGGGCGACGCCTGGGCGAGCGCCAGCGCCACCCGCACCGTGGACAGCCACGTCAAGGCCCTGCGCAGCAAGGTGGGCGCCGCGCGCATCCGCACGGTCCACGGCGTCGGCTACGCCCTGGAGGAGCTGCGATGAGCGCCTGGCTCGACACCGTGTCCAGCCTGAAGGCCAAGCTCGGCCTGCTCGTCGTCGCCTCGGTGGTCACCGCGGTGCTCCTCACGCTGCTCGGCTCGGCCGCCGACGTCCCGCCCCTGCTGGTGCTGCCGGTGAGCGTCGCCCTCGCGCTGGGCGTCACCCAGCTGCTCGCCGCCGGCATGGTCGCCCCCCTGCGTCGGATGACCGAGGTGTCGCGGGCCATGGCGCGCGGCGACTACACCGGGCGGGTGCGCACCTCGGCAACTGACGAGGTCGGCCAGCTGGCTGCCGCCTTCAACCGCATGGCCGAGGACCTCGCGACGGTCGACCGCGAGCGCCGCGACCTCATCGCCACGGTCTCGCACGAGCTTCGTACGCCGCTCACGGCCATGACCGCGCTGCTCGAGAACCTCGCCGACCAGGTGGTGCCCGCCGACCCCCAGCACCTCACCGCCGCGCTGGAGGAGGCGCAGCGGCTGGGGAGGCTGGTCGAGGACCTGCTCCAGCTCTCGCGGCTCGAGGCCGGCGTCGTGGACCTCGATCGGCAGGACGTGGCGCTGCGTGCGCTCGTCGAGGACTCCGTCGCCCAGGTGCGCGCGACCGGCCGGGACGGTGACGTCGCGATCGACGTCGCCGACGACCTCGTCGTGGCCGGGGACCCCGCCCGGCTGCGCCAGCTGCTCGTCAACGTGGTGGACAACGCCGCGCGGCACGCGCCCGCCGAGACGCCCGTGCGCCTCGCCGCCGGGACCACCGACGGATCGTGGTGGCTGGAGGTCGCCGACGACGGCGGGGGAGTGGCGCCCGAGGACCGCGAGCGCGTCTTCGAGCGCTTCGGCACCGACGGGGCCGGCGGCACGGGCCTCGGGCTCGCGGTGGCGCGGTGGGTGGCCCAGCTCCACGACGGGACGCTCCGCTTCCTCGATCCCGAGTCCGGGCACGGCGCCCGGCTCCGACTCGAGGTCCCCAGCGGCGCGACCCGCACGGCTCCGACCCCGGCGCCGACCACGACCCCGCCACCCGCGCCCTCGCCCTCGCCCTCGCCGGAGCCTCCCGTGTCCGCCGCCGGCCAGCAGGCCGGGCTGGACGGGCTGTTCGGCCGCTTCTGGCCCGACCGGGGCGGCCGGCACGGGCTCCGGACCGTGGCCGCGGCGGCAGGAGCCGGGCTCGTCGCCGGGATCGCCCTGTCGTTCACGGCGGTCGGCATCACCTGGACCCTGGTCGCCCTGACGTGCGGTGCGGCTGCCCTGGCCACCGCGCGTCGGCGCCGGGAGCCGTGGACCCTCCTGTGCACCGGGCTGGCGGTCCTGCTCGTCCTGCCGATGACCCTCCTCGACGCCTGGTGGGTGCAGATGCTCGGCCTCGTCGTCGCTGCCGCTGTCTTCCTGTGCGGCGTGACCGGAGCCCGGACGATGCCCGGCATCCTGCTGTCCGGGGTGGCGTGGCCGCTCGCGTCGCTGCGGGGCCTGCCGTGGTTCGGTCGCTCCCTGCGGATCGCCGGCACCGGTTCGCGCACCCCGGCCGTGGTGCGTACGACGGTGTGGTCGCTGCTCGGCCTCGCGGTCTTCGGCACCATCTTCGCCAGCGCCAACCCCGTCTTCGGCTCCTGGGTCGACCAGCTCGTGCCCAACCTGACCTTCAACGACCTCGTCGGCCGCGCCTTCCTGGCCTGCTTCGTCTTCGCCGCGACGCTGGGCGCTGCCTACCTCGCGCTCAACCCCGCCGAGGTCGAGGTGCTGGGTGGCCGGCGTCCGTCGGCGCTCGCCAACCGGTTCGAGTGGCTGGTCCCGGTGCTCGTCGTCGACGCCGTGTTCATCGCCTTCATCGCCGCCCAGGCGCGAGCCCTCATCGGTGGCCGCGACTACATCGAGGCCACGACCGGGCTCACCTACGCCGACTACGTCCACCAGGGCTTCGGCCAGCTGACCCTCGCCACCGCACTGACGGTGCTGGTCGTGTGGATCGCGGCGCGGAGGGCGGGCAGCGATGCCGGGGACCGCCGCTGGCTCCTCGGCTCGCTCGGCCTGCTCTGCGCCCTCACGCTGCTGGTCGTCGCGTCCGCGCTGCGCGGGATGTCGGTCTACCAGGACGCCTACGGCTTCACGACGCTGCGGCTCTTCGTCGACGTCTTCGAGGGCTGGCTCGGCTTCGTGGTGCTCGCGATCATGGTCGCCGGCGTCGCCGGGCGCGGGGCGTGGCTCCCGCGCATCGCCCTGGTCTCCGGGGCCGTGGCCCTCGTCGGCCTGGCCGCGGTCAACCCCGACGCGTGGGTCGCCGGGCGCAACCTCGATCGCTGGGAGGCCACCGGCGACCTCGACCTGCGCTACCTGCAGACACTCTCGGCCGACGCCGCGCCGGTCATCGCCGACCGGCTGCCTGCCGACGTCGCCCGCTGCGTCCTCCAGGACCTGCCGTACGACGAGATGCGCGCCGAGGCCCTCGACGACCCGCGCGCGTGGAACCTGGGCCGCAGCCGCGCCGAGGGTCCCCTCGCCGACCTCGGCCTGCTGCCGGTGCCCGCCGGGTCGGCGTACGGCTCCGGTCTCGACGAGGAATGCGCTGGCGTGTGGACCGCCTTCGGCGAGTAGAGTCGTCCCCGTGGACACGAGCCTGCGATTTCTCCGCCCCGGACCTGGTCCGTCGGGCAGCTGACGTCACCGGGTCCGGGGAGTCCCCGTCCGACCCGACGCTCGTCCACTTCTAGACTGCGCGGCGACCCCTGTCGCTCGTGAGGAAAGGGAGCCATGTCCGGCCCCAACACCGACTACGACCCCGTCGAGGTGACCCCGCTCAAGGCCGACCAGGTCGAGGCGATGCGTGAGGCGGCACTTGCCGCGATCGCGGACGCCGCCGACCTCGACGCCCTCAAGCAGGTCCGGCTCGACCACGCCGGCGACCGCTCGCCGCTGGCCCTCGCCAACCGCGAGATCGGGGCCCTGCCCCCGCAGGCCCGCAAGGAGGCCGGGCAGCGCGTCGGCCAGGCCCGCGGCGCGGTCAACCAGGCGATCGCTGCCCGACAGACCGTCCTCGAGGCCGAGCACGAGGAGCGGATGCTCGCCGAGGAGACCGTCGACGTCTCACTGCCCACGACCCGCCGCCGTCGCGGTGGTCGACACCCCCTCACCCTGCAGTCCGAGCTCATCGCCGACCTGTTCGTGGCCATGGGCTACGAGATCGCCGAGGGCCCGGTCGTCGAGGCGGAGTGGCTCAACTTCGACGCCCTCAACCTCGGCCCCGACCACCCGGCCCGCACCATGCAGGACACCTTCTGGACCGAGCCGGCCGAGGACCACGTGGTGCTGCGCACCCAGACGTCGCCCGTCCAGGCCCGCACCATGCTGACCCGCACGCCACCGATCTACGTCGTCTGCCCGGGACGCGTGTTCCGCACCGACGAGTACGACGCCACCCACTCGCCGATGTTCCACCAGGTCGAGGGCCTCGTGGTCGACGAGGGCATCACCATGGCCCACCTCAAGGGCACCCTCGACCACTTCGCGTCGCAGCTCTTCGGCGACGACATCACGACGCGCTTCCGTCCGTCCTACTTCCCCTTCACCGAGCCCTCGGCCGAGGTCGACGTGCTCTGCTTCGTGTGCCGCAACGTCGACCCCGAGTCGTGCCGCACCTGCCGCGGCGAGGGGTGGATCGAGTGGGGCGGCTGCGGCGTGGTCAACCCGCGCGTCCTCGTGGCCTGCGGGGTCGACCCGGAGGTCTACAGCGGCTTCGCCTTCGGCATGGGCATCGACCGGTCGTTCATGTTCCGCCACGACCTGGAGGACCTGCGGCCGCTCTTCGAGGGCGACGTCCGGTTCAGCAGCGCGTTCGGCACCGAGATCTGAGAGGGGAGAAGACACGATGAAGGCACCCCTGTCCTGGATCCTGGACCTCGTCGACGTGCCCGCCGGCACCACCACCGACGACATCACCGACCGGCTGACGCTGACCGGTCTCAAGCTCGAGGCGATCGTCAGCCCGGGCCGCGACATCACCGGCCCGCTGGTGATCGGCCGCGTGCTCACGATGGAGCCGGAGCCGCAGAAGAACGGCAAGACCATCAACTGGTGCACCGTCGACGTCGGCGACGCAAACGGCACCGGCGAACCGCAAGGCATCGTGTGCGGGGCCCACAACTTCGCGCCCGGCGACCTCGTCGTCACCGTGCTCCCCGGCGGCGTGCTGCCCGGCGGGTTCGAGATCGGCGCCCGCAAGACCTACGGGCACCTGTCCGCCGGCATGATCTGCTCGGCCCGCGAGCTCGGGCTCGGCGAGGACCACGACGGCATCATCGTGCTGCCGCCCGACGCCGGTGAGCCCGGCCAGGACGTGCGTCCGGTGCTCGGCCTCGACGAGGAGACCATCGAGTTCGAGGTCAACCCCGACCGGGCCTACGCGCTGTCCCTGCGCGGCATCGCCCGCGAGGTGCTCGTCTCGGTCGAGGGCGCCACCGGCTTCCGCGACCCGGCGCTGCGTGACACCCCGGCCGCCAACGACCAGGGCCACCCGGTCGTCGTCGAGGACACCGAGGGCTGCCCGGTGTTCGTGGCGCGGCGGGTCGACGGCTTCGACCCCACGGCCCCGACGCCCGACTTCATGGTCCGCCGCATCACCGCTGCCGGGATGCGCCCCATCTCGCTGGCCGTCGACGTGACCAACTACGTCATGCTCGAGACCGGCCGTCCGATCCACGGCTACGACGCCGACACGCTGCGGGGCGCGATCGTCGTACGCCGTGCGCGCGAGGGCGAGAAGCTGACCACCCTCGACGGCACGGCCCGCACGCTGGACCCCGGAGACCTCGTCGTCACCGACGACTCCGGGATCATCGGGCTCGGCGGCGTCATGGGCGGCGAGACCACCGAGATCTCCGGCACCACCACCTCGATCCTCGTGGAGGCGGCTCACTGGGACGCGGTGTCGATGTACCGCACCGGCCGCCGGCACAAGATCACCTCCGAGGCCGGCAAGCGCAACGAGCGCGGCGTCGACCCGACGATCTGCGAGGCCGCGGCCGACCGGGTGGTCGAGCTCCTCGTCGAGCACGGCGGCGGCACGGCCCACAGCGGCGTCACCGTCGTCGGCAGCCCGCCGGCCATGCCGGTCGTCGAGGTCGCGGGCGACCTGGCCGCCCGGGTGTCGGGCATGCCGATCACCGAGGAGCAGTCGGTGGCGTGCCTGCGCGCGGTCGGCTGCGAGGTCAGCGGCACCGGGATCCTCTCGGTGACTCCGCCCCCGTGGCGCCCCGACCTCACCGACGCCCAGGACTTCTCAGAGGAGGTCGTCCGGCTCGTCGGCTACGACAAGGTGCCGTCGGTCCTGCCCACACCGCCGTCCGGCCGGGGCCTCACGCGTCCGCAGCAGCTGCGACGTCGCATCGGGCGCACGCTCGCCGGTGAGGGCTTCGTCGAGGTGGTGAGCTTCCCGTTCGTGGGCGAGGCCGACCTCGACGCACTCGGGCTCGCAGCCGACGACCCGCGCCGCGACCTGCTCCGGCTGTCGAACCCGCTCAACGCCGAGGCCGGGTTCATGACCTCCACGCTCCTGCCCGGCGTGCTGCGCGCGGCCGGCAAGAACGTCGGCCACGGCACCACGGACGTCGCGATCTTCGAGACCGGCACGGTCACGCTTCCCCGTCACGCCGGGCCCGCTCCGATCCTGCCGGTCGACCGGCGCCCGACCGAGGCCGAGCTCGCGGCGCTCGACGCCGCGCTGCCCGCCCAGCCGCTGCACCTCGCGCTGGTCGGCACCGGAGACGCGGTCTCCGGCGGCTGGTGGGGCGAGCCCCAGCCCTTCTCGTGGGCCGACGCCGTGGAGGCCGTACGGGCCGTCGCGGCGTCGCTCGGCCTCGAGGTCACTGCCTCCGCCGTCGAGCTCGCTCCCTGGCACCCGGGTCGCTGCGCCGAGCTCGCCGTCGACGGCGAGGTCATCGGGCACGCCGGCGAGGTGCACCCCACGGTGTGCCAGGCCTTCGGCCTGCCGAAGCGCACCGTCGCCGCGGAGGTCGACCTGGACCTGCTGATCGCGCGGTCGGTCCACCTGCGCAAGGCGCCGACCTTCTCGTCGTACCCGGTCGCGAAGGAGGATGTCGCGCTGGTCGTGGACGCCACCGTTCCGGCAGCCGACGTCGAGGCCGCGCTGCGCGAGGGCGCCGGCGAGCTGCTCGAGTCGATCCGGCTCTTCGACGTCTACACCGGCGACCAGGTCGGTGAGGGGAAGAAGTCCCTCGCCTACGCCCTGCGGTTCCGGGCAGCGGACCGAACGCTCAAGGAGGGCGAGGCGGCGGCGGCCCGCGATGCCGCGGTGGCGCTCGCCGCCGAGCGCACCGGCGCCGTCCAGCGCGCCTGAGCCGGCGCCGCCACGCGACGGTGGAGCGTACGGCCCGACCTACGGGCCGCACGCTCCACTGTCGACGAGCCGTTCAGCGCTCGCAGGACCGGCGTACCTCAGCCGAGCAGCTGTCGCGGCCTTGCTGTCCGAAAGCCTTGTCGCGGCCCGGACCGCCGACGATCTCGTCGCTGCGCCCGTCCCCGAAGAGCTTGTCGTTGCCGGAGCCTCCGAGGAGTCGGTCGCGCACCGGCGACCCGACGATGCGGTCCGCGCCCGTCCCACCCGCCATCACGACAGGGGCATCGCCTCGGAGGGCGCCGGAGGCATTGGCATTGAGGACGTCGTCGCCACCGCGACCGCGGACACGGATGCGGGTGGCGGCCACGACCTTGATCTTCTCGTCGGCAGCGCTGCCCAGGACCGTCACGTCACCGCCCTCGAGCACGAGGTCCTCGAAGTCGTCGAAGTCGAAGGCGTGCCGCACCGCACTGCCGGCAACTGGCGCGCACGCGAAGGTGCCGCCGATCCGGACCGAGGCGGTCGAGCAGCCGTTGCCGGAGTAGCTGTCGCGCCCGGGCCCACCCGTCACCCTCCCGCTTCCCATCGAGTAGAGCGCGAGGTGGTCGTCGCCGCCGCCCATCGAGATCACGCGTCGTCCGCCGGCCACCCGGGACGCGAGCACGAGCGTCTCGTCGGCGTTCGTGCCGGCGAAGCTCTGGTCCCGCGTGTCGACCCTGACGTCGTAGCGGGCGACCGATCCCTCCCAGCGAAGCACCGTCCGGCCGTCGACGACCGCGGCCCGGGCGGGGCCGGAGACCATCGTCGACGTGCCCTGCCAGCCGGGGTGCACAGCCAGTGTGTTCTCACCGGTCCCGACGTCGAGCGCGCCCGCGCCGCGCCGCTCGCCGGCCCACTCGACGGTGTCGTCACCGGTGCCGGTGAGCACCGTGTCGTTGTTCGTCGCACCGGGGATCGTGGTGCCGGAGTGGACGACGTCGTCGCCGCCGCGGGTGTCGATCACGTCGACGTCCACGTCGAGCGAGCCCTCGACACTGCCGGTGGTGAGGTCCCGGACGCCGGCGAAGACGGTCTCGTGGAACGGGGACGCTCGCGGGTGGTCCGGGATGACGGCGTCGAGTCCCGTGTAGGAGTCGGCGCCCGGGCCGAGGATGGTGGTGTACCAGACGTCCTCGACGTCTGCGCTCTCGTTGACGACGGTGTCGTCGCCGGTGCCCGCATCGACGATGACGCTGCGGATGCCGCCCTCGGGAGCCGCCACGATGCAGATGGTGTCGTCGCCACCGAGCGCCTGCGCCGTCACGCCCGGCTGTGGCACGACGACCATGACGTCGTCGCCCTCCGTCCCGGTGCTCCCCACGACCGTTGCCGGCCTGCCCTGGCAGGTGATGGTCGGGTCCGCGTGGGCAGGAGCTCCGGTGAGCTGCGCGCCGGCGCTCACGAGGGCGGTGGTGAGCGCGGCGGCGGCACTCTTGACGGCAGTTCGCATGGTGATGTCTTTCCGGTGTCTGGACGATGCGATCTGGAGACGCCCCGGACGGACCGTTGGTTGCACGGTCGTCCCCGTCAGTTGATCGGCGAGGCCACGATCGCGGTGAACCGCTCGAGGACGCCGCGATCCCCGGCCGTGGAGACCTCCGCGTCGTCGGCCCGGTTCCACAGCCACAGGTCGAGGCCTGCCGCCGGTCCGTCGATCACCACGTCCGGCTCGACGTCGGGGTCGTCCGGTGCCGGCACGACGTGGAAGTCCTCCTCGTCGGCGTAGGACGTGCCGCTGTCGGGATCGGTCCCGGAGAAGGTCCCGGACCGCAGCCAGAACGACTCGCCGGTGTCGGTGACGTCGACGCGCACCGTGCCCTCGCCGGGCTCCCACGCTCCCCAGGGCGGCATGCCGCCGTACATCACGTCGAGGCACTCGTGCACCCCATCGGCGGCCAGCCGCGCGTCGACGTCGCTCGCCACCCCGGCGGCCTGCTCGGCGTCGACACGGTGCACCAGCGCCTCGTGCGCCTGCCTCCGCAGGATGAACCCCACCGTGTGGTCGCCCGACCAGTTCCAGGCCTCCTCCCGCGGGTCCGCGCCGTCGAGCGCCGCGGCCAGGCCGGCCGACCACTCGTCGTAGGTGCGCAGCAGGTCGTCGTACGCCTCGGGGCGGGGCGGGTCGATCTCGTCCGGGCGGGCGGGCCTGGCCGTCAGCACCTCGGTCCACCACCGCTGCACCGTGGCGAGGTGCCACAGGAGGTCGGCGGCGTCCCAGTCCGGGCAGGCGGGCACGCGGGCGGAGGGGTCGCAGCCGGCGAGCACGTCGCGGAAGCGGGCGGACTCGGCTCGCAGGTGGTCGAGGTAGACGTCGGGCGCCAGGCGGGTGTGGAGTGGGCTCACCCGTGCACCGTAGGGGAGATGCCCGGAGGTCCGCCTCCGGGTTGTCGGACCCCGATGAGCAGAACCATGCAGTTGAATGTATAGTCATGCATATGTCTGCATCAGTCGCCGTGGCCGGAGCCAGTGGGTACGCCGGGGGCGAGGTCCTGCGCCTCCTCCTGGGCCACCCGGGCGTCGAGATCGGCACGCTCACGGCCGGCTCCAACGCCGGCGAGCGGCTCGGCACCCTCCAGCCGCACCTGCTCCCGCTGGCCGACCGGGTCCTGGCGGACACCACCGTCGAGACGCTCGCCGGTCACGACGTCGTCTTCCTCGGCCTGCCCCACGGCCAGTCCGCCGCGATCGCGCGGGCGCTCGGCGACGACACCGTCGTCATCGACTGCGGTGCCGACTTCCGGCTCACCGATCCGAGGGAGTGGGAGGCGTTCTACGGCGGCGAGCACGCCGGGTCGTGGCCCTACGGACTCCCCGAGCTCCCCGGACAGCGCGACCTGCTGCGCGGCGCGCGGCGCATCGCCGTCCCCGGCTGCTACCCGACCGTGTCCACCCTCGCCGCCGTCCCCGCGGTCGCAGCGGGCCTGGTCGAGCCCGACGTCACCGTCGTCGCCGCCTCCGGCACGAGCGGCGCCGGCAAGGCGGCCAAGCCCCACCTGCTCGGCAGCGAGGTGATGGGCAACGCCAGCGCCTACGGCGTCGGCGGCACGCACCGGCACACCCCCGAGATCGTGCAGAACCTCAGCGGCGTCGCAGGCGGCCCCGTGAAGGTCGGCTTCACGCCGCTGCTGGTCCCGATGTCGCGGGGCATCCTCGCGACCGTGCAGGCACCCCTGCTCGACGGCGTCACGCCGGAGCAGGTGCGCGTCGCCTACGCCACCGCGTACGACTCCGAGCCGTTCGTCCACCTGCTCCCCGAGGGGCAGTGGCCGCAGACCCAGTCGGTGCTCGGGT
>DATIAJ010000080.1:0-11093 GCA_035458105.1 Nocardioides sp. | reverse complement strand
CCGCCCACCGTCACCCGCGTGCGCTGTCGTGAGCCCGACCGGACCATCGAGCGCATCGTCCTGTCCGTCGTGGACGGGCGCTCGGACTACCTGACCTTCAACGGCTGGGTGCTGCTGGTCGTCAAGGACGGCAACGGCCTGATCTTCGAGGTGCGGTGAACAGCGGTGGGTGAGGAGGAGCCGCGCTGGTCACGCCTGCTCCGTCGCCCGAGCCTGCTGGGTGTCGTGCTGGCGACCTGGTTCGTCGTGCAGTCGATGGCGCCGTCGCTCCTGGTCCGGTCGTGGGTCTTCCAGGGCGTGCTGACCGGGATCTCGTTCGCGCTGGGGTACGGAGTCGGGCTCGGCCTGACGCGGCTCGCGGTGCGCCTGCGGGTGAGGTTCGGATGGCAGTGGCGCGCGTTCACCCCGTCGGAGGACCGGCGGGTCCGCCTCGCGGTGCTCGTCCTCTGCCTCGCGTTCGCGACGTGGGCGGCGGTCGAGGCCGTCGACGCCCACCGGTGGACGTGGGAACGGCTCGGCTACGCGCGGTCGTCGTACTGGCTCGTCTTCGGCGGCGCGCTGCTCCTCGCGGCTGTCGTGGCCCTCGTGCTCTTCGTGCTGGCGCGCCTGCTGAAGATCGTCTGGCTGGCGACCACGCGGGTGGGCACGCGCATGCTGCCGGCCTGGATCGCAGGCGCGCTCGCGCTGGTCCTGGTGGGGTGGGCCGTGCTCGCCGCGCTCAACACCTTCGTCCTCGAGCGCACGCTCGACGGGCTCAACGCCGGGTTCGCCCTCGGTGACCGCGATCTCGGCGGCGCGCCAGCGCCGCCGAGCTCCCGGGTGCGCTCGGGCGGCCCGGACTCCGACGTGGTCTGGGAGGAGGCCGGCCGCGAGGGCCGTCGCTTCCTGACTCGGGGCCCGACGACGGACGACCTCGCAGACCTCTCCCCCGGCGAGGTCGTCGAGCCCGTCCGGGTGTTCGTCGGACGTGCCTCCGCCGGCACCGTCGAGGAGCGGGTCGACCTCGCGATGAGCGAGCTGGAGCGGTTCGGCGGGTTCGACCGCCGCGCGCTGCTGGTCGTGGTCCCGACGGGCACGGGCTGGATCAACGAACAGCTCGTGCAGCCGCTGGAGTACTTCTACGACGGCGACATGGCCACCGTGACCGTGCAGTACTCGCACCTGCCCAGCCCGCTGGCGTTCCTCTCGGAGTCGGCTGCCGCCGGGGACACGGCCGTGGCGCTCTTCGAGGCCGTCGAGGACCGCCTCGCGAGTGCGGGGGCCGAGCGACCCGACCTCTACATCGCCGGGGAGAGCCTGGGCTCGTTCGGGGGCTCGCAGGTCTTCGACTCCCTGGCCGACAGCCGGGACCGCGTCGACGGCGCGGTGTGGGTCGGTCCGCCCGAGACCATGCGGCTGCGACGCGAGGCCGAGCGCGTACGGGAGCCGGGGTCACCGCAGGTGCGCCCCGTGGTCGGCGACGGTGGGACGTTCGTCTTCGCCAACCGCGTGGCGGACATCGAGGGCACGACCCCCCACTCGGTGTTCCTGCAGCACGGCGACGACCCCATCGTGTGGTGGGACTGGGACACCCTCGCCGACGAGCCCGACTGGCTCGAGGAACCGCTCGACGCGTCGGTCAACCCGGCCATCCGGTGGACGCCGGTGACGACCTTCCTCCAGCTCGCCGTCGACATGGCCGTGAGCAACGACTTCGACGAGGACCACGGCCACAAGTACGGCACCCAGCCGTTGAGCGCCTGGTACGCCGTGGTGCGACCGCCCGGCTGGGACGAGGCTCGGCTCGCGGCGCTGCGGGAGCGCCTGGCCGTCATCGCGCGATGACCGGCGCACCCTCGGACGCCGAGCCATCTCCCCCGGTTCGGGGGAGGCTCGCGCGCCCGCCGGTCGGAAGAGTGCGCGGCGACACCGACCAGGGTGGGCTGGCCAGTGACCCGGCCCGGAGGGAGGACGCATGGGCATCGTGATGGTGCTGCTCAGATGGGCGCTCCTCGCCGTGGCCGTGGTCCTGGCCGCCTGGGTCACGCCGGACGTCGACTTCGGCGGCGGCCCGCTCTCCGCGCTGGTCGTGGCTGCCCTCGTCGCTGCCGCCAACGTCGTGGCGCAGCTGCTGCTCCGCTGGCTCCCGACCTCGGACAGCATGCTGGTCGTCGCGGCGACGACGCTCGTGGTCAACGGCTGCGCCGTCTGGCTGGCCTCGGCCTTCACCACCCGCCTGCAGATCGACAACATCATCGCCGCGATCACCTTCGCGCTCATGGTGACCGTGTTCTCGGTCGCCCTGACCTGGGTGGCCGAGCGAGTCGTCACCCGACTCTCACCATCCGACGCCGGAACCGGCTGATCCAGCCGCGGGACGCCGGCTGGCCAACGCCCCTCCCGCACCGGTAGACAGAGGGCAACTCGCCCCTCGGGGACGCCTACTCCTCGGGGAGCACGCATGGTCGCCCTGCACACCACCATCGCGATCGTCCTGGTGATCGGACTGATCATCAAGGGCCGCATCGACCCGGTGATCTCGCTGATCCTCGGATCCCTCTACCTCGGCCTGGCCGGGGGCGTCGGCTTCGCCGGGACCGTCGAGGCGATCACCACCGGCTTCGGCGGGATCATGGCGGAGGTCGGGCTGCTGATCGGCTTCGGGGTGCTCATCGGGTCGCTGCTGCACTCCACGGGCGCGTTCCGGCGCCTGGTGGCGCTGCTGGTGCAGCGGGTCGGCTCGGCGCGCCTGCCGTACGCCCTCACCTCGATGCTGGCCGTGGTCATGCCCTCGATCTACGTCGACGTGCAGGTCGTGCTCGCCGCACCGGTCGCCCGGTCCGCGTCGCCCTTCATCGGCAAGGTCGGCCTCCCCGTCCTCGCGTCCGCGCTGGGCTGCGGGATCTTCGCCGGCTACGTCTTCGTGATCCCCGGGCTTGCCGCGATCTCGATCGCGGGGCTGCTCGACATCCGCCTCGGCGACTGGCTCGTGTACGGCGTCGTCATCGGCCTCGTCACCGCTCTCGTCTCCACGCTCCTCATGCGCCTGCTCTTCTCTGCCGGCGGCTTCTGGAACCCGGAGACCGACGAGGAGGTCGACGAGGCGATGGCCGAGCAAGAGGCCGCCGACCGCGCCTACCTCACGGGCGACGCGGAGTCCTCGGAGGAGGCACTCGCGCGCAGCGAGTCGGAGGCGACCGCGGTCAAGGAGCGGGAGGGCGTACGCCAGCTCCCCCTCGTGACGCTCATGCTGCCGATCCTGGTGCCGCTCCTGCTGATCGCCTTCGGCGCGTTCGCCGAGCTCGGCGGCTGGTCCAACGCCTTCATCGCGTTCCTCGGCGACGCCAACATCGCGCTCTTCATCGGCCTGCTCGGGGCGTACGGCCTCTCGCGCGCCTCGTCCGGCCGTGACCACACCAACGAGGCGATGGAGGACGGCTTCCACACGACCGGGGAGATCCTGCTCATCACCGGCGTCGGCGGCTCGCTCGGCGCAGTCATCGAGGCGACCGGGCTCGACAGCGTGCTGGGCGACCTGTTCCAGGCCGACGCCGGCGCGCCCGTCGTGCTGAGCATCCTGCTGGCGTGGTTCATCGCCGCCGTCCTGCACCTCGCCATCGGCTCGGTCTCGGTCGCCGCGATCACCGCGGCCGGCATCATCGCCCCGATCCTCGACTCGCTGACCGTCTCCCCCATCGTGATCGGCCTGGCGATCGCGTCGGGTGCGATGTTCGCGCTCCAGGTCAACAGCAACTTCTTCTGGATGTTCAAGTCGCTGCTCGGCCTGTCGACCAAGGGCACGCTCAAGACGTTGACCCTGGTGACGTCGGTCGCCTCGGTGGTCTCCCTGCCGCTGGTGATGCTGGCGGCCGTCGTCCTCTGAGCCTGGATCCGGGCTGAGCCGAGGTGGCCCGACGCCCGCTCAGTCCTCGGGGTCGTAGCCGAGGTTGGGCGAGAGCCACCGCTCGGCCTCGGCCAGGGTCCAGCCCTTGCGCTCGGCGTAGTCGGCCACCTGGTCGCGGGCGAGGCGGCCCACCACGAAGTACTGCGACTGCGGGTGCGAGTAGTAGAAGCCGCTCACCGACGCACCCGGCCACATCGCCATCGACTCGGTGAGCTTGATGCCGGTGTGCGTCTCGACGTCGAGGAGCTCCCACAGCGTCTGCTTCTCGGTGTGCTCGGGGCACGCGGGGTAGCCGGGCGCCGGGCGGATGCCGTCGTACTGCTCCTTGATGAGCCCCACGTTGTCGAGGTGCTCGTCAGGTGCGTAGCCCCACAGCTCCTTGCGCACCCGCTCGTGCAGCCGCTCGGCGAACGCCTCCGCCAGCCGGTCGCCCAGCGACTCCAGGAGGATGGCGTTGTAGTCGTCGAGGTCGGCACGGAACGCGGCGACCCGTTCGGCGAGACCGTCCCCGGCGGTGACCGCGAACGCGCCGACGTGGTCGCGCAGCCCGGTCTCCTTCGGAGCGACGTAGTCGGCCAGCGACCGGTTGGGTACGCCGTCACGGTGCTTGCCCTGCTGCCGCAGGTGGTGCAGCGTGGCGTGGACGGTGCTCCGGTCGCCGTCGAGGTAGAGCTCGACCGAGTCGCCGACCGAGTTGGCCGGGAAGAAGCCGACCACGCCGTGCGCACGGATCCACTTCTCCGCGACGATCCGGTCGAGCATCTCCTGCGCGTCGTCGTAGAGCTTGCGGGCCGCGGGGCCGGAGCCGGGGTTGTTGAGGATGTCGGGGAAGGCGCCCTTCATCTCCCACGCGTTGAAGAACGGTTGCCAGTCGATGTAGCGGCGGAGCGTGGAGAGGTCGTGGTCGCGCAGCACCCGGACGTGCTGGCTGGCCACGGTGCCGATCAACGGCGATACGTCGTGGTCCTGCTGCAGCAGCAGGTGGGGCTTGGGCGGGTGGTAGTCCGACCAGTCCAGCGGGGTCGCGTTGGCGCGCGCCTGCTCGAGGGGCACCATCGGCCGGTCGTTCTTGGCCGAGTGACGCGTGCGCAACGAGTCGAAGTCGGCCTGCACGTCGCCCATGAGCTTCTCGCGGCCGGTGGGGCTGAGCAGCGCCGCGGCGGTCGGCACGGAGCGCGACGCGTCCTTGACCCACACCACCGGGCCGTCGTACTTCTGGTCGATCTTGACGGCCGTGTGGGCGCGGGAAGTGGTGGCGCCGCCGATGAGGAGCGGGATGTCGAGGCCGAGGCGCTGCATCTCGGAGGCGAAGGTGACCATCTCGTCGAGGGACGGCGTGATGAGGCCGGACAGGCCGATGATGTCGGCGTCGTGCTCCTCGGCCGCGTCGAGGATCTTCTGGGCTGGGACCATCACGCCGAGGTCGATGACCTCGTAGTTGTTGCACTGCAGGACCACCCCGACGATGTTCTTGCCGATGTCGTGGACGTCTCCCTTCACCGTCGCCATGACGATCGTGCCGTTGGTGTCCTTCTGCGCGGCCAGTGCCGGGTCCTTGACCTTCTCCTCCTCGATGAAGGGGATCAGGTAGGCCACGGCCTTCTTCATGACGCGAGCGCTCTTGACGACCTGCGGGAGGAACATCTTGCCGGCGCCGAACAGGTCGCCGACGACGTTCATCCCGTCCATGAGCGGACCCTCGATGACCTCGATGGGCCGACCGCCGGACGCGGAGATCTCGGCACGCAGCGCCTCGGTGTCGTCCTCGACGTGGGCGTCGATGCCCTTCACGAGCGCGTGGGTGATCCGCTCGCGCAGCGGCAGGGCGCGCCACTCGTCCTCCGTCACCTCGGCGTCGGCCGCGGCGACGTTGAAGCGCTCGGCGATCTCGAGAAGCCGCTCGGCGGCGTCGGCACGACGGTTGAGCACGACGTCCTCGATGCGCTCACGCAGCTCGGCGTCCACCTCGTCGTAGACGACCAGGGCGCCGGCGTTGACGATGCCCATGTCGAGGCCCGCGCGGATCGCGTGGAAGAGGAAGACGGCGTGGATCGCCTCGCGGACCGGGTTGTTGCCCCGGAACGAGAACGAGACGTTGGAGATGCCGCCGCTGACCTTGGCGCCGGGGAGGTTCTGCTTGATCCAGCGGGTCGCCTCGATGAAGTCCTCGCCGTAGGTGGCGTGCTCCTCGATGCCGGTGGCCACGGCGAAGACGTTGGGGTCGAAGATGATGTCCTCGGGCGGGAAGCCGACCTCGTCGACCAGGATGCGGTAGGCCCGCTCGCAGATGGCCTTGCGCCGCTCGAGGTTGTCGGCCTGGCCGTCCTCGTCGAACGCCATCACCACGACTGCCGCGCCGTACTTGCGGCAGAGCCGGGCGTGCTCGCGGAACGCCTCCTCGCCCTCCTTCATGGAGATCGAGTTGACGATCGGCTTGCCCTGCACGCACTTCAGGCCGGCCTCGATGACCTCCCACTTGGACGAGTCGACCATCACCGGCACCCGGCTGATGTCGGGCTCGGCGGCGATCAGCTTGAGGAAGCGGTCCATGGCCGCGACCCCGTCGATCATGCCCTCGTCCATGTTGACGTCGATGACCTGGGCGCCGGACTCGACCTGCTGCGCGGCGACGCTGAGGGCGGTGTCGTAGTCGCCGTCCTTGATGAGCTTGCGGAAGCGCGCCGACCCGGTGATGTTGGTGCGCTCGCCGACGTTGACGAACAGGCTGTCCTCGGTGATCGTCAGCGGCTCGAGCCCGGAGAGCCGCATGACCGGCTCGTGGTCGACCGGCTCGCGCCGGCTCTTGCCGTCGACCGCGCTCGCGATGGCGGCGATGTGGTCGGGGGTCGTGCCGCAGCAGCCACCGACCAGGTTGAGGAACCCGGCGTCGGCGAACTCCGCGAGCACGGCGGCGGTCTGGTCGGGCGTCTCGTCGTACTCGCCGAACGCGTTGGGCAGCCCGGCGTTGGGGTAGACGCTGACGAAGGAGTCGGCCAGGCGCGACAGCTCGGCGACGTAGGGGCGCATGTCGCGTGCACCGAGGGCGCAGTTGAGGCCGACCGCCAGCGGGCGGGCGTGGCGTACGGAGTCCCAGAAGGCCTCGGTCACCTGGCCCGAGAGCGTGCGGCCGGACGCGTCGGTGATGGTGCCGGAGATGATGACCGGCCACCGCCGGCCCTGCTCCTCGAAGAGGGTCTCGACCGCGAAGATGGCGGCCTTGGCGTTGAGGGTGTCGAAGATCGTCTCGATCACCAGCAGGTCGGCCCCGCCGTCGACGAGCCCGCGGGCCGCGACGAGGTAGGCGTCGACGAGCTCGTCGAACGTGACGTTGCGCGCGCCGGGGTCGTTGACGTCGGGCGAGATGGAGGCCGTGCGCGTGGTCGGGCCGAGGGCGCCGGCGACAAAGCGGGGTCGGTCGGGCGTGGCCACCGCGTCAGCGGCCCCGCGGGCGAGCCGGGCCGACTCGACGTTGAGCTCGTAGGCGAGCTCCTCGAGGCCGTAGTCGGACAGCGAGATCGCGTTGGCGTTGAACGTGTTGGTCTCGATGACGTCCGCGCCGGCCCGGAGGTACTCCTCGTGGATCGTGCGGATGATCTGCGGCTGCGTGATCGTCAGGAGGTCGTTGTTGCCGACCAGGTCGCTGGGGTGGTCGGCGAAGCGCTCGCCGCGGTAGCCCGCCTCGTCGGGACGGTCGCGCTGGATCGCCGTACCCATCGCGCCGTCCAGCACCATGATCCGCTCGCTCAGGATCGCCGTCAGGGCGGCGGTGGCGTCTGGTCGGTGCTGCGGCTCCACGGGTGGGTGGCTCCTCTCGGGTGGCGGTGAGGCCAGCCTAGGAACGTCGTCCGACACGCGGACTGGGTTCCCACATGGTGGCACCCGGCGCGTCGGGCGGTGAAATCACGACGGCAGGCTGGGCGCGGCGCCCTAGGCTGGGCTGGTGATCGAGTTCGACGACGTGCAGGACCTGGTGTCCCCCGTGGTGATCGCGGCCTTCGAGGGCTGGAACGACGCTGCCGACGCCGCCTCCGGGCTGGTGGACCACCTCATCGAGCAGTGGAAGGCCGAGGTGATCGGTGCGATCGACCCGGAGGAGTTCTACGACTTCCAGGTCAACCGGCCCATCATCGGTACGGACCACAACGGCTACCGCCGGCTCACCTGGCCCACGACCCGCATCGCCGTCGCCCGTCCGGCCGAGCTGGACCGCGACGTGATCCTGGTGCGGGGCATCGAGCCCAACATGAAGTGGCGCCAGTTCTGCGCCGAGCTCCTCGCCGCCTGTGACGACCTGGGCGCCGAGCTCGTGGTGACGATGGGCGCGCTGCTCGCCGACACCCCGCACACCCGCCCCATCCCGGTGACCGGCACCGCGAGCGAGCCCGAGCTCGTCGACCGTCTCGTGCTCGAGCAGTCCACCTACGAGGGCCCCACCGGCATCGTCGGCGTCTTCAACGACGCGTGCACCCAGCTCGACATCCCGGCCGTCTCGTACTGGGCCGCGGTCCCCCACTACGTCGCGCAGCCCCCCTGCCCCAAGGCCACCCTCGCCCTGCTCGGCCAGCTCGAGGAGCTCCTCCAGGCGCCCATGCCGATCGGGGAGCTCGCCGACGACGCCAAGGCCTGGGAGCGGGGTGTGGACGAGCTCGCCGCCGAGGACGAGGACGTCGCCGACTACGTCCGCGCGCTCGAGGAGACCCGCGACACCGCCGACCTCCCCGAGGCCTCGGGCGAGGCCATCGCCCGCGAGTTCGAGCGCTACCTCAAGCGTCGCGACACCGACTGAGCCCTCCAGCGCCCGCCCCGCCCCGCGCGAGCGGTGGTCCACCCACATTCCTGGTGCGCCGAAGGTCGCAGCGCCACCGCCACGGGCGCGTCGTACGTCGACACGCCGGGCAGCGGTGGTCCACCCACATTCCGCGCCCGCCGAATGTCGCTCAGCCACCGCGCGTCCGACGACCCGCCCGGGAGCGGTGAGCCACGCACCTTTCGCGCCGCGAGAACCTGCGCCACGCACCGCTCGCCTCCGGCGCAGTGGTGTGGCGGTGAGTGAGACACCCTCCGACGTCAGGGAACCTGCCTCACGCACCGCTCAGCGGTGGCCCACCGACGTTCTGGTCGCCGGGAGTGTGGCTCCACCACCGCCCAGCGGAGCGGCGTACGTCAGAGGGAGAGGCCGAGGGCGGCGTCGAGGAGACGGTGGACGGTCGCCGCGGCCTCGGGGTCGGACGTGTCGGCGAGGCCCGTCGTGCCGAGCGTTGCCTCCACCCACTCCTGCACGACCGCGACGGCCGTGGGGGCGTCGAGGTCGTCTGCGAGGGCGGCCAGCACGCGTTCGACGACGGGCCCGGACGGCGCCCCCGCCCCCAGGGCAAGCGCTCGGCGCCAGCTGGCGAGGGTGTCCACGGCGTCCCAGAGCTGGTCGTCGGTCCACTCCCAGTCGCTGCGGTAGTGGTGGCGGAGCAGCACGAGACGGATCGCCATCGGGTCGACCTCGCTCATCCGGAGCGCGGAGACGAAGACGAGGTTGCCCTTGGACTTCGACATCTTCTCGCCGTCGTAGGCGACCATCCCGGCGTGGGCGTAGGCCCGCGCGAACCGCTCCCCCGGGTGCGCGACCTGGGCGTGGCCGGCGGACATCTCGTGGTGCGGGAACACGAGGTCGCTGCCGCCGCCCTGCACGTCGAAGGTGGCCCCGAGGTGGTCGAGCGCGATCGCCGAGCACTCGATGTGCCAGCCGGGTCGGCCGGGTCCCCAGGGGCTGTCCCACGCCGGCTCGCCCGGGCGCTCGGCGCGCCACACCAGGCAGTCGAGCGGGTCCTTCTTGCCCTCCCGGTCGGGGTCGCCGCCGCGCTCGGGGAAGATCGCGAGCATGGCGTCGCGGTCGAGGCCCGACACGGAGCCGAAGGCGTCGTCGGCGGTGACGGAGAAGTAGAGGTCGTCGTCCACCCGGTAGACCGCGCCGACCTCGTCGAGGCGCTCGATCAGCTCGATCACCTGCGGGATCGACTCGACGGCGCCGGTGTAGTGCGCCGGCGGGAGGACCCGCAGCGCCTCCATGTCGTCGCGGAACAGCTGGGTCTCGCGCTCGGCGAGCTCGGCCCAGTCGACGTGGACCTTCGCGGCCCGCTCGAGCAGAGGGTCGTCGACGTCGGTGACGTTCTGGACGTAGGTCACCTCGTGCCCGGCGTTGCGCCAGGCGCGGTGGAGCAGGTCGAAGCCGACGTAGGTCGCCGCGTGCCCCATGTGGGTGGCGTCGTAGGGGGTGATCCCGCAGACGTACATCCGCGCCGGGCCCTCGGGCCGGGTCTCGACGAGTGTGCCGCTCGCGGTGTCGTGCACCCGCACGACAGGGCCCGTCACGGGCAGTGAGGGAACGTCGGGTGACGACCAGGCACGCATGGCGAGCAGCCTATCCGCCGGTCCCTCCTAGAAGGGTGGCCAGGGGATGACCGGGTACGACGACGAGCGCGGGCCGGGGAACGTGCCGCGGGCCAGCAGCCGGGCGACCCGTCGCCTCGTGGTCTCGACCTCCTCGTCGGTGAGCAGCTCGCAGAGCGTCGTGCCCAGGGCGCCGTCGAGCGCGGAGGCGAGCCCGCGCAGCCCGTCGGCCTCCTCGGCCGTGATGGCGTCGCCCACGAAGCCCCACAGCACGGTGCGCAGCTTGTGCTCGACGTGGAAGGTCAGCCCGTGGTCGACGCCGTGGCGGTGGCCGTCCGGCATCGGCAGGACGTGACCGCCCTTGCGGTCGGCGTTGTTGACCACCACGTCGAAGAGCGCCATCCGGCGCAGGGGCGGGCTGTCCTCGTGGACCAGGGACACGGGCTGGTCGTGCGCGTCGAGGCCGTCGAAGACGTGGCGGTAACCGGGTGGGAGGTCCCCCTCACCGACGATGTCGACGGGCGCGGCGTCCTCGACCTCGTCGCGCCACAGCTGCACCATGCCCGGCCCGTGCGGTCCGTCACCCAGGACCGTCGGCGGCACGATGTCCCAGCCGAGCGCCTCGGAGACGGCGTACGAGCCCACCTCGCGAGCGGCGAGCGTACCGTGGGGGAAGTCCCACAGGGGCCGCTCCCCCGCGATCGGCTTGTAGACCACCCGCACGCCCCCGAGCTCGCCGACGAAGGTGGCGTTGGACGCCGGCAGCACCCGACCGTGGAGCGTGAGCTCCCCCGTGGGGAAGCCGTCGGGCAGGTCAGGGATCACGGCG
>DATIAJ010000079.1:0-7848 GCA_035458105.1 Nocardioides sp. | reverse complement strand
ACGAGGCGCACGTCGCGCTCGAGCCGGCCCAGGGTGATCGCGACGTTGGCGGGGCTGCCGCCGGGGTGGTCGCGGGTCGTCCCGTCGGGGCCGGGCACCACGTCGACGAGCGCCTCGCCGACGACGAGGATCCGGGGCTGCGCGTCGGTCATGCCCCCATCATGCCCGTGCCGGCCGGCCACCCGACAGCGCCACCGCGCGGGCGAGACCCGGAGCCAGCGGCATCCGCGGGAGCAGGGTCGCCTGGACCGCGTGGTAGAGGTCGGGCTTGCCGGGCCACACGCTGGCCTGCGGCCGGTTGGACGCGTCGAGCTCGTGGTGCCACGACCCGCGCCCGCGGTCGAGGAGGTGCTCACGGGCATAGGCCCACCACTCGGCGTAGTGCCGGGCGTACACCTCCTCGTCCGTACGCCGGTGCAGCGCCGCGGCGGCCGCGATCGCCTCGGCGGTCACCCAGTGCATCCGCTCGCGGACGACGGGCCGGCCCTCCCAGTCGGTCGTGTAGACGAAGCCCGGTGCGCCGTCGGCGTACCAGCCGTCCGCCACGGAGCGGTCGAACAGCAGGCGCGAGGTGTCGAGGAGCCCGGCCGGCGCGGCGTCCCCGAGGGTCGCCTCGAGGTGGAGCAGCAGGCGCGACCACTCGAGTGCATGCCCGACGGTCGCGCCGTAGGGCTTGAACGGGTCGTCCGGCCGGTCGCGGTTGAGGTCGAGGTCGACCGACCAGTCGGGGCCGAAGTGCTCAGGCAGCCGGCCGTGGTGGGACGGTGCGAGCTCGAGCACCAGCCCGGCCAGGCGGGCCGCCCTCCGGTGCCACACGTCGTCGCCGATGACGTCGCCGACGGCCAGCATCGCCTCGAGCGAGTGCATCGTGGAGTTGAGCCCGCGGTAGGGCGCGGGCGTGGTCCAGCCCCGGTTCCACTCGTCGAGGACGCGGCCGAGGTCGTCGTCCCAGAAGTGCTCCTCGAAGACCTGCGTCGCCTCGGCGAGCAGGTCGTCCGCGCCGGGCAGGCCGGCGACGACCGCGGTCGATCCGGCGAGCATGACGAACGCGTGGGCGTAGCAGGACTTGGTGGTGTCAGGCCGGCCGTCGGGACCGACCGAGCCGAACCAGCCGCCGTGCTCGTCGTCGCGGAGCGCCCCGCGGAGGCCGTCGAGCGCGCCGGACGCGATCGACGCCGCTCCCTCGACGCCCAGCAGCGAGCCGAGACCGTAGACGTGCACGGTGCGGCTGGTGATCCAGGTGTGCACGGGCCGCGAGAGGTCGGGGGCACCGTCGTCGTCGAGCCATGCGGCGCCACCTCGCGGGTGGACGACGCGACGGCCGAACTCGAGCAGGCGCCGGCACTCGGCGTCGAGCCAGGCGTCGTCGGGAGGGGCCTTCGTCACGGGCTGGTCGCTCACCCGGGCAGTCAAGCAGTGACCACCCACGACGCACGAGACCCCCGCACGCCGTGCGGGGGTCTCGCGACTGGACTGCGTCCAGTGGCAGGTAGAGGATTCGAACCTCTGTAGGCAATGCCGGCTGATTTACAGTCAGCTCCCTTTGGCCGCTCGGGCAACCTGCCGGGCCGTGCGGAACAATAGCAAGGCACGCACCTCACCACGAATCGCCGGGGCACGCTCCAGAAGGCCCCACGACCAGCCCCTCAGGAGGCACAACACCATGGCTGACTCGAGCTTCGACATCGTGAGCAAGCTGGACCGCCAGGAGGTCGACAACGCGCTCAGCCAGGCGGCCCGCGAGATCGCGACCCGCTTCGACTTCAAGGGCACCGGCGCGTCCATCGAGTGGAAGGGCGAGAAGGCGATCGAGATCACCGCCTCCGCCGACGACCGCGCCAGCGCGGTGCTCAGCGT
Organism: Nocardioides sp.; assembly: GCA_035458105.1. Classification (GTDB taxonomy): domain Bacteria; phylum Actinomycetota; class Actinomycetes; order Propionibacteriales; family Nocardioidaceae; genus Nocardioides. The sequence continues at coordinate 5,991 of DATIAJ010000079.1, read as the reverse complement.
CTTCCAGGACAAGCTGATCAAGCGCAACCAGAGCCTGAAGATCCTCGACGCCTCCGAGCCGCGCCAGTCCGGCCAGGTCTCCAAGATCGACATCGCGCTCAAGGAGGGCATCACCTCCGAGGACGCGAAGAAGATCTCCAAGCTGATCCGCGACGAGGGCCCCAAGGGCGTCAAGGCGCAGGTGCAGGGCGAGGAGCTGCGCGTCTCGTCCAAGAAGCGCGACGACCTCCAGGCCGTCCAGCAGCTGGTGAAGGCCCAGGACTACGACTTCGCGGTGCAGTTCACGAACTACCGGTGATCCGCGGCCGAGCCGGGACGATTCTGTTGGGAACGTCGAAGATTCGTCGAAGCCCCTGACGGTGGTCCTCGGGACGCCTACGTTGCTGGTACGGGCGTGGCGACCGCACACCAGGCAGCTGCCTCGCCGGGGGGACGAGAACGCCCCGCGACCAGGGGGTTGGTCGCGGGGTGTTCTTCATGCGTGCCGTGACTCGCTTCACCAGCCACCACAGCGCTCGGCCAGCGCTCCGACGAGCGCCACGACCGCGCGGACGGGGTCGACGGGCAGCGGGAGCGCCCCGATCTCGACGAGGGTCTGCGCGTCGGCGCCGCGCCCGGCGGCGTAGAGCGGATGGTCGACGGCGAGCTTGCGCAGCGCCGAGGCGTGGGAGGTGAACATCGTCGGCCGCGTGGCCGCCAGCACGACGGCGTCGGCACCGGTGCCCCGCGCGGCGGTGAGGATGGCCGGGACGGGGGTGTCGGCCCCCAGGAACCGCACCCGGACGCCCCTCTCGCGCAGCATCAGCGCCACGCACAGCAGGACCATGTCGTGCCGCTCCCCCGGCGGGCAGGCGAGCAGGACGACCGGCGCGACCGCCGTGGCGTCCGCGAGGACCGGGGCCGGAGGTACGGCGGCCAGTGCGGTCAGCTTGCGGCGCAGCATGTCGCTGACGAAGTGCTCGTGCGCGACCGAGAGCGTGCCGGCCTCCCACCGGTCACCGACCTCCTGCAGGAAGGGCAGCACGACTCCCGTCACCGCGCCGGACAGCGGCACGTCCCACAGCAGCCTTGCGATGGCGATCTCCGCGGCCTCGGCGTCGAAGGTCTCGACGGCTGCCCACAGCTCGTCGGAGGTCGTCGTGATCGTCACAGGCGCACGCTAGCCGCCCCCGCGAGCACGCGTGACGTTCTGCCCACCGGTACGGGCGTTCAGACGGCGGCCGCCATGCGCGGGACCACCGTCGCACCCGCCGCAGGGGTGAGCCAGACGGTGCTGCCCTCCTCGAGCCCGTGGGAACGCGCGTGGGCGCGGGTCACCACGACCGACACCTCGTCGCCGTCCACGGTCAGCACGGTGAGGCGTACCTCGAAGCCGATGCGGACCAGCCGGGAGACCGTGCCCTCGACGCTACCCGCCAGCTGGGGCGAGGAGTCGAGCTCGATGTCGTGCGGCCGGAGCGAGACGCCACCGAGGTGGGTCACCTCACCGAGGAACGACATCACGAAGTCGTTGGCGGGCTCGTCGTAGAGCTGGTCGGGAGTGCCGACCTGCTCGACGCGACCCTCGTTGATGACCACGATCTCGTCGGCGACCTCGAGGGCCTCCTCCTGGTCATGGGTCACGAAGACGGTCGTGACGTGGACGTCGTCGTGGAGGCGGCGCAGCCAGTCACGCAGCTCCTTGCGGACCTTCGCGTCGAGCGCGCCGAACGGCTCGTCGAGCAGGAGCACCGACGGTTCCACGGCCAGGGCGCGGGCGAGCGCCATGCGCTGGCGCTGGCCGCCGGAGAGCTGCGACGGGAGCCGGTGGGCGAACTGCGAGAGGTGGACGAGCTCGAGCAGCTCCCGGACGCGGTGCTCGATCTCGCCCTTCGGCCGCTTGCGGATCTCGAGGCCGAAGGCGACGTTCTTGGCCACGGTCATGTGCTTGAAGACGGCGTAGTGCTGGAAGACGAAGCCGACGTTGCGCTTCTGTGCGGGCAGGCGGGTGGCCTCGACACCCTCGATGGTGACCGAGCCGGTGTCAGCCTTCTCCAGTCCCGCGATGATGCGGAGCAGCGTCGACTTGCCACCGCCGCTGGGCCCGAGCAGAGCGGTGAGCTGGCCGGTCGGGATCGTGACGTTGACGTCGTCCAGCGCGACGAAGTCGCCGAACTGCTTGTTCAGGCTTCGGACCTCGATGCTCATGATGACCTTTCAGGGATGGTTCTTGGGACGGATGATGGCGACGACGACGATGCAGGCGACCGACACCATGGCAAGCAGGAAGGCGATGGCGTACGCGCCCTGCTGGTCGAAGTTGAGGTACTTCTCCTCGACCGCCAGCGTCGCCGTACGGGTCTGGCCGAGCACGTTGCCCGAGACGACCTTGACCGCCCCGAACTCGCCGAGCGATCGCGCCAGTGTCAGCACGACGCCGTACGTGATGCCCCACTTGATGGCGGGCAGGGTGATCCGCCAGAAGCGCTGGAACCCGCTGGCGCCGAGACTCTGGGCGGCCTGCTCCTGCTCGATGCCGATCTCCTCGAGCACCGGCACGACCTCGCGGATCATCAGCGGGAGCGCGACGAAGGTGGTCGCCATGATGATGCCCGGCGTCGAGAAGATGACGTCGAATCCCCAGCTGGCGAACGTGGGCCCGAACCAGCCGTTGCGACCGCCGTAGACCAGCACGAGGGCGAGGCCGACCACGATCGGCGAGACCGAGAGCGGGATGTCGAGCAGGGCGTTGAGGGCCCGCTTGCCCGGGAACTCGTAGCGCACGAGCAGCAGGGACATGCCGACCCCGAAGACCGTGTTGATCACGACGGACCAGACGGCGACGTACGCGCTCAGCTGCAGCGCGACGACCATGTCGGGGTCCGCGAACAGGGAACGGATCGACCCGAACCCGTCGTCGAAGGTGTTGATCGCCACCAGCGACACCGGCCACGCCACCAGGAAGAACAGGTAGGCGGTGACGATGAACCGGAGGAGGTACGTCACCGGCGTCTTGCGAACCCGCGGGGGCCGACGACGCTCCTCCACGAGGGGCGCGTCGGCGGGCGGACGGACCAGCGTGTCAGCCACGTGCGGCCACCCGCCTCTGGATGATGTCCAGGACGACGATCACCGTGAGCGAGATGGCCAGCAGCACGGTCGCCACGGCCGCGGCCGCCGCGACGTTGTCGTTCTCGATGCTGCTGAGGATGCGCACGGACGTGACCTCGGTCCTGAACGGGAGGTTGCCCGACAGCAGGACCAGCGAGCCGTACTCGCTGACGCCGCGGGCGAAGGACAGTGCCGCGCCGGCGGCGATGGCCGGCGTGAGGCTGGGCAGGATGATGCGGCGGAAGGTGGTGAACCGGCTTGCACCGAGCGAGGCGGCGGCCTCCTCCACGTCGCGCTCGAGCTCCTCGAGCACCGGCTGGACCATGCGGACCACGAACGGCAGCGTGACGAAGAGGAACGCGAGGAACACGGCCGGGCGCTGGTTGGCGATGTCGATGCCGATCGGGCTGTCGGTGCCGTAGAGCGAGAGCAGCACCAGGCCGGCGACGATGGTCGGCAGCGCGAAGGGGATGTCGATCAGCACCTCGAGCACCGACTTGCCCCAGAAGCGGTCGCGGACCAGCACCCAGGCGATGAGCGGGCCCATCACGACGTTGACGAGGGTGACGCCGGCGGCGGTGAAGACGGTGAGCCTGATGGCGGCGGCCGTCTGACTGCTCGTGACCGTCGACCAGAAGGCCTCCCAGCCGCCGTCGATGGCGGTGACGACGACGGCCGCCAGGGGGATCAGGACCAGCGCGCTGAACCAGATCATGGCGATGCCGAGCCCGAGGCCCGACGATCGCGTGAGCGTGGAGCGCGGCCCCGACCGGCGAGGAGTCCTCGCCGGTCGGACCGCTGCGATCTCAGTCGATGTCATGACAGAGCTGGGGGTGGAGGTGGGTGACCCTGCAGGTCACTCGAGGGAGAGACCGGCGCCGAGGATGGCCTCGAAGATCAGGCCGTCCTCCTCGTCGAAGAACTTCGTCGAGACCTCCTCCCAGCCGCCGAAGTCCTCGTCGACCGTGAGCAGCGTCTTGGGCTCGGGGAAGGGGTTGGACGGGTCAGTTGCCCCCTCGACCGTGCCGCCGTAGTCGACGTCGTCGCGGATCGGGCGGAAGCCGGTGAGCGCGAACTGCGCCTGGCCCTCGTCGGAGAGGACGAAGTCCAGCCAGGCCTGGGACGGCTCGGAGGCCTCCTCGAGGATGGTGCCCGCGTTCTCGATCAGGAGCGTGGTGTCGGGCATGACGTACTCGAAGCCCTCGTCGTTCTGCGCAGCGAGGATGGCCTCGTTCTCGTAGGCCATCAGGACGTCACCGGTGCCGCCGAGGAAGGCGGTGGTGGCGTCGCGACCGCTGCTCGGCAGCGAGACGACGTTCTTGAAGAACTTGTCGACGTACTCGGTGGCCTCCTCCTCGGTGCCACCGTCGCTGATCACCTGGCCGTAGGCGGCGAGGGCGTTCCAGCGCGCGGCGCCGGAGGACGCGGGGTTGGGGGTGACGATCTCGACGCCCGGCTTGACCAGGTCGTCCCAGTCCTTGATGTTCTTCGGGTTGCCGTCACGGACACCGAAGACCACGACGGAGCGCGAGACGACGCCCTTGTTCTCACCGGCGTCCCAGTCGTCGGCCACGAGGCCCTCGTCGACGAGGCGGGTGACGTCGGTGGGCACCGAGAAGTGGACGTAGTCGGCCTTGAGGCCCGCGGCCACCGCGCGGCTCTGGTCCCCCGAAGGACCGTAGGAGGTCTGGAACTCCACGCCCTCACCCTCGGGCGTCTGGTTGAACTCCGTCGCGATGTTCTTGTTGGCGGCCTCGGGGACCGCGAAGCCGACGATGTGGATGGTGTTGGAGTCATCCTCGTCGCTGCTGCTGGCGCCACCCGGGGCGCAGGCGGACAGGGCCAGTCCGGACAAGGTGGCCCCGACAAGTGCGGCCGCAAGCGCGGCACGTGAACGGATCTGCATGGGGGATGCTCGACTTTCTCGATCGGTGTGCAATGTCGAGAAACATACATGACTTTATTGACAGCGAAGACATTGCCCGCAGTTCGGGCGCGTGTCGTGGGTCACCCACGCGGCGAACGGGGTACCGGGGAGGCGTCCATCACGTGGGGAGCGGCGGGATTCTGCTGGCGTCGCGACTATCGTGGGCAGCTGGGAGAGGACTCTCGAGACACGTAGGAAGCAGGGCAGAGGTGACCCACACCGACAAGCAGGTCAAGCAGCTCGACCGCGTCATCATCCGGTTCGCGGGGGACTCCGGTGACGGCATGCAGCTGACCGGTGACCGGTTCACCCAGGAGACCGCGGCGTTCGGCAACGACCTGGTCACGCTGCCCAACTTCCCCGCCGAGATCCGGGCGCCCCAGGGCACCCTGCCCGGCGTGTCGTCGTTCCAGGTGCACTTCGCCGACCACGACATCCTGACCGCGGGCGATGCGCCCGACGTGCTGGTCGCGATGAACCCGGCCGCGCTGCGCGCCAACCTCGGCGACCTCCACAAGGGCGCCACGATCATCGTGGACACCCACGACTTCACCGCCCGCAACCTCACCAAGGCGGGCTACACGTCGAACCCGCTCGACGGCGACACCCTCGCCGAGTACGCCCTGCACACCGTGGACCTGACCGGCATGACGGTCGAGGCGGTCAAGGACTTCGGCCTCTCCCGCAAGGACGCCTCGCGCGCGAAGAACATGTTCGCCCTCGGGCTGCTGTCGTGGATGTACGGCCGTCCCACCGACCCGACGACGTCGTTCCTCACCAAGCGGTTCGCCAAGGTCCCCGACATCCGCGACGCCAACCTCGCGGCGTTCAAGGCCGGCTGGAACTTCGGCGAGACCACCGAGGCCTTCGCCGTGCAGTACGAGGTCAAGCCGGCCGTCCTGCCCCCCGGCACCTACCGCAACATCACCGGCAACCTCGCGCTGGCCTACGGCCTGGTCGCCGGCGGCGTGCAG
>DATIAJ010000078.1:0-17536 GCA_035458105.1 Nocardioides sp. | reverse complement strand
CCCCGAGCAGCATCGCAGAGGGGTGCTCGGTGAGGTAGCGCAGCGGTCGGGTCACGACGACGCAGTCTAGGGACGCGCGGATGACCGGCACTGCGACTCTCCGCTGGGCTAGGTTCGGCCCGTGGGCGAGCGAGCGGGGCGATGGGTGGCCGGCGGCCTCGTCCTCGTGCTCCTCGCGCTGCTGGTCGCGACCGCGCTGGCGGTCGTCGGTCGGGAGGAGGTCGACGACGAGCTCACGGCCGCCCAGCACGACGTCGCGGGCGCAGCGCGCGCGGAGGCGCTGGCCTTCCTCACCGTCGACCACCGCGACATGGATCCGTTGATCGACGCGGTCCTCGACGGCGCGACCGGCGACTTCGCCGAGCAGTACGCCTCGCAGCGCGAAACGCTGACGCGCGAGGCGGTCCGCACCGGGGCGACCTCGACCCCGGAGGTCGTCGCGCTCGGCGTGGGCGACCAGGACGACGACTCGGCCACCGTCCTGGTGGCCGCCAACAGCACGGTGGCCAACAACGCCACCGGGGTCGAGGGCCAGGTCCGCTACTACCGGCTGCGCCTGGAGCTCGTCCGCGAGGACGGGCGCTGGCTCACCGACGACCTCCGGTTCGTGAGGTGACGGCGTGACGAGCGGTACGGCGCTGAACCGGTGGCTGGTCGTGCTCGCGGCGCTGGTCGTGCTCGCGGCCGCTGCGCTGGCGTGGGTGCTGCGCGACTCCCGCGACGATTCCTCCTCCGACGTCAGCAGCGCGGACGCGACGGACGCCGTGGTGGCATCGGCGGCGGTGAAGGACGCGGTGCGCACCCGCGCGGGCGCGGGTGCCGCCGCGGCCTACGGCTACTCCTGGCGGACGCTGGCCGACGACAAGGACGCCGCCCGCGAGCTGATGACCCCGGCGATGCGCGACCGCTACGACCGCACGATGGCCGGTGTCGCCACCTCGAGTCGCCGTGACCGCACGGTGGTCGAGGCCGAGGTCGTCGACACGGCGCTCGTCACCGCGTCGCCGACGTACGCCCGGGTGCTGGTGTTCGTCAACCAGCGCACCTCCGGCCGGGCCCTCGAACGACCCACGCTCGACCTCGACCGCGTGCTGGTGACGCTGCGGCGCGCGGGCGGGGAGTGGAAGGTCGACGAGCTCGACGCCCTGTGAACGACGCACGAACAGCCGCGGACCGGCCCTTGTGGCCGGGCCGCCCCGACGGAAGGATCCGCGACGTGGACGACGTGACGACCGACCTGCTGATCATCGGCGCAGGCCCGACGGGACTGTTCTCCGCCTACTACGCCGGCTTCCGCGGGCTGAGCGTCGCGGTGGTGGACTCGCTGCCCGAGCTCGGCGGCCAGATCACCGCGATGTACCCCGAGAAGGCGATCCTCGACGTGGCCGGCTTCCCCAGCATCAAGGGGCGCGACCTCGTGGAGGGACTGGTGGCGCAGGCAGCCACCGCCGATCCGACGTACCTCCTGGACCGGACGGCCACCACCCTCGAGCACGGGGAGGACCAGGTGGTCGTCACCCTCGACGACGGCACGACCGTGACGGCCGGAGCCGTGCTCATCACCTCGGGCATCGGCAAGTTCAGCCCGCGGCCGCTGCCGGCCGGCGACGGGTGGGTGGGGCGCGGCATGGAGTTCTTCGTCCCCAGCTTCGCGCCGTACGCCGGCAAGGACGTGGTGGTCGTCGGGGGCGGCGACAGCGCCTTCGACTGGGCCCAGCACCTAGAGCCGATCGCCTCCTCGGTGACGCTCGTGCACCGCCGCGACGCGTTCCGCGCCCATGAGCGCACCGTCGCCGCGGTGCGGGACTCGAGCGTCGAGATCATCACGAACGCGCAGGTGACCGAGCTGCGGGGCGACTCCCACCTCGAGGAGGTCGTGGTCAGCGTCGACGGGGAGGAGCCCCGGGTCCTGAAGACGCAGGCGCTCGTCGCCGCGCTGGGCTTCGTTGCGGACCTCGGGGCGATCCAGCAGTGGGGCCTCGAGACCCAGAAGCGCCACGTGGTCGTCGACTCCTCGATGCGGACCAACCTGGCGCGTGTCTTCGCCGCCGGTGACATCACCGACTACCCGGGCAAGGTCCGGCTCATCGCCGTCGGCTTCGGCGAGGCGGCCACCGCCGTCAACAATGCCGCGGTCGTGCTCGACCCCACCGCCCACGTGTTCCCCGGCCACTCCAGCGAAGGGTGACTACCGGCGAGTAGGCATAATGGCCCGGTGCGCATCGCCATGCTGTCCTACCGGAGCAAGCCCCACTGCGGAGGACAGGGCGTCTACATCCGCCACCTCAGCCGCGAGCTGGTCCGTCTCGGGCACGAGGTGGAGGTGTTCTCGGGCCAGCCCTACCCCGACCTCGACGAGGGCGTGGTGCTCACCAAGGTGCCCAGCCTCGACCTCTACCGCGAGCCCGACCCGTTCCGGGTGCCGCACCTGCGGGAGTTCCGCGACCTCATCGACGTCGAGGAGTTCCTCACCATGTGCACGGCCGGGTTCCCCGAGCCGAAGACGTTCAGCTCGCGCATCGCGCGGCTGATGAAGGACCGCGCCGGCGACTTCGACATCGCCCACGACAACCAGGTGCTCGGCACCGGCATCATGGAGCTGGAGTCCTACGGCCTGCCGGTCGTCGCGACGATCCACCACCCGATCACGATGGACCGCCGCATCGACCTGCAGACCGCGCCGACGTGGCGCAAGCGGCTCACCCTGCGTCGCTGGTACGGCTTCCTGCGGATGCAGACCAGGGTCGCCAAGCGCTACCGCAAGGTGCTCACCCCGTCGGAGTCCTCCACCCGCGACGTCGCCCGCGACTTCGGCGTCGACCCGGCGCGGATGCAGACGATCCTGCTCGGCGTCGACGACGTCTTCGCGCCACCCACCACCCCGCGCGTCCCCGGCCGGATCCTGGCCATGGCCAGCGCCGACGCCCCGATGAAGGGCATCGCGACCCTGCTCGAGGCCTTCGCCAAGCTCGCCGTCGAGCGCGACGTGTCGCTGGTGCTCGTGACACGGCCCGAGCCGGGCGGGCGCACCGAGCGGCTGGTCGACCAGCTCGACATCGCCGACAAGGTGTCGTTCGTCAACGGCGTCAGCGACGCCGAGCTCGTCGAGGTGATGGGCTCGGCCGAGGTGGCCTGCGTGCCGTCGCTCTACGAGGGCTTCTCGCTCCCGACCGCCGAGCTGATGGCCTGCGCGACCCCGCTGGTGGTCTCGCGCGCCGGTGCCATCCCCGAGGTCGTCGGACCCGACGGCCAGTGCGCCGACCTGGTCACGCCCGGCGACGTGGGCGAGCTGGAGCAGGCGATCGCGGCGCTGCTCGACGACCCCGAGCGACGTACGACGATGGGCGCGGCCGGACGCGCCCGGGTCGAGGAGCTGTTCAGCTGGCGGGCCGTGGCCGAGGCCACCGCAGCCGCCTACGAGGAGACCATCGCCGCCTTCCACGCCGAGAAGGCCGGCACGACCGAGGGGAGCCCGCGTGCTGACCGTTGACTTCGACCGGCTGGGGCTGCGCCCGGGCGACCGCGTGCTCGACATGGGTTGCGGTGCGGGACGCCACGCGTTCGAGATGTACAAGCGCGGCGCCGACGTCATCGCCTTCGACCAGGACGCCGACGAGCTCGCGACCGTGCGCGAGTGGTTCACCGCCATGCGCGAGGCCGGTGAGGTGCCCGAAGGGGCGGAGGCCGACGTGAAGGAGGGCGACGCCCTCGCCCTGCCCTTCGCCGACGGGGAGTTCGACCGGATCGTCGCTGCCGAGGTCCTGGAGCACATCCACGCCGACGTCGGCGCCATCAAGGAGCTGGTCCGGGTGCTGCGCCCGGGCGGCACCCTGGCGATCTCGGTGCCGCGCTGGCTCCCCGAGATCATCAACTGGAAGCTCTCCGACGACTACCACAACGCCGAGGGCGGCCACATCCGCATCTACACGGCGCAGGAGCTCGTCGACAAGGTGACCAAGGCCGGGCGCGCCAACGACGGCACCCCCGGTGACGCGATGGTCTTCACCGGACGCGACCACGCCCACGGCCTGCACACGCCGTACTGGTGGATCAAGTGCGCCGTCGGCGTCACCAACGACGATCACCCGCTGGCCCGGGCGTACCACAAGCTGCTGGTGTGGGAGATCATGGAGAACCCGAAGGCGCTGCAGTACGCCGGCAAGGTGCTCGACCCGCTGATCGGGAAGAGCATGGTGCTCTACTTCCAGAAGCCTGCGGCGTGAGCCTCAGCCGCGCGCAGGTCGAGCAGACCGCGGCGTCCATCGCCGCCATGCAGGAGCCGTCCGGCGCCATCCCGTGGACCCCGGGCGAGCACACCGACGTCTGGAACCACCTCGAGTCGGCGATGGCGCTCACGGTCGGCGGGCAGCGCGACGCGGCCGAGCGCGCCTTCGCGTGGGTGCGCGCGACGCAGCGGGCCGACGGCTCGTGGCCGATGAAGATCGTCGTCGGCGAGGTCGAGGACCACTCCGGCGAGACCAACATGTCGGCGTACGTCGCCGTCGCCACGTGGCACCACTGGCTGGTCGCGCGCGACGAGGCGTTCGTCCGCCTGATGTGGCCGACGGTGCGTCGCGCGCTCGACTTCGTGGTGTCCATGCAGCTGCCGTTCGGTGGCATCGCCTGGTCGCAGGAGTGGGCGCACGGCGAGCCCGGCCCGGTCAACGCCGACGCGCTGCTGGCGGGCTCGTCGAGCATCCACCACTCGCTGCGCGCGGGTGTCGCGCTCGCGGAGCTGGTGGGGGAGCCGCAGGTCGAGTGGGAGCTCGTCGGCGGCCGCCTCGGGCACGCCCTGCGGGAGCACCGCGACCTCTTCCTCGACAAGTCGCAGTTCTCCATGGACTGGTACTACCCCGTGCTGGGCGGTGCGGTCCGCGGACCGGAGGCGCACGCGCTCGTCGCTGAGCGCTGGGACACCTTCGTCGAGCCGGGTCTCGGCATCCGCTGCGTGTCGGAGAACCCGTGGGTCACGGGCGCGGAGACCTGCGAGCTGGTGATGGCTCTCGACGCCATCGGCGACCGCGCGCGGGCGCTCCAGCTGCTCGCCGACATGCAGCACCTGCGCACCGACGAGGGTTCCTACTGGACCGGCTACGTGTTCCCGGAAGGTGTGAACTGGCCGGCCGAGCAGACCACCTACACGGCCGCAGCGGTCGTCCTGGCCGTCGACCAGGTGAGCGACGGCACCCCCGGCGCCGACATCATGCGCGGGACGACCCTCGCGCCCGACTTCGCGGAGCTCGGCCTCGAGTGCGGCTGCCCGTCCGGCGGCGCGTCAGCCGACCGGGTCGCCGGCGTCTCCGGCCGTACGTCGTAGCACCCGCATCGACCCCACCGCGTCGACCTCGGTGAAGGCGCCGCTGGCGATCGCCGGCAGGTAGATGTCCTCGTAGGGCGGTCGACCGCCGTCGGCCGGGTCGGGGAAGACGTCGTGGATGACGAGGACCCCGTCGGTCATCACCCAGCGCGGCCAGGTGCGGAAGTCGGTGCGCGCGGGCTCGACCCCGTGCCCCCCGTCGATGAAGAGCAACGAGAGCGGCGTACGCCACCACGCACCCACCGTCTCGGAGCGCCCGACGACCGCCACCACGTGCTCCTCCAGGCCGGCGGCCGCCAGGGTGCGACGGAAGGTGGGCAGGGTGTCCATCCGGCCGAGGTCGGGGTCGACCAGGCTGTCGTCGTGGTGCTCCCAGCCGGCCTGGTTCTCCTCGGAGCCCCGGTGGTGGTCGACGGTGACGACGGTGCCTCCGACCTCGCGGGCCGCGGCCCCGAGCCAGACGGCCGACTTGCCGCAGTAGGTGCCGACCTCCAGGGCCGGCCCGTGCGGCAGCCGCTCACGCGCCCAGCGGTGCAGCAACGCACCCTCGTCCTGGGGCATGAAGCCCTTGGCCGCGCGGGCGTGGGGGAGCAGGTCGGCTGGCATCTCGTCGTGGTCGCGCACGGTCTCAGGCGCCCCTCTCCTCGACGTCGTCGCGGAGCTCCTCCGCCTCGACCCCGCTGTCGGCGCGCAGGCCGTGGCGCCACGTGTTCCAGTGCCAGGTGAGGTAGCGGTCGACTGCTCGGACCGCGTGCGTGCTGCGGATCGAGTGGAAGACGTCGAAGGCGTGCTGGGCGCCCGGCAGCTCGGCGTACACCACCGAGCGCTTCGACGTGCGCCGCAGCTCGGCGACGAACAACCGCGCCTGGTCCACGGCCACGAGGCTGTCGAGATCGCCGTGGATGACGAAGAAGTCCGGTGCGTCGGGCGTGATGCGGAGGATGGGCGAGGCCGCCTCGTAGATGTCGGGCGCGTCCTCCCACGTCGTCCGCATCACCCGCGGGCCGAGGAAGGCGTCGCGCATCCCGATCGCGTTGGCGAGCCCGGTCGAGCCGGCGAAGTCGTAGACCCCGTAGAACGGCACCGCCGCCCGGACCGAGGTGTCGGCGTCCTCGAAGCCCGGTTGCCACTCGGGGTCGCCCGGGGTCAGCGCCGCCAGCGCGGCGAGGTGGCCGCCGGCCGACCCGCCCGTGATCACGAGGTAGTCGGGGTCGCCCCCGTGGTCGGCGATGTTCTCCCGCACCCAGGCGATGGCGCGCTTGACGTCGACGATGTGGGCCGGCCAGGGGTCGCGGGGGGAGAGGCGGTAGTTGATCGCCACGCAGATCCAGCCCTTGGCCGCCATCCGGTTCATCAGGGGCCGTGCCTGGTGCTCCTTCTGGCCGACCGTCCAGGCGCCGCCGTGGACCTGCAGGAGCACTGGCGCGTCCGTGATCGCGTCGTCGCCCGCGGGCAGGTAGATGTCGAGGTGCCCGCGGCGGCCGGCCTCGGAGTAGGGCAGGTTGCGGATCACCCGTACGGCGTCGTCGCGGAAGTCGAAGGGCCGCGCGAGCTTGCGCCACGGGGTCGCGAGGTCGGCCGGGTCGGGAGCCTCGTCGAGCTGCTCGACGTAGTCGATGCCCAGGCCGTCGACGAGGGCATCGTCCAGGGCGTCGGCGGCGCGGTGGCTCTGCCGGACCATGTGGGCCAGCCCGAGCGCGCTGGCCCCGGCGAGGGCGAGCCCGGCCTTGGCGCGGACACCGGTGCGCCGGCTCCTCGTGAGGTGGGTCGCGGCGTCGAGGGCGGTCAGCGCCAGCATCTGCGGCGCCGTCTCGCCGAAGAGCCATCCGGCGGCGAACGACGGTACGCCGCTGCGCTGGCCGCGCGGTGGTCGCAGGGCGTTGGCGGTCAGGGCGGCGATCACGGTCTGGCGCGACAGGAAGCTCACGAGATCATGTTACTCACTGGTACGCACCATGATCTCCTGCGTGACGACTCCAGCCGCAGACCCGTGGACCTACGTGGTGACCGACGTCGAGCTCGACGGCCCGTGGCCGGGCGTCCACTCCATGCGCTCCTTCGCGTCCGTCGCCGTGAGCGCGGACGGGGTCGAGCACGGGCGCTTCGAGGCCGTGCTGGAGCCCCTGCCCGGCACCGCCCCAGACCCGGCCACGATGGCATGGTTCGCCACCCAGCCCGGCGCGTGGGAGGCAGCGACGCGCCATGCGGAGCCGGTCGTGCGCGTGATGGAGCGCTACGTCGCATGGCTGCAGGACCTGCCCTGGCCGCGGATGTTCGCGGCCTTCCCGCTCGCGCTGGACGGCATCTGGATGGACCACTACCTGCGCCGCTTCACCCCCTACGGCATCCGGCAGGGCCACCACGAGACCGACCGCTTGTTCGTGGGTCCTGGTCTGTGCCTGCGGAGCTATGCGGCCGCGGTGACGGGAACGTCCGTCGGCATCGTCGACGTCGACACCCTCCCCAGCGCGTGGTTCGGCGAGGTCGCGCACACGCACCGGGCCATCGACGACACGCTCGGCTACGCCAACCTGCTGGTCGAGCTCTTCCGGCGGGCACGCGAGGGCGGGACGGAAACCCACGTGCCGGAGTGACCCGCGCCCGCTACGGTCCTGCCTGATGACGACAGGGATGCATGCCGACGAGCTCGTGGTGGACGACGAGACCGTACGACGCCTCGTGGCCGCGCAGTTCCCCCAGTGGGCTGCGCTGCCGGTGCGGCGGCTCCCGCCCCTCGGCACCGACAACCAGCTGTTCCGCCTCGGGGACGACCTGCTGGTCCGGATGCCGCGCATCCCGGGGCCGGCCGAGACCGTGGCGTTCGAGCACACGTGGCTGCCCCGCCTCGCTGCTCACCTGCCGGTGGCGATCCCTGCCCCCGTGGCGCTCGGCGAGCCGGGTGAGGGCTTCCCCTGGCCCTGGACGGTCGTGCCGTGGCTCGACGGCGCGAACCCCACCGAGGCGTCGTACGACCCGGAGGAGTGGGCGGCCGAGCTCGGCGCGTTCGTGCGGGCCTGCCGCGAGGTGCCCGGGATGGACGGCCCGGTGACGACCGAGGGACGGGGCGGCCCGCTGCCGGCCCTCGACGGTTGGGTGCGGGAGTGGACCGCGAAGGCGGACCCGGCCGAGGTCTCGCGCGACGCGGTGCTCGCGGTGTGGGAGGACGCCCTCGCCGCACCGGCGTACGACGGTGAGCCCTGCTGGTTCCACGGCGACCTGCACGACGGGAACATCCTGGTCCGCGACGGTCGCCTCACGGCCGTGATCGACTGGGGTGCCGCCGGCCGCGGCGACCCGGCGATCGAGCTCAATGCGATGTGGGGCTACGTCCCGCCGGCCGCTTCGGAGCCCTACCGCGAGGCCGTCGGCCTCGACGAGGCCGCCTACCGCCGGGCCCGCGGCTTCGCGCTGGCGCCGGCCATCAGCGGATGGACCTACTACCGCCACACCGCTCCGGAGACCTCGCGCGGGGCGCTGGAGACCGTGCGGCGGCTCATCGCGTCCCTTGACTGAGGGCGTCTTGACCTTCCCCCTGCGGGAAGCCGCACGGTCGTCGCACCGGTGACCGTCACCGGGGAGGATGGGGACGATGACCACGGAGCTCTGGACGATCGGCGACTTCGCCCGGGAGTCGGGCCTGACGCCGAAGGCGCTGCGGCTGTACGACGACCTGGGGCTGCTGCGGCCGGCCGAGGTCGACCCGCGCTCGGGCTACCGCCGGTACGCGCCGAGCCAGCTCGAAAAGGCGCGGCTCGTGGCGATGCTCCGCCTGGTCGGCATGCCGCTGGCCCGGATCGAGGAGGTCCTCGGCGCGTCGCCGGCTGCTGCGGCGCAGCTGGTCAGGGCGTACTGGCTCCAGGTCGAGCACGACACGGCCAGCCGCCGGGACGTCGTCTCCGCCCTCGTTGAACGGCTCGAGAGCGAGGAACCACCCATGACCACTTCCACAGACACCTTGCACGTAGAGATCGGCACAAGCCACCGCCGGGGCGGACGGCCGCACCAGCAGGACGCCCTGGTTGCCACGCCCGGCCTCGTGGCCGTCGCCGACGGCTTCGGGGAGCGCGCGGACCTCGCTGCCGCGGTGCTCGCGGCGTTCGGGTCGGGCGGCCTGGAGGACGCCGTCGCGGTCGTGGCGTCCGAGATCACGGACGCGCTCCCCGACGCGCCGACGTCGGGTACGACGCTCACCGCCGTGACGATCACCGGGCGCCTAGCGTCGGTGACGCACGTGGGGGACGGACGCGTGTGGCTGGTGCGCGGTCGCGAGGTCCGACAGGTCACCCATGACCACACGGTCGTGGCGGCGCTGCTCGAGAGCGGACAGCTGACCGTCGACGAGGTCCGCTCCCACCCGCACCGCAACCTGCTCAACCGGGCTCTCGTGCCGGGCGTCGTCACCGACGAGCTCCAGGTCGGGCTCGAGCCCGGTGACCGCCTCGTCCTCACGACGGACGGCGTGCACTCGGTCGTCGCGGACCTCGAGGCGCTGCTGGCGTCGCCCGCGACGGCCCAGCAGGTCGCCAACGAGGTCGCGAGCGCGGTGGTGGCCGCCGGTGAGCCCGACAACCACACGATCGTCGTGGTCGACCTCAGCTGACCGGGTGCGGTGGGCGGCCTCTTGGACGGGGTTTGGACGCGCGGGCTAGCCCGGATGGGCAATGCCCGGATTGTCCGGAAGAGTGCCAAGAGGTCGCTCGGTCAGGTACGGCGAACCGCGTCGCCCCAGATGCCCGACGGCTGATGGAGGAATCATGCGCACGACCATCTGTCGACTGGCACTGCTGGGCATGCTGACGGGCGGCTCGCTCGGGGCGGGGCTGGTGACCCCTGCGAACGCGGCAGGCACCACCCAGGTCTCCGGGTCCGGGACGTACGACACTGCCGGCACCGAGTGCGGGGCGCCCCCCGCGGGCTTCGACGACTACCCGGGGCTGATCCTGACCGGCGACCTGGAGGGCTGCCTCTACACGGACGTCGTCACGACCAAGGACCTGGGCGCGCCGAGCGGGGTCTACATCGAGGCCGGCAGGGAGCTCGTCGTCGCCAGCCTGCACGGTGGGCCCGTGGGGACCTTCACGACGACGTACCGGTTCGAGTCGAAGTGGGATCCGGACGTGTCGACCGGAGTCGAGACCAAGGGACGTTGCCAGCACCCGATCTCCGTGAGGTCCGGGACCGGCGGCTTCGCGGGGGTCACCGGACGGCTCGACTTCAAGGACGAGGTCACGACCGGCGTGTACTACTACCGCGGCCACATCACGCTCGGCTGAGTGCTCACAGTGGGGAGGATCGTGCTCCCTATGTCACGACGAGCTTCCCCGGTCTGCTCTGCGTCCCTGGAACGACCTAACGCAGTCGCGCGCCGAAGAAGTCGAGCACCGCGTCGACGGCGACCTGCGAGCGCTGCTCGGTGACGGTGGAGTGGCCGAAGCCCTCGAGCTCGACCCGGATGAAGGCGTCGCCGATGAGCGAGGTGAGCGTGTCGAAGCGGTCGCCGATCGCCGGGTCGGAGGCGTAGCGGATGCCGAGCACGGAGCAGCCGTCGGCCGCGCGGCGGCGTACGACGTCGGCGTCAGCGGGGGAGAGGTTGAGGTCGGCGGCGCGACCGGGGAGGCCGATGAACGGGACGCTGGGCTGACAGAGGACAGGCGCGACAGTGCTGTCGTCGACCATCATCGCCAGCGCGAATCCGCCGGTGAAGCACATGCCGAGTGCCCCCACGCCGGGGCCGCCCAGCTCGGCGTGGAGCTCGCGCGCGAGGGATCGGAGCCACCCGGCCACGGGGGCCGTGACGCCGCGCGCGAGCTTGGTGAACTCCCGGCTGACGCAGACCCGAGGGAGGACCCGGGCCACGTCGACGGCGCCGAACTCGCGCCCGGCGGGTCCGAACAGGTGGGGCAGCAGCACTGTGTAGCCGGCCGCGACCAGCTCCTCGCCGAACCGGATCACGCCTGCGGTCAGTCCGGGCAGCTCGTGCACCACGACGACCCCCGGGCCGGTCCCGCGACGCCACACGGGATGGGTGGTCGGCTCACCGGCCACGTCGGCGGTGTGCTCGCTGCGGGTCCAGCCGTCGAGTGCGTCCACGGGAGGAATGTGGCAGCCCGCGGGCCGGAGCGGAAGGGCGCGAGGGGCTGTTGTCATTACTGACCGCTCGGTTAGGTTGCTGTTCCTCCTACGTCACACAGACAGGATCTCGGATGCACCACTCCCGTCCCCTGCGCGGCCTCGTCATGGCCGGCGCCATGGCGCTCGTCGCCACCACGTTGTCCGCCACCGCTGCCGTGCCCGCCACCGCGCTCGCCCCGTCCCCGAAGGCCGCCGAGTGCGTCGACGGCCATGCCGATGAGCATGCCGACGAGAACGCCACCGCGCGCGTGCGCCAGGGCGCGAAGGCCAACGAGCCGAAGCCCTTCGCCGGCACCGGCGAGCAGTACTTCGTCCTGGACAACTCCGCCACCCTCGCCGCCGCCTCGGTGAGCGTCCCGACCTACTTCCACGTCGTGCTCCCGGCCGCGGAGGCGAGCAACGGCACCGCCGCCGAGGACCGCCTCACCACCCTGGTGAACTCCCAGATGAGCGTCCTCAACGAGGCGTACGCCGGCCGCACCGGCACGGAGTCGTCCGCCGCGAGCCCGTTCCAGTTCCAGCTCCAGGGGATCGACTTCTCGTACAACGACGCGTGGTACGGCGTCGTGCCCGGCAACGTCGAGAAGGAGATGAAGGCGGCGACCCGGGTCGGCGGCAAGGACACCCTCAACGTGTGGACCGCCAACATCGGCGACGACCTCCTCGGCTGGGCGACGTTCCCGACCAAGAAGCTCAGCAGCAACGACGGCGTCGTCATCCTCGACGAGTCGATGCCCGGCGGCACGGCCGGAAAGTACGCCCTCGGTGACACCCTGACCCACGAGGTCGGCCACTGGCTCGCGCTCTACCACACGTTCCAGGGCGGGTGCCGGGGCCAGGGCGACCAGGTCGCCGACACCCCGGCCGAGGCCGGTCCGCAGTTCAACTGCCCGGTCGGTGCCGACACCTGTACCTCGCCCGGCGTGGACCCGATCCACAACTACATGGACTACACGCAGGACTCCTGCATGTACCAGTTCACCGCCGGGCAGGTCGCCCGGATGAGCGACGCCTGGGCCCAGTACCGGGCGGCCTGACGCCTCAGAACGTGTAGCCGAAGGCGTCGAGGTCTGCTGCGTAGACCTCGGCGACCTTCGCTCGCGTCGCGTCGGTGTAGTAGTCGCGGTAGCTGCCGTGCGGCGACTTGTTGCGGTGGGGGACGTGGACCGGGTCGCCGCCGAGCCGTCGCTCGACCTCGGCCAGGTCGTCGGCGAACGACTCCGTCCGTCCGACGAAGTCGACCTCGCGGTCCGGCGCACGCAGGTAGTCCACCTGCGGCCGGCCGACCCGTGGCAGCTCCTCGGTGCCCCGCAGCACGAACTCCTCGAAGCCGGAGTACGCCGCCGCGGCCCGCCACATGTCGTTGCCGCGCATCCGCGTGGCCGCCGCGCCCTGCGGCCGTCCGCTCGACGGACCCCACTCGCGGTCCCAGTCCTGGATCATCGACCACCACGAGACCATCCGCGCCCACGGGTTGCGCACGAACGCGAACGACCAGTAGTCGGCCGTCTGCGGCTCCGCGCGCAGGATCCGGGCGTACGGCGCGTGTCGGCCGAGCGGGGGCGTCACGCCGGGCGCCTTGCTCCGCGCGTCTGGGCAGCAGCGCTCGAAGGCGACCCCGACCGACACCCCGCCGGTCTTGGGCACGTGCACGAAGAGCGCGCGCTTGGTGTCGGAGATCAGCACGGCCGCGAGGTTAGCCCAGCACTGCCCGGACCGGGGCATGCGGGATGATCGGGCGGTGATGACGTTCCTCGAGCTCGGGCCCGGGCGGGACTTCGTGCTCCTTGCCCTGCCCAAGACGGCGAGCACGGCCCTCGAGCGGACGCTGGCGCCGTACGCCACCGAGGTCGTCAGCGCCCCGCCGGGACGCAAGCACCTGCCGGCACGCGGCTTCGTGCACACCAGGGCCCGTGAGCTGGCCGAGCAGGGGCACCCGCGCGAGTCCTACGAGCTCGTCACGATGTTCCGCGAGCCGATCGCCTGGCTGGAGTCGTGGTGGCGCTACCGCGCCCGCGAGGACAGCCGGCAGTCGACCGCCGACATGACGTTCGAGGAGTTCGCCCTGCACTACCTCGCCGGCCACGACGACGCGCCGGTGCCGAAGGGCCGCCCCGCGAAGTTCATCCAGGCCCAGGGCGCTGTCGCCGTGGACCGGGTCCTCGCCGTCGAGCGCCCCGAGGTCTGGTCGGCGTGGTTCGCCGAGCGGATCGGGCGCCCGCTCGACTTCGAGCGACGCAACGCCTCGACCGCCGAGCGCGGCGAGCTGGGCTTCGCCACGCGGGAGGCGCTGGCGGCCCACTTCGCGCCCGAGTACGCCGTGTGGCGCCGGCTCGAGGCCACCGGCGAGTGGGCGGGCGCGCGGGGGACCCGGCTGCCGGGTCAGTCGTAGGTGCTCAGTCGAAGGTGTAGCCGAAGAGCTCGATGTCCTCGGCGTAGACCTCTGCGACGCGCTGACGGGTCTCGTCGGTGTAGTAGTCGTGGTAGGTGCCGTGCTTGGACTTGTTCTTGTGCACCGGCGTGGACGGCTCGAGGCCGAGCTCCACCTGCACCCGCTGCAGGTCCTCGACGAAGTTCTCCGTGCGACCGATGAAGTCGACCTCACGGTTGCGCTTGGGGGCACGGAGGTAGGTGATCTGGGGCGTGCCGACGCGCGGCAGCTCCTCGGTCCCGCGCATCACGAACTCGTCGAACCCGGAGTAGGCAGCGGCCGCACGCCACATGGCGTTGCCGTCGCGCATCGAGTTGTGCTTGACGTCCTGCGGCTTGCCGCTCCGCGGCCCGTGCCGGCGGTCCCAGGCCGAGATCATCGAGTACCAGGAGACCATCCGGGCCCACGGGTTGCGGACGAAGCCGAAGGTCCAGTAGTCGATCACCTGGGGCTCGGTCTTGATGATCTTGCCGAGCGTCGCGTGGCGGCCGATCGGGATCCGGGCCTTTCGGGCGTCGGGGCAGGCCTCCTTGACGGTCTCCTCGACCGACACGCCGCCCGTCTTGGGGACGTGGACGAAGAGCACCTTGCGCGAGTCGCTGATCAGCACGCGGCGAGGTTATCCCACCGTGGTGGCACCTCTGCCCGCCCCGGAGCACCTAGCATCGCGGCGTGACGACGACGGGGGAGGCGCGTGGCTACCGCGCCTCGCAGAAGGTCCTGCACTGGCTCACCGTGCTGGCCGTCGCCGCCCAGTTCGTCGTCGGCTACAACCTCGACCTCGACGGCGACTGCGACCCGGCGGGGGAGGAGCGCAGCGGTGGCGACACCAGCGACGCCGAGGAGGAACGCCTCGACCGGCTCGAGGAGGCGTGCGAGGCCCGCGCCGACGACTACGACCTGGTCGGCGGAGGCTTCGACCTCGCCGAGCTGCACCTGCTCCTGGGGCTCACGGTGCTGGCACTGGGCGTCGTACGACCGCTGTGGCGCAGGATCGCCGGCCTGCCGCCGTGGTCGGAGCACCTCTCCGAAGGTCAGCGACGCCTGGTGCACTGGACCGAGCGCGCGCTCCTGTTGCTGCTCATCGTCGTGCCGCTCAGCGGCCTCGTGCTCGTCACCACCGGTGACGATGCCTGGCTGCCGCTCCACGTCGGCGCGCACGTCGCGTTCTTCGTGGCGCTCGCCGCCCACCTGTCGACCAACCTGCGGCCGGCGATCCTCCGCCGGATGCTCTGACGCTGGACGCTCGCGTCGGGCGCGCTCAGGCCTCGAGCGGCCAGCCCCGCTTCGCCCATCCGCCGGTGCCGCCGGCGACGTTGATCGCCGTGATGCCCTTCGCGCGCAGGTGGTCGACGACGGCGCGGCTGCGGTTGCCGGACTGGCAGATGACGAAGACCGGAACGCCCGTCGGCAGCTCCTCGACGCGGGCCGGGACGTCGTTCATCGGGATGTGGACGGCGCCGGGCACGCGGCCGCCGGCCACCTCGGCGTCCTCACGCACGTCCACGACGTAGGCCCCCTGGCTGTGGGCGGCGGCGAACTCGTCGAGGCCGACCTCGTCCTGCGGGGCGTTGGCGGCGGCCTCCTGTGCGGCGGCCACCTCCTGGCGTACGGCGTCCATGTCGAGGTCGCGGGCCTGCTCGATCACCCCGGCGAGGGCCTGCGGCGGCAGGGCGCCGGCCTGGTTGAACAGCAGGATCCCGTCGCGGAAGAGCATGAGGGTCGGGATCGAGGTGATCGCCGCCATCTGGGCCAGCTGCTGCTCGGCCTCGGTGTCCACCTTGCCGAAGACGATGTCGGGGTTGTCCTCCGACGCCTTCTCGTAGACGGGGGCGAACTGTCGGCAGGGGCCGCACCAGGCAGCCCAGAAGTCCACGAGGACGATGCCCTCGCCGCTCACGGTCTGCTCGAAGTCGGCCAGGGTCAGCTCACGCGTGCTCATGGGTCCAGACTGCCACGCAGGTCCGCGGGACTCACCAGCCGCGCTCGCGCCACTCCTCGAGGTGCGGCCGCTCGTCGCCGAGCCGGCCGTCGCCGCCGTGGCCGGGGTAGAACCACGTCTCGTCGGGGAGCCGGTCGAAGATCTTGGTCTCCACCTCGGTGATGAGCTGCGCGAACGCCTCGGCGTCACCGAACGTGGCCCCCACCCCGCCGGGGAAGAGCGAGTCGCCGGTGAACAGGTGCGGGCTCGGGGCGACGGCGGGGTCGTCGAGGAGGAGGCAGATCGAGCCGGGCGTGTGTCCCGCGACGGGGACGACCACGAGGTCGCAGGGGCCCACGGCCACCTTGTCGCCCGCGCCGACCCGACGCTCGACCCGCACGCCGGTCTGCTCCTCGATGGCGTCCGCATCAGGGGCGCCAGCGACGACGAGCGCCGACGGGTGGGCGGCCTTGACGGCGGCGAGCGCCCGGTGGTGGTCCCAGTGCTGGTGGGTCGTGACGATCGAGGTCAGCGAGCGGTCGCCGATCAGCTCGAGCAGCCGCTCGGGCTCGGCGGCGGCGTCGATGAGGACGACTTCATCGGTCACCGAGCACAGCAGCAGGTAGCAGTTGTTGGACATCTCGGGGTCCACCGCGACCTTCGTCACGGTGAAGTCGCCCAGCGTGCGCACGTCGGCGTCGCCACCGGGTGTCACGTCGCCGGTGTAGTCGCCGTCTCCTGCGTCGCCAGTCACCATGTCTCCACCTCCGGGAGGTCGTTCGAGTCGGACGTGAGGCCCTCGCCGGAGCCGCGGCCGGTGAGCCACCAGCCCAGCGCGGCCGATGTACCGGTGACGACGGGGCCGTTCCCGGCGTCACCCTGGCCGTAGTGCCAGGTGTGGTCGAGGTCGGTGGGTCGTACGTCGAAGGGCGTCGGGTAGGGGCGCTTGGTCATGGACTCCAGCAGGATCGCGCGGAAGTCGTCGGGCCAGTCGTCGGGGGTGTAGCCGGTGCCGAGGTCCGCGTGGTGGATCTCGACCTCGCGCAGCCGCATCAGCGTGACGTTGCGCAGGGCGAAGTCGGGCCCTCCGGGGGTGCGCTCGAAGCGGCCGTCCCAGTCGGTCTCGTGCATCGCGACGAGCGCCTCGCCGAAGCGGGCGGTGCCGGCCAGGAGGCGCTCGCGCAGGTCGGCGGGCGCGGCAGTGGCGAGCTCCTCGATGTCGGCGTCGCGTGCCCCGGGGGAGGCGTACATCGGCTGCGGCTGGCCGACGTGCGCCCCGTGCAGCACGCCGGCCAGTCCCTCGGCGTTGAGCGCGAGGTGGGCCACGACGTGCGCCCGGGTCCAGCCCGGGAGTTGGGACGGCTCGGCATACTCGGAGGAGGAGAGCGCGTCGACCGTGCGCACGAGCGCGCGATCGGCTCGGGCGATGGTGTCCGGGCCGGGTCTCGGGACGTCGATCACCCGCCCATCGTGCCACTTCGACGGGCACCCCACGGTCCACCCTGCCGGGTGGACGATGGGCTCGCTGTCGGTGCCGCGTGAGAGGGTGGATCGGTGCGTCGGCTTGCGCGCGACGCCGCCCCGGGACGAACATGTGTTCGACTCCGTCCCATCAGATCGTCACCGCCAAGACGAGGACCCAGAACGAGGACCACTGTGGCCGACCAGCTCATCATCCGGGGCGCCCGGGAGCACAACCTCAAGGACGTCTCCCTCGACCTCCCGCGTGACTCGC
>DATIAJ010000077.1:0-2370 GCA_035458105.1 Nocardioides sp. | reverse complement strand
CCGGTCGTTGGGGATCACGATGAGGGTGTCGACCTCCTCGCGGAGCTGGCTGATGCCCTCCTCCGCGGAGTTGGCACGACGACGACCCTCGAAGGCGAACGGCCGCGTCACCACGCCGATCGTCAGGGCACCCAGCGAGCGGGCGATGCGGGCCACGACGGGCGCACCGCCGGTGCCGGTACCGCCGCCCTCGCCGGCGGTCACGAAGACCATGTCGGCGCCCTTGATGACCTCCTCGATCTCGTCGGCGTGGTCCTCGGCGGCCTTGGCACCCACGTCGGGGTTGGCGCCGGCACCGAGGCCGCGGGTGAGCTCACGGCCGATGTCGAGCTTGACGTCGGCGTCGCTCATCAGGAGTGCCTGGGCATCGGTGTTGATGGCGATGAACTCGACGCCCTTGAGGCCGACCTCGATCATGCGGTTGACGGCGTTCACGCCGCCGCCACCGATGCCGACGACCTTGATGATCGCCAGGTAGTTCTGCGCTGCTGCCACGGCTCCGGGGCCTTCCTCGAGTGGGTCTGTGAAGTCTGGGGGTGATGTCTGGGTGGACGAGGTCCCTGCACCCTCCGCGGCTTGCGGAACTCTAACCGTGAGCCTGAGGGTTATAGTTATGTCAACCTCGCCTTTCGCCAGACAGTAGGCACCGAGAGGCGCCGATCACCGGCGGACACGCCCACGGACGGCATGTCGGCAAAGAATTTCTGCCGGCGGGGCTCAGGGCGTCGTGCGGTAGGTCGGGTTCCCCGGGACGCTGACGTCGTAGTAGGGGGCCTTCTGGGCGGCCAGCAGCTTGTCGACCACCTGGGCCTTGAGCTCCGACTCCTCCGCGCTCCCCCACAGCACCTGGCGCTGGTCGCGCATGACGAGGGTGATCTGGTCGACGGTGGCGACCTCGACGTGGTCGACCCGCGTGACGAGGTCGGCCGGCAGGGCGCTGACCACCGTGGCCGCCTCGCGCAGTGCGTCGGTCCCGGCGTTGGACCCGGGTCGCACGCGCGGCATCTGCCGGGGGACGCTCTTGTACTCGCGGAACACGACCCCGTCGGCGTCGAGGCCGCGCAGCCTCCCGGCGAGCTCCACCACGGCCACCGCGGTCCGCTCGACCACGGAGATGCGTACGGCGTCGGGCCAGGTGCGGGTCACGTCGACGGACTCCACCTCCGCGAGCGAGCCGACGCGGGCATCGGCCCGGCCGAGGTCGACGAGGGCGAGCTGCTCACCCACCGGGACGTCGGCGACCTCGCGGAGCCGACCGTCGCTCAGCAGGCTGTTGCCGACGACCTCGACCCGCTTGACCTGCAACCGGGTCGAGAAGAAGACCAGGTGGATCGACGTGCCCAGCAGGGCCAGCACCAGCAGCAGTGCCAGGACGTAGCGCAGGGACAGCCAGCGTCGGGCCCACTGCCGCCGGGCGAAGCGGCGGCGCGTCCGGCGCGCCGACCTCTTCTGCCGGACCGCCTGCCGGGCGTCCTGCTTGCTCGGCGCGGGTGGGCCGTCGTGGACCGCCCCACGGCCGATGCCGGTGCTCGTGGTGGCGGCCGCGTCGCGCTCGCCCCGCTCGGGCGCCTCGCGGTCCACTCAGCCACCCCCGAGCAGGTCGAGGACCCGTGGCCCGACGCCCGTGATGTCGCCCGCCCCGAGGGTGATGACCAGGTCACCCGGTCGTGCGCGCTCGGCGAGTGCCTGGGCGGCGGCGCCCAGCCCGTCGACGTAGGTGACGTGCTGGACGGGCAGCGGGACGGCGTCGGCGACGAGCAGCCCGGTGACCTCCGGGTCGGGGTCCTCGCGGGCAACGTAGACGTCGAGCACGACGACCTCGTCGGCGGCGCCGAGCTCGCGTCCCATCGCCTCCCCGAAGATGCGGGTGCGCGAGACCAGGTGGGGCTGGAAGGCGGCGACGACGCGACCCTCGCCGGCGAGCGCGCGGGCCGCCTCGAGGTCGCCGCGGATCTCGACGGGGTGGTGGGCGTAGGAGTCGTAGACGCGTACGCCGGCGACCTCGCCCTTGAGCTCCATCCGGCGGCCCGTGCCGGTGAAGCCGCCCAGGCCCTCGGCCAGGGCGTCGAAGGACAGGTCGAGCCGCAGGCCCATGGCCAGCGCGGCGACCGCGTCGAGGACGTAGTGACGACCGGGGATGCGCAGGTGCAGCTCGCCGAGATCGTCGTCGTCGCGGGTGACCCGGCACGACGAGGTGGAGCCGTCGAGCGTGAGGTCGTGCACGCGCAGGTCGGCCTCGGGCGACTCCCCCACCGTCACGACGTCGAGGCCGCGGTCGCGGGCCAGGCCGGCGAGGCGTGCGGCGCCTGGGTCGTCGACCACGCAGACGAGGAAGCCGTCGCGGTCGACGGTGTCGGCGAAGTCCTCGAA
>DATIAJ010000076.1:0-4685 GCA_035458105.1 Nocardioides sp. | reverse complement strand
GAGCAGCGCGTCGCGCTCGGCGTCGGAGTAGACGAACTCGTGCTCGGCCGGCTTGTTCCAGCGCAGCCGGTAGAGCGGGGGCTGGGCCATGTAGACGTAGCCGTGCTCGATCAGCGGCTTCATGAAGCGGAACAGCAGCGTCAGCAGCAGGGTGTTGATGTGGTGGCCGTCGACGTCGGCGTCGGCCATCATCACGACCTTGTGGTAGCGCAGCTTCTCGAGGCTGAACTCCTCGTGGATGCCCGTGCCGAGCGCCGAGATGATGGCCTGGACCTCGGTGTTGGCGAGCACCTTGTCGATGCGGGCCTTCTCGACGTTGAGGATCTTGCCGCGGATCGGGAGGATCGCCTGGATGCGCGGGTCCCGGCCCTGGCGCGCGGAGCCGCCGGCCGAGTCACCCTCGACGATGAAGACCTCGCACTCGGCCGGGTTGGTCGACTGGCAGTCGCTGAGCTTGCCGGGCAGGCCGCCGCCACCGAGCAGGCCCTTGCGGTTGCGGGCCAGCTCGCGGGCCTTGCGGGCAGCGATCCGGGCGCTCGCCGCGGCCTGCGACTTGCGGACGATCTCCCTGCCCTCGGCGGGGTTCTGCTCGAGCCAGGCGCCGAGCTGGTCGTTCATGATGCGCTGCGCGAAGCCCTTGGCCTCGGTGTTGCCGAGCTTGGTCTTGGTCTGGCCCTCGAACTGCGGCTCGCTGAGCTTGATGGAGATGATCGCGGTCAGACCCTCGCGGATGTCGTCGCCCGAGACGCGGTCCTCCTTCTTCTTGATCAGCCCCCACTCCTCGCCCCAGTTGTTGACCAGGGACGTGAGCGCGGCGCGGAAGCCCTCCTCGTGGGTGCCGCCTTCATGGGTGTTGATGTTGTTGGCGAAGGTGTGGACCGACTCGGTGTAGGAGGTGTTCCACTGCATCGCGACCTCGAGGCTCATGTGCTGCCCCGACGCGCCCTCGGCGGTCTCGGCCTCGAAGGAGATGACCGTCGGGTTGGCGACGGTCTTGCGGCGGTTGAGGTGCTCGACGTAGTCGACGAGACCGCGGTCGTACTTGAAGACCTGCTCGATCCCGCCGGACTCTGCGCGCTTCATCGCGTCGTGCCCGGCGCTGTCGATCTCGTGGGCGATGGTGTCGTCCTCGACGGCGTCGATGATCGCGTCGGCCTGCGGGCGCTCGTCGCGCACCACGAACTCGACACCCTTGTTGAGGAACGCCATCTCGCGCACGCGCGAGCTGATGGTCTCGAGGCTGTAGTTGGTGTGCTCGAAGATGTCGGAGGAGGCGTACCACGTGACGGTGGTGCCGGTGCCCTCGCCCTCCTCGAGCGGACGCACCTGCTCGAGGTCGGCCTCGGGGACGCCGAGGTGGAAGACCTGGCGCCACAGGTGGCCGCGGTTCTTCACCTCGGCGACGAGGCGGGTGGAGAGCGCGTTGACCACGGAGACACCGACGCCGTGCAGACCGCCGGAGACCTTGTAGCCGCCGCCGCCGAACTTTCCGCCGGCGTGGAGCATCGTCAGCGCCATCGTCAGCGCGGGCATGTCCTGGCCCGGGGCCGTGTCGGTCGGGATGCCGCGCCCGTTGTCGACGACGCGGACGCCGCCGTCGGACTGGAGGGTGAGCTCGATGCGGGTCGCGTAGCCGGCGAGGGCCTCGTCGACGCCGTTGTCCACGATCTCCCAGATGAGGTGGTGGAGGCCGCGCTCACCGGTCGAGCCGATGTACATGCCGGGGCGCTTGCGCACCGCCTCGAGGCCCTCGAGCACCTGGATCGCCGACGCGTCGTACTCGACGGTGCCGTCGACGGCGGTGTTGGACCGCTTCTCCTGCGCGGCCTCCTCGACGGCGGCCGCGAGCTCCTCGGCGCGCTCGGCCTCGGACGGGGCGTCGGCGGGCTGTGGATCGGGAGCGGAACCGGAGGGGGAGTCGGTGGTGGCCGGGGTGGACTCGTGGTTCTCTTCGCTCAAGGCACAGCCTTCTGCTCTTCGCCCCGGAACCCGGTCCGGGGGCGCTCGACATGAGTCGAGTCGCTGCGGTTGCGGTGGCAACACGACGTGCGACTCGTGAGTGTCATATTACCCGTCAGAGCGCCTGAACCGAAGCATCAACCCCGGGTTGGGGATGGATCCGACCGAAAATGTGGCCCGAGAGGGCCCGTGCGGGCCTGTCAGCCGGTCGAACAGGGGGTGCGGTGGGCCCCCATATGGTCCGGAGGCTCCCAGATCGGCAGATCGCGGCTCTCGCAGGACCGGAGGGGGTCAGCCGTAGGTGTCGCGCGGACCACGGCCGTCGCGGCTCGACAACCGACCCTTCGTCCAGGTCGGCAGGTGCGGGCCGAGCACCTCGATCAAGGTGACCGTCCCGTGACCGAGCTCCTCGTTGAGCCGTCGTACGACGGTGGGCGCGAGCAGCTTGAGCTGGGTGGCCCAGGCGGTCGAGTCGGTGCGCACCACCAGCCGACCGTCGTCGAAGGTCTCCGGGGTGCAGTGTTCGGCGACCTCCTGGCCGACGAGCTCGGCCCACCGGCCGAACACGCCCTGCACCTTGAGGTCGAGCTCCCACCCGTGGTTGGCGATCAGGCGACCCATCGCCTGGTCGAGCAGCTGGGGGTCGCGGTCGTCGGGCCGGGCGCCCGACGACTTCGTGAAGGTACGACGTCGCGCGGGGCCACTGCGGCGGCGAGCGGGCGGGGCTCCCGGGTTCGCGGCCGCCGCCCGGGCGGCCGCGCGGGCCAGGTCGAGGCCGTCGGCGCGGTGCTCCTCGGTGACCGGGTCGGGTGCGTCGGGCGTCCCGGCCGTCTCGTCGGGGGACTGGCCGTCAGTCGTCACGGGTCACCGTCCCGTCGGCGACGAGGTATCGCACTCCCTGCAGGGCCGCGGGCACGTCGGCGGCGACCGCGGCCGTGACCAGCACCTGCTCGGCGCCGGCGACGAGCTCGGCGAGCTGCTGGCGGCGCTCGGCGTCGAGCTCGGCGAAGACGTCGTCGAGCACGAGGATCGGGTCGTCGCCGTCGGCGCGCAGCAGGTCGTACGACGCCAGCCGCAGCGCGAGCGCGAACGACCATGACTCCCCGTGCGAGGCGTAGCCCTTGACCGGCAGGCGCAGCTCCGGGTCGCCGAGGGTGAGCAGCAGCTCGTCGCGGTGCGGCCCGACGAGCGAGATGCCGCGGTCGAGCTCCTCCTTGCGCCGGGCGGCGATGGCGTCGAGCAAGGCCCGTTCGAGGTCGTCGCCGACCTCGACGCTGGCCTTGTACTCGAGGTCGGCGTCGTCCCGACTCGCACCGCGGGCGACGGCCTCGTAGGCCTTGCCGAGGTAGGGACGCAGGTCCTCGACCAGCCGGAGCCGGGCACCCAGGATCTCCGCGCCGACCCGGGCCAGGTTGTCGTCCCAGATCTCCAGCGTGGACATGGCCGCGTCACGCGAGGAGCCGCGGGCGACGCCGGCGGTCTTGAGGAGGCTGTTGCGCTGCTTGAGCACCCGGTCGTAGTCCGCCCGGACGCCCGCCAGGCGCGGCGAGCGGAGGATGAGCAGGTCGTCGAGGAACTTGCGCCGGTCCGACGGGTCGCCCTTCACCAGCGTCAGGTCGTCGGGGGAGAAGACCACAGTGCGCACGAGACCCACGATCTCGCGGGGGCGCGGCAGGGGGGAGCGGTTGATCCGGGCGCGGTTGGCCCGCCCCGGGTTGAGCTCGACCTCGAGCAGCGCCGTACGTCCCTCCTTCACGACCGACGCGCGTACGACGGCCTGGTCGGCGCCCGCCCGCACCAGGGGAGCGTCGGTCGCCACCCGGTGCGAGGAGAGCCGCGAGAGGTAGTCGATGGCCTCGACGAGGTTGGTCTTGCCCTGGCCGTTGCGTCCGATGAACGCCGTCGCCCCCGGCTCCAGCGCGACGTCGATGTCGGCGTAGGAGCGGAAGTCGTGCAGGGTCAGGTGCGCGACGTGCACGGGTCCATCAGCTCTCGCCGGGCTCCTCGGCGCTGCCTGCGCCGGCCTTCTTCGCCGTCTCGGACTGCTCCGCGCCGGTCGTTCCCTCGGCGTCGCCGCCCTTGGGCGCCGCGGAGCGGACCGCGTGGCCACCGAACTGGTTGCGCATCGCGGCGACGGCCTTCATCGTCGGCGAGTCGTCCTGGCGGGAGACGAAGCGGGCGTAGAGCGCCGCCGTGATCGCGGGGGTGGCCACGGCGTGCTCGATACCGGCCTCGACGGTCCAGCGGCCCTCGCCTGAGTCCTCGGCGTAGCCGGCGACCTGCGACAGGCCGGGGTCGTCGTCGAGCGCGGCGACCATGAGGTCGAGCAGCCACGAGCGGATGACCGTGCCCTCGCGCCAGGAGCGGAAGACCTCGGTGACGTTGTCGGTCAGCTCGGCCTTGTCGAGCAGCTCCCAGCCCTCGGCGTAGGCCTGCATGATCGCGTACTCGATGCCGTTGTGGACCATCTTGGAGAAGTGCCCGGCGCCGACCCTGCCGGCGTGCACCGAGCCGAACTCGCCCTCGGGCTTGAGCGCGTCGAAGGCGGGCTGCACCTTGGCGATGTCGTCGGCGTCGCCGCCGTACATCAGCGCGTAGCCGTTCTCCAGGCCCCAGACGCCGCCGGAGACGCCGCAGTCGACGTAGCCGACCTGCTTCTCCGCGAGCAGCTCGGCGTTGGCGATGTCGTCGGTCCACCGGGAGTTGCCGCCGTCGACGACGACGTC
>DATIAJ010000075.1:0-4136 GCA_035458105.1 Nocardioides sp. | reverse complement strand
CGAGGGCTACACCGAGGACCAGCGCGGCAAGCCCGGCGGCTTCGTCGGCGACCCCGACGTGATGGACACCTGGGCGACGTCCTCCCTCACCCCGCAGATCGCGGGCGGGTGGGAGGTCGACGACGACCTGTTCTCCCGGGTGTTCCCCTACGACCTGGCCACCCAGGCGCACGACATCATCCGCACCTGGCTGTTCTCCCGCGTCGTCCGCGCCGACTACGAGCACCAGGTCGTGCCGTGGTCGCACGCGATGATCTCCGGCTTCATCGTCGACCCGGACCGCAAGAAGATGTCGAAGTCCAAGGGCAACGTCGTCGTCCCGACCGACATCCTGGACAAGTACGGCGCCGACGCCGTCCGCTGGCGCGCCGCGATCGGCCGCCCGGGCCTCGACTCGCCCTTCGACGAGTCCCAGATGAAGGTCGGCCGCCGCCTGGCGATGAAGGTCCTCAACGCCTCGAAGTTCGTCCTCGGCAACGTCGGCGCCACCGAGCTCAGCCCGGCCGTCGTCAGCGCCCCGGTCGACTGCGCCCTGCTGGGCCGGCTCGAGGTGGTCGTCCGCCGGGCGACCGAGGCCTTCGACGCCTACGACTACACGACCGCGCTCGAGGTCACCGAGAAGTTCTTCTGGGAGTTCTGCGACGACTACCTCGAGCTCGTCAAGGAGCGGGCGTACGACGCCGAGGGCGGCGCCGGCACCGACTCCGCGCGTGCCACGCTCGCCATCGCGCTGCACGTCCAGCTGCGGCTGCTCGCGCCGTTCCTGCCGTACGCCACCGAGGAGGTCTGGTCGTGGTGGCAGGACGGCTCGATCCACCACGCCACCTGGCCCACGGCCGCCGACCTCGGCTCGGCCGCGGCCTCGCAGCCGCTCGTGCTCGACGCCGTGGCTACCGCGCTGACCGGCATCCGCGGCGCCAAGTCTCAGGCCAAGGCCAAGATGCGCGCCCCGCTCTCCCGCGTGGAGATCACCGGCCCGGCCTCGCTCGTCGAAGCTGCGCAGCAGGCGCAGGACGACCTGCGCGCCGTCGGCACCATCGTCGGTGAGCTGGACTTCGTCACCGACGAGTCGGCCACCGAGCTGCGGGTGACCGCCGCCGAGCTCGCCCCCACCGAGGACTGAGCACGACCGATCCCCCTCCCGCACCCGCTGGACTGGTGTGGGAGGGGGATTCGTGTGTCCGGTCCGAGCGGTGCGTGAGACACCTTCCGGCGCCTGAGAGCCTGCGTCACCCACCGCTGAGCGGTGGTGGGGTGTCAGCCCTTGCCGTTCCCGTGGCCGTTGTTCGAGCCGGGGCCGTTGCCGTTGCCGTTGCCCGGGCCGGTGCCGGTGCTCTGCGCTGCCTGCTGCGCGGCCTGGGCTGCTGCCCGCTCGGCCTCACGCTGGGCCTTGGCGGCCTCCCGCTCCGCGGCACGCTGGGCCTTGGCGGCCTCCCGCTCCGCGGCACGCTGGGCCTTGGCGGCCTCCCGCTCCGCGGCACGCTGCGCCTTGGCGGCCTCCCGCTCCGCGGCACGCTGCGCCTTGGCGGCCTCCCGCTCCGCGGCACGCTGGGCCTTGGCGGCCTCCCGCTCCGCGTCGCGGTCCGCCGACGACGAGCCGTCGTCGTCAGAGGTCTCGGGGTCGGAGGACCGCCCGGTTCCCCGGTCACCCTCGTCTGAGGTGGCTGCGGTGCCGGAGTCGTTCGCAGAGCCATCGGACGTACCCGCGGCGTCGGCGTCCTCCGACGCCGTGTCGCGAGACGCCCGCTCGGCTGCGGCAGCGACCACCACTTCCAGCGGCTGGGCGTTCAGCTCGGCAGGGATCGCGGCCGGCGCCGCCGGCGCGGCGGACTCCACGGGCCGCTCGACCGGGGTGCGCTCCACCGGCGCGGCGATGGGTTTGCCGGGCCGGACGATGTCGCTGAGACCGAACCCGCGACCGACCGACACCGACATCAGGACGGCGCAGAGCACAGCGACGAGCGCGAAGCCGACGAGCGGCCGCTTCTGGTCAACCCCCACGGGGTCCCCTTCC
Source organism: Nocardioides sp. (assembly GCA_035458105.1). Classification (GTDB taxonomy): domain Bacteria; phylum Actinomycetota; class Actinomycetes; order Propionibacteriales; family Nocardioidaceae; genus Nocardioides. The sequence goes on along the minus strand of DATIAJ010000075.1, from coordinate 2,122 downwards.
CACATGCTGACGAGACGCCAGTCTCTCCGGGCCATGACGCACGTCCCGCGTCGATGGCCCGGAATAGCCCGAAATGACTAGACCGCCGTGGTCATGTCGAGCCAGGGATCAGGCGGACTTCTTCTTCCGGCCCTCGGCCTCGCGCGGGATGAGGGTCGGGGCGACGTCGTCCTCGACGACCTCGCGGGTGACGATCACCTTCGCGACGTCGCCTCGCGAGGGGACGTCGTACATCACGTAGAGGAGGACCTCCTCGATGATCGCCCGCAGGCCGCGAGCACCGGTGCCGCGCTCGAGGGCGGCCTCGGCGATCGAGTCGATCGCGTCGTCGGTGAACTCGAGCTCGACGCCGTCGAGGTCGAAGAGCTTCTGGTACTGCTTGACGAGTGCGTTGCGCGGCTCGGTGAGGATCTGGACGAGCGCCTCGCGGTCGAGCTTGCTCACGCTGGCGATCAGTGGCAGGCGACCGATGAACTCGGGGATCAGGCCGAACTTGGTCAGGTCCTCGGGACGGACCTGGGCCAGCAGGTCGTCGGCCGCGCGCTCGGCCGCGCCGCGCACCACTGCAGTGAAGCCCAACGACTTCTTGCCCACGCGCTGCTCGATGATCTGCTCGAGGCCCGCGAAGGCACCACCCACGATGAAGAGGATGTTGGTGGTGTCGATCTGGATGAACTCCTGGTGCGGGTGCTTGCGACCACCCTGCGGCGGGACCGAGGCGGTCGTGCCCTCCAGCATCTTGAGCAGCGCCTGCTGCACCCCCTCGCCGGAGACGTCGCGCGTGATCGAGGGGTTCTCCGCCTTGCGGGCCACCTTGTCGATCTCGTCGATGTAGATGATGCCCGTCTCGGCCTTCTTGACGTCGTAGTCGGCGGCCTGGATCAGCTTGAGGAGGATGTTCTCCACGTCCTCGCCGACGTAGCCGGCCTCGGTGAGCGCGGTCGCGTCGGCGATCGCGAAGGGGACGTTGAGCATCCGGGCGAGGGTCTGCGCGAGGTAGGTCTTGCCACAACCGGTGGGGCCGATGACCAGGATGTTGGACTTGGCGACCTCGACGACGTCGTCCTTGGCCTTGCCGCTGACGGGCTGCAGGCCGGCCTGGACGCGCTTGTAGTGGTTGTAGACCGCGACGGCCAGGGACTTCTTCGCGTGCTCCTGGCCGATCACGTAGGAGTTGAGGAACTCGAAGATCTCCCGGGGCTTGGGCAGCTCCTCGAGGCTGACCTCGGCGCCCTCGGCGAGCTCCTCCTCGATGATCTCGTTGCACAGCTCGATGCACTCATCGCAGATGTACACGTTGGGGCCCGCGATGAGCTTCTTGACCTGCTTCTGGCTCTTTCCGCAGAAGTTGCACTTGAGCAGGTCGCCGCCGTCACCGATACGTGCCACGAGTCGTGTCCTCCAGTCTCGCCGGATGGGGGCTCCGGCACTCCACACCTTGCACAGTCGTGCTTGACAAAGGGCCGTACGACGGTACCCCGTGCCGGCCCCGGACGGGGGCCGGACACGAGATGTCGTCGACCATCATTTCGAGCCTCGGCTCAGCCTCGGCACGCCGTCAGGCGAGGACCGGGGCGCCCTTGCGGGACTCGATGACCGCGTCGATGAGGCCGTACTCGACGGCCTGCTCAGCGGTCAGGATCTTGTCGCGCTCGATGTCGCGACTGACCTGCTCGATGTCCTTGCCGCTGGACTCGGAGATCATCTTCTCGAGCAGCTCGCGCATGCGCAGGATCTCGTTGGCCTGGATCTCGATGTCGGAGGTCTGGCCGAACGTGCCCTCGGTGTAGGGCTGGTGGATCAGGATGCGGCTGTTGGGCAACGCCATCCGCTTGCCCTTGGCGCCGGCGCCGAGCAGGATCGCGGCCGCCGAGGCCGCCTGGCCCAGGCACACGGTCTGCACGTCGGGCTTGATGAACTTCATGGTGTCGTAGATCGCGGTCAGCGCCGTGAACGAGCCACCGGGGCTGTTGATGTAGATGCTGATGTCGGTGTCGGGGTTCATCGTCTCCAGGCACATCAGCTGGGCGATGACCGCGTTGGCCACGTCGTCGCTGATCGGCGTGCCGAGGTAGATGATGCGCTCCTCGAACAGCTTGGCGTAGGGGTCGATGCGGCGGAA
>DATIAJ010000074.1:0-9990 GCA_035458105.1 Nocardioides sp. | reverse complement strand
GTCGATCACGTCATCCCCTACGACCCGGACGCCGAAGCCGAAGGCAGACCTCAGCCGGGGCCGACGCAGACCGACAACCTCGCCGCCCTGTGCCGCAGCCACCACCGCCTCAAGACCCACTCCGCCTGGCGCTACGAGATGGCCGCACCCGGGGTCTTCGAGTGGACCAGCCCGCACGGGTACCGCTACCGCCGCGACCACACCGGCACCACCCCGATCGATGACCCAGGACCACCGCACCCATCGGGCGTCGGCCGCATCCCGCGGCCCCGCCGACCATGACCCCGCTCCACCCCCCGCAGACCTGACGTCGGCGGGGATGTCGGCGCGTCCCGAGGTGACCCGCACCTGATCGCCGCAGCTTCAGGCGCTGCTACTCACCCTGCGCCCACGCGGCGACCGGCAAGGCTAGATAGACCCCGACAGCCGACGTCCCTGCGGCCTCGATCACCGCGGCGCAGAGGCGGTCACACCGTTCCTGACGTGTCTCGGCACGGCTGGCGAACCACTTCGATCGGACCTCCACGACGATGTCCAGCCCGCCGCGATCGTGGGGACCACGTGGACGGAAGCGGACCTCCACATCGCCGGTCTCGAGAACACCGTCGTACGGCTCCTCGGGGCACTCGACGGCGAGCGAGACCGCGTGGGGGAGGGCCTGGGCAAGGGTCCGCAGGCGCGCCGCCTCGAGCCGGGGGTCGTGCGTGACCTCGACAATGGGCATGGGGTGACGTTACGCCGGGCCCACCGCGAAACCGCTTCTCGAGCGTAGGCTCGCGGCATGCTCCGGGCCGCCCGCGTCCCCGTCCTGGGCCCCGTGCTGGCTGCGCTGCTCCTCGCGCTCCCCGCAGCGCCGGCGCAGGCCGTGCGGGAGGACGGCAACGAGCACCGGCGTGCGACGTCGACGCCGACGCAGCCGACCGTGGAGGCGTACGCCGTCCCCGTGAGCCGCCGCGTCACCTACTCCGTCACCACTCGCGGGCGGGTGACTGCGTCGATGAAGGTCTTCCGCCGGCAGGCGCAGGAGACCTTCGACCACCCACGCGGCTGGCGCACAGCCGGGGTGCAGTTCCGCCGGGTGCGCCGCGGCGGCGACTTCACGCTCGTGCTCGCCGCGGCAGGCACGCTCCCGTCGTTCTCGTCGGGGTGCTCGGTGCACTGGTCGTGCCGGGTCGGTCGGCACGTGGTCATCAACCAGCTGCGCTGGAGGCACGCCTCGCCGGCCTGGAACCGCGCTGGCCGGTCGCTGCGCGACTACCGGCACCTGGTCGTCAACCACGAGACCGGCCACTGGCTCGGGCAGGGGCACGCCACGTGCAACCGACCCGGCCGGGCGCCCGTGATGATGCAGCAGTCCAAGGGCACCGGCAGGTGTCGCTTCAACCCGTGGCCCCTCGCGTGGGAGGCCGCGGCGGTCAGGCGCCGCTGACCGCCACGGCGGGAGTCGACAGGCTCAGCGGCCCGACCTCAGCGACGGTTGGCGTCGATGGCCACGACGGTCGTCGACGGCGAGCCGACGACGACGTCTCCGGACGCAGCGGTGATGGTCACGACGACGGTCTCGCGACCCTCGGTCACCGTGTCGTCGAGCACCCGCACGGGGATGACGCGCTCGGCCTGGCCGGCGGGGAAGGTGACCGAGCCCTGCTCGGCGACGAAGTCCTCGCCGGGGGTGGCAGTCCCGCCCTGGACGACGTACGCGACGTCGACCGCGGTGCCGGGCACGGACTGCAGCTGCACCGGCACCCAGACCGTCCGCTCGCGCTCGGGCGTGCGCTGCCGGATCCCGCCGAGCCGCACCTCGTTGTTGCTGAGCCACTGGATCCGCTTCGTGAGCCAGTCGCCGAGGAAGTCGACCTCCGCCTGGCGCGTGCTTCCGTGGTGGGTCCAGTCGAGGTCGCCCGAGGCGTGCCACCGGGCCCAGTCGGCCTCGGCGGCAGGAGCCAGGGTTGCCGACGCGGCGGGGATCTGCGAGACGACCTGGCGTGCGATCGGCTTCAGGCGGGCCCACCGGCTCTTGACCCGTGCGGAGAAGGCCGGGTCCTGCAGCATCCGGGCGACCCAGTGGCGCCCGACGCGGGTCACCCAGGTGTCGGGCTGCGAGGACGCGCGCCAGCGGGTGCCGGCGCTGAGGTCGAAGTCCCACACGGGGCCGAACACGAAGCGCTTGCCCGGCACCCAGCTGAAGTTCACGCTGGACTGGAAGTTGGAGTCCTGGTTGGCGAAGAGCTCCTCGACGAGGTACCAGTCGATGAGCTTGCGGACGTTGACGTACGCCGTGTAGCCGGTCTCGGGGTCGGCGAAGTCGGGGCCGTAGAGCACCCTCTCGAAGCGGGTGACCGCGCGCCGCACCTCGCGCCGCTGCTGCTTGGTCACCTCGTCGGGGTCCTTGAACGCGATGGCGGATCCCCTCCGGGTGCGGAAGCCGGGCTCACCGTCGCGGAGATAGCGCTGGTTGAACTCGAGCAGGTAACCGTCGTCGGGGAGGTTGACGCGTCCCTTGCCCTCCTCCACCTGCTCGGTGAGCATGTAGAGGCCCTGCGGCTGGCCGTTGAGCACCACCTCGACGAAGCGGAAGCGCGGCGTCCAGCTGAGCCGGGTCTGGGCCGCGATCGCGAACGCGGCTGCCGTGCGCAGCGAGCTGCGGTCGGCGTAGCCGGCGAGGAGCACCCACTCGTCGTACTCGCGCGACCCGACGAGGGCGGCGTCCTCCTCCAGCTTGAGCTTGTACGGCTTCTTGGCCCAGCCCCACGTCGAGTTGCCGCGTCCGCGCACCTCCGTGACCCGGGTGACGCCGTCGAGGGTGACCGTGCCCGGCACGTAGTCCTCGCGCCCGATGGCCGCGCCCCCGGTGTCGATGACCAGCTGCGCAGGCGGGGCCGGCGGCCAGCCGATCACTGCCGCGGCCCGCTCGCTGCCCTGGGCAGGCGTCGGCTCGCGGCCCGTCGCCGGGGCCAGCGCCACGGTGGACGCAACAACCGTGAGCGCGGTCGCGACGCCGAGTCGTCTCAGGAGGGGGTTCTTCGACACGGACATGAGATCTCCTCGGCCCGGCGTCCGGGCGGCTGGGTCAGGCAGGTGGGGGTGAGACGTCGAGATCGAGCTGGGAGTTGTGCTCACTTCCCGGGACGGCTGGGAGGTCGAGCAGGTCGAGCGCCAGGTTGGCCAGGTCGCCGTTGCGGACCGGCGGGGGCGTCCGGCTGTAGGTCGTACGCCGCTTGCCCGGGTCGCGGTAGTCGTCGGGGTTGAGGTCGTAGAGGTCCGCGCCGGCCGGGACGCCCGGACCGGCCACCATGAACGCGACGCGGTAGTTGGCCAGCTTGCGCGCGTCGGAGTGGCCGTCGCCGAGCCCGCCGTGGTCGCTGGTCAGGATGATCGAGGTGCGGCCGACGAGCTCGGCGTCAGAGCGCACGGCGTCGACGATCACCCCGACGAGGCGGTCGACCTGCTCGACCGCGCGCAGGTAGCGCGGTGACATGAAGCCGTGGTCGTGGCCGACGGCATCGGGCAGGGAGAGGTGCACGAATCGGAAGGCACGCTCGTGGTCACGCAGGTCGCGCCGCACCGAGCGGACCAGGAGCGAGTTGTCGAGCTGGATGCGGGTGGTGTCGATGGCGAGGGGCCAGCTGCGCTTCCAGAGCGAGAACTTCGTCTTGCTGGCGAAGAGCGCGGTCGAGCCGCCCGCCGCGGCGACCTGCGTGAAGACCGACTCGACCCGCTTGCCGGCAGCTGCCTGGACGGTTGCGGGCCGGCGTCGGTCGTCGTTCCAGGTCACGCCGTGGCCGCCCGTGGTCGCCTCGACGCGGCGACCGGTCACCATCCCGGTGTGGTTGGGCAGCGTGATGGTGAGCTCGTGCTCGGTACGGGCGTTGAGCGTCGACGCGCCGGAGTCCATGAGGTCGTGCAGGCGCGGGGTGCGCGCGCGGCCGAGCTTGTCGAGGGCGTCGGTGTTGAGCCCGTCGACGGAGATCGCCACGACGGACTCGACGGCGTTGTCGGCCGAGACGCGCGGGGTGGGCAGCGACAGGTCGCCGGAGGGCACCTGGGCCGGGACGGACGCGGGGCACAGCCCGATGGCCGAGCAGGCGAGCACGGAGGCGAGCACGGTTCGCAGGGTCACGCGGCGACCCTAACCCGGCGAGGGCCGTGTGACGCGGCCGACGCACGCGACCGCGTGACCCGCGACGGTGCGACCGCCTAGCCTTCCCCTGTGCCGACGTCCATGCCGAGAGAGACCGCCGACGCGCCGATCGGCATCTTCGACTCCGGCTTCGGCGGGTTGACCGTGGCGCGGTCGGTGATCGACCAGCTTCCGCACGAGTCGGTCGTCTACCTCGGCGACACCGCCCGCCAGCCCTATGGCCAGAAGCCCATCGGCGAGGTCCGCGAGTACGCCCTCGAGTGCCTCGACCACCTCTACGAGCAGGGCGTCAAGGCGCTGGTGATCGCCTGCAACTCCGCGAGCGCCGCCATGCTGCGCGACGCCCGCGAGCGCTACGACGTACCCGTGGTCGAGGTGATCCTCCCCGCAGCACGGCGGGCGGCCGCCGCCACCCGCAACCAGCGGGTCGGTGTGATCTGCACCCGCGCGACCGCCAGCTCGATGGCGTACGACGACGCGTTCGCCGCGGCGCCCCACCTCGACCTCCACATCCGGGCCTGCCCGCGCTTCGTCGACTTCGTCGAGCAGGGCGTCACCGGGGGCGACGAGCTGCTCGCCGCCGCCCACGACTACCTCGACCCGCTGGCCGAGGCGGGCGTCGACACGCTGATCCTCGGCTGCACCCACTACCCGCTGCTGACCGGCGTGATCTCCTACGTGATGGGCGACCAGGTCACCCTGGTCAGCTCCGCGGAGGAGTGCGCAAAGGACGTCTACAAGATGCTGGCCCGCACCGGCCTGATGCGTCCCGACGGCGAGGCCCACTACACGTTCTCCACCACCGGCAGTCCCGACGACTTCGCCACGACCGGCCGCCGCTTCCTCGGCTCGGAGCTGCTCGGCGCGACGCAGTTCGCCGGAGGTCGTCGATGAGACTCACCGTCGTCGGGTGCTCGGGGTCCTACCCCGGCCCCGAGTCCGCGGCGAGCTGCTACCTCCTCGAGGAGGAGCTCGATGGCCGCACCTGGCGCATCCTGCTCGACCTCGGCAACGGTGCGCTCGGCCAGCTGCACCGCTACGTCGACCCGCTCGACGTCGACGCGGTGCTCCTCAGCCACCTCCACGCCGACCACTGCCTCGACCTCTGCGGCTACTACGTGATGCGCAAGTACCACCCGACCGGTCCGCAGCCGCAGATCCCCGTGTGGGGTCCGGCCGGGACGGCCGAGCGGATGGCGCGCGCCTACGACCTGCCGCTCGACCCGGGCATGACGGAGGAGTTCGCCTTCCTGGAGTACGACAGCAACGCCGAGGGCATGGTGGTGGAGCTCGGCCCGTTCCGCGTCGAGGCCCGGCAGGTGGTCCACCCCGTCGCCGCCTACGCCCTGAAGGTGACGGCCGGTGGTCGCACGCTCGTCTACTCCGGCGACACCGGGCCGTGCCCGCAGCTCGACGAGGTGGCCACGGGCGCGCACCTGCTGCTCGCCGAGGCGTCCTTCCGCAGCATCGACGACAACCCGCCCGACCTCCACATGACCGGCACCGACTGCGGACGTACGGCGTCCCGTGCCGGTGTCGAGCGGCTGGTGCTGACACATGTCCCGCCGTGGCACGACCCGGCCGACGCCGAGGCCGAGGCGCGCGCCGAGTGGTCGGGCCCGGTCGACCTGGCCCGCGCCGGGGCGACGTACGACGTCTAGACGGGCCTCAGACCAGGCCCGCGTCGTGGACGACCATCGCCACCTGCACGCGGTTGGTGGCGTCGAGCTTGGTCAGCAGGCGCGACACGTGCGACTTCACGGTCGGGATCGACAGGTAGAGCTCGGAGGCGATCTCGGAGTTGCTGAGCCCGCGCCCCACGCACACGGCGACCTCGAGCTCGCGCTCGGTCAGCACCGTCAGCCGGTCGGCGGCCGTGGAGGACCGGTCGTTCGTCGAGGTGCTGCGCAGGCGGGACACCAGGCTGCGCGTGGCCGACGGTGACAGCATCGCGTCGCCGGCCGCCACCGTGCGGATCGCGCCGACGATGTCACCGGGCGGGGTGTCCTTGAGCAGGAACCCGTCGGCGCCCGCCGCGACGGCCCGCAGCACGTGGTCGTCGGCGTCGAACGTGGTGAGCACCACCACGGACGGCGGGGACGGCCTCGAGTGCAGGATGCGCGTGGCCTCCAGGCCGTCCATCACCGGCATCCGGATGTCCATCAGCACCACGTCGGGCCGGTGCTCGGCGACCTGGGCCAGGCCGGCCTCACCGTCCGGGGCCTCGCCGACCACCTCGATGTCGGACTGCCCGCCGAGCATCAGGGTCAGCGCCGAACGGACCAGCGGGTCGTCGTCGACGAGCAGCACACGGATCACGCCGTCCACGGTAGCCACGCCTCCAGCACGAACCGTGACCCGACCGTGTGCTGGTGCAACCGGCCGCCCCGCAGCTCAGTGCGCTCGCGCAGCCCGACGAGCCCCAGCCCCGCGCCGGGCGCGCCAGGGGGGCGGTCGCGCAGCGGGTTGCTGATCACGACGGTGATGCCGTCCCGCGCGTCACCGGAGGAGCGGATCGCCAGCTCGGCGCCCGGGGCGTGCTTGCGGACGTTGGTGATGCCTTCCTGCACGATCCGGTAGACCGTGCGACCGGTCGCCGGAGGCACGGGCACGTCGCGGTCGACGTGGTCGGCCCAGTCGATGTCGAGGCCGAGCGACCTCGCCTCGTCCACCAGTGCGTCGATGTCGTCGTACGTCGGCTGCGGGCGCGCGGTGGGCTGGCTCGCGTCGTCCTCGCGCAGCACCCCCAGCACGTCGCGCAGCTCGTGGAGCGCGTCGTTGGCCTGTCGCTGGATCTGCCCGAGTCCCTCGCGGAGGCGGTCGCCGTCGAGGTCGTCGCGGAAGGCGAGCGCACCGGCCTGCATGGAGACCTGGGTGATGCGGTGCGCGACCACGTCGTGCATCTCCCCGGCGATGCGAGCGCGCTCGGTCGAACGGGCCTGGGAGAGCCGCAGCTCCTGCTCGAGCTCGGCCCGCTCGGCGCGGTTGCGGAGGTTCCAGAGGAGCTCGCGTCGCGAGCCGATGTAGAGGCCCCAGCCCATCATCCCGGTGTTGACGGCGAGGTTGACGAGCGTGGTGACGAGGAAGTCGTTGTCCTCGATCGGCGCGATCGTCGTCCACGTCTGCGCCGCGACGAAGTTCGCGCTGCCGACCAGCACCACCTCGCGCCAGCGACGCCGGGTCGCGACGGAGACCGCAGCGAGCGTGGCCGGACCGGCCGCGATCCCGGAGAAGGCGCTCATCGCTGCGATCACGAGCGCGATGCGCACGGGCGCTCGACGGCGGAAGTACACCAGGACGAAGGCGGCGAGTCCGAGGACCACCTCGGCGGCGAAGAGCAGCCGGTGGTCCCGCCACTCCGCCGCCGCGGCGGTCTGCCAGATCGCGGCCGAGAGCACGAGGCACACGGCGTAGCGCCAGGCGTGCGACACCCACGTCAGCTCGGGCTGGGTGTCGGGTCGGGGCTCCACGGCGCTCAGGGTAACGAGCACATTTCCTACTTTGGTCGCATGGACATGGCCTCAGGGTCGATGCGCACGGCCTCCCCGCGGCCCCAAGGTGGACGTACCAACCGCGTGGAGGGAGCTGCGCGGCGTGGGGCCGCGCACATGTGGACGGTCTCACTGGGGATGGGGCTCCGAGCCGGGTCCGGTGACACACGGGGGTGACCGGACCCGGCTCAGCCACGTCTAGGGTCGTGCCCATGACTTCTGGTCCTTCCGCTGCCCGCGCCGACGGCCGCGCCGACGACGAGCTCCGCCCCATCACGATCACGCGCCACTGGCTCGACCATGCGGCGGGGTCCGTGCTGGTGGAGTTCGGCGGCACCAAGGTGCTGTGCGCCGCCTCCGCCTCCGAGGGCGTGCCCCGCTGGCGCAAGGGCTCGGGGCTGGGCTGGGTCACCGCCGAGTACGCCATGCTCCCCGCGGCCACCAACACGCGTTCGGACCGCGAGTCGGTCAAGGGCCGCATCGGCGGTCGCACGCACGAGATCTCACGGCTGATCGGCCGCTCGCTGCGGGCCGTGATCGACTACGAGGCCCTCGGCGAGAACACGATCGTGCTCGACTGCGACGTCCTCCAGGCCGACGGCGGCACGCGCACCGCCGCGATCACGGGAGCGTACGTCGCCCTGGCGGACGCGGTCGCGCACCTGCGGGCCAACGGCGCGCTGACCGGTGAGCCGCTGACCGGCTCGGTCGCGGCGGTCAGCGTCGGCATCATCGACGGGGTGCCGCGCCTGGACCTGCCCTACGTCGAGGACGTGCGCGCCGAGACCGACATGAACGTCGTGATGACCGGCGAGGGCAAGTTCGTCGAGGTGCAGGGCACTGCCGAGGGCGTCGCCTTCGACCGCGCCGAGCTCGACGCCCTGCTGGCCCTGGCCGAGAAGGGCTGCGCCGACCTGACGCGCCTGCAGCAGGAGGCGCTGGCCCGGTGAAGATCTTCCTCGCCTCCGCCAACGCCAAGAAGATCCTCGAGATGCAGCGCATCCTCGCCGAGCACGTGCCGGGCATCGAGGTGCTCGGCATCGGCGACGTGGACGGCTACGTCGAGCCGGTCGAGGACCAGCCGACCTTCGAGGGCAACGCGCTGCTCAAGGCGCGCGCCGGTGTCGCGGCCACGGGGCTGCCCGCGGTCGCCGACGACAGCGGTCTGTGCGTCGACGCCCTCAACGGGATGCCCGGTGTGCTGTCGGCCCGGTGGTCGGGCAGCTCCAGGGCGGTCGAGGGCGGACGCGACGCCCGCAACAACGAGCTGCTGCTCGACCAGCTCCATGACGTACCCGACGAGCGTCGCGGTGCGCACTTCACGTGCGCCGTGGCGTGGGTGATGCCCGACGGGCGGGAGCGCGTCGTCGAGGGCCGGATGGACGGCCGCATCATCCGTGAGGTGCGGGGCAGCGGTGGTTTCGGCTACGACGTGGTCTTCGTGGCGGTCGAGCACGACGCCGAGGACCTCACCTCCGCCGAGCTCGGCCCGGGGGAGAAGGACCTGATCTCGCACCGCGGCCGGGCGCTGCGCGAGCTCGCGCCGTACGTCGCCGCAGACCTGTCAGGCGACTGACGCCTCCTCGCGCGTGCCGACCTGCCTGCTGACCCACATGCCCCACAGGGCGGCGAAGACGAACATGATCAGCGAGTAGACGGCCGCCGGCACGGAGATCTCGACCTCGTCGAGCACCTCGACCGCGACGAAGATCGCCAGCGTCGCGTTGTGCACCCCGACCTCCATCGATGAGGCGATGGCCTGCGGGCCGGTGACGCCGAGCGCCTTCGGCACGTAGTAGCCGACCACCAGGCTGATCGCGCAGAAGAGGGCGGCGATCAGGCCGACGTCGGCAAGGTAGTCCCCGACGTTCTCGCGCTGGTCGAGCAGGATGCCGAGCACCAGGACCGCGAGGATCACCGCCGACCCGATCCGCACCGGCTTGTCCATCCGCCGCGCGAAGCCGGGAGCCCGGGCGTTGACGACCATCCCGATGCCGACCGGCAGCAGGATCAGCGCGAACACCTTGACGATCTCGACCAGCGGCATGGAGACGTCGTCCTGCCGGTCGTACCAGGCGATGGCGAGCCCGGTGATGAGCGGCAGCGTGACGACCGCGATGACGGTGTTGATCGCCGTCAGCGTGATGTTGAGGGCGACGTCGCCACGGAAGAGGTGGCTGAAGAGGTTGGCGGTCGTGCCGCCCGGCGAGGCCGCGAGCAGCAGCATGCCGATGCCGAGCAGCGCCGGGAGGTCGAAGAGCACCACCAGCCCGAAGCAGATCGCCGGCAGCAGCACGATCTGGCAGGCGAGCGCGACGGCGACGGCCTTCGGCGCCCGACCGACCCGCTTGAAGTCGC
>DATIAJ010000073.1:0-5393 GCA_035458105.1 Nocardioides sp. | reverse complement strand
CCAGACCGGCGGCGACTGCTTCCCCTACACCCCGCGCACCGCCACCCGCGACGGCGTCGACTTCGACCACGCCGTCCCCTACGACGACACCGGACCACCCGGCCAGACCGGCCCCCACAACTCCGGCCCACTACGCCGCCGCCACCACCGCACCAAGACCCACGGCGGGTTCACCACCCGCGTCGTCGGCCCCGGCCGACACCTCTGGCGCACACCCCACGGCCAGGCCTTCCTCGTCGACCACCGCGGAACCACCCGGCTGACAGCCGAGCAGGGGACACAGATGGCTGAGGCCAACGCCGACGGCGTCGAGCTCTACTTCACGGCACCAGTCGCCTACGGAGCCTTCTAGCCGCGGCGACCGGTCAGGACGTACTGGAGCACGACGTCGTGGCCCGGCGATCCCAGGGTCGGTCCCAGGGTGATCCCCCTTGTCCGCCCTCTGGCCCAGGCGTACGCTCGCGATATATCGCGATACGTCAGCGATAGGTCACGACGTACCGCTCCGCCGACCATCTCCACCCTGAGCGAGGAGCACGACATGGGACACCAATGGCCCGGCGCCGACTGGCCCGGCAACGACGAGAACAACAACCACGGCAACGGCGGCGAGCCGGACTACCGCCGGCCGCGTGGGACGTCCGACTGGAGCAGTTGGGGGCAGGCGTTCTCCGGCGGCGGACGCGGCCACCGCGGCGGTCCCCCGCCGTGGCTCGGCGAGATCTTCGGCTTCGCCACCGCCCAGCAGCGCCCGCAGCAGCGGGGCCCGCGGGTTCGCCGCGGCGACGTCCGCACCGCGATCATCGACGTGCTCCACCGCGCCCGGAAGGCCGATGAGCCCATCAACGGCTACCAGGTCATCCAGGAGATCGCCGAGCTCAGCAACGGCGAGTGGCGCCCCTCCCCCGGGTCGGTGTACCCGACCATCCAGCAGCTCCAGGACGAGGGCCTCGTCGAGTCCGACGACGAGCACGGGCGCCGCACGATCCGGCTGTCTGACGCGGGCGCGAGCTGGGCCGAGGAGAACGGCACCGAGCTGGCCGCCGTGTGGGCGCCCTTCGCGCGCACCGAGCAGGTGCCGGCGGACCAGCCCTCCGGCCACGCCGACATCAAGAGCGAGATCGGGCAGGTCGTCAGCGCCGTCTGGCAGCTGGCCACGCAGGGCTCGGAGCAGCAGAAGAAGGCCGCCCTCGACGTCCTGGTCGACACCCGCCGCCGGCTCTACGGCATCCTCGCGGACGGACGGGACGGCGAGCGATGACCGCGCCGGACCCACGCATGCGCATCGCCGACAGCGACCGCGAGCGGGCGATGGCGGACCTCGCGATGCACTACGCCGACGGGCGCCTCGACCACGAGGAGTACGACGAGCGGCTCGACGCGATCTGGACGGCGCGCACCCGAGCCGACCTGGCGGTGCTCTTCAGCGACCTGCCGCGACCCCAGGCGCCGCCGGCACGCACGCCGGTCCGCGCGACCGGGCGGCCCGGCTCGCGCCCCCGGCTGCCGCTGCTCCCCATCCTGGCCGTGCTCATCGTGCTGAGCGTGATCGCCGAGGCGCCGCTGTTCCTGCTCATCTTCCCGCTGATGTGGTTCAAGCACCGGCGTCGCGGCCCGTTCGCGCCGCCACCGCCGGGTCGCGCCGACTACCGGCGCCACGGGCACCCGCACGGCTGGTAGACCGAGCCACCCCACAGGCCGCCCCGGTCTGCGACGATGGGCGCGTGACGTGGGAGGCGAGGGTGGAGCGCGCACGAGCCCCGCACGCCCTCGCCCGCGCCGTCGCGGCCACGACCGTCGCCGTCACCGGTGCCGCCACGGCCCACACCTGGGCCGGCGGTGACGTGCCCACCGGTCCCGGTCTCACGCTGGTCGCGGCCGTGGTCCTGGGGGCGAGCCTCCTGGTCTTCCGACACGACGTGCCCGGCTGGGCCCTGCTGCCCGCAGTCGCGCTGGCCCAGCTCGGCGTGCACGAGTCCTTCGGCCTGGTCACCAGCCACGACCACGCGACCGTCGCCGTCGCCGCCACACCCGGCCAGGGCTGGTCGTGGCAGATGGCCGGGGCGCACGCCTTCGTCACCCTTCTGACGGCGCTGCTGTGGTGGGCCGGGCGGCGCGCGGCGTCGTACGCCGTCTCCGTCCACGCGCACCCGGCCGCCCCGGTCGCCACCCGCGTGCGGCCCCGGCCGTCCCGTGCCGCCGCCCGCTCCACGCTCGTCCTCCTGCTCGTCTCGCCGAGACGCGGTCCGCCACTGGCGGTCCTGCCCACCTGAGCCCGGTCCGGGCTCGGGTGGTCACGCGACCCCAGACCCGCACCACACCTCAGGAGAGACATGTCCATACGCACGTTCGCGCGCCTCGCCGCGCTCCCGGCCGCCACCGCCGCCGTCGCCCTCTCGTTCGCCGCCCCGGCGAGTGCCCACGTCACCGCCACCCCGTCGACGACTGCCGCGGGCGCCTACACGGTCGCCACCTTTGCCGTGGGCCACGGCTGCGAGGGCTCACCGACCACGAAGATCGAGATCCAGGTACCGGAGTCGGTCCTGTCGGTCGCCCCGACCCGCAACCCGTTCTACGAGGTCGAGAAGACGATCGAGCAGCTCGACGAGCCGGTGGCCGACGCCCACGGCAACGAGGTGACCGAGCGCGTCGCCTCGATCGTCTACACCGCCGACACGCCGCTGCCCGACGGTCAGCGGGACACCTTCGAGCTGTCCTTCCAGATCCCCGACGCCGAGGGCGAGATGCTCACCTTCCCGACGGTCCAGACCTGCGAGGAGGGTGAGACCGGCTGGGTCGAGGTCCCGGCCGACGGCCAGGACGCCGACGAGCTGGAGAGCCCGGCTCCCGGGTTCGAGATCACGGCAGCCGAGGCCGGCGGCCACGGTGACGAGGCCGCAGCGGAGCCCGCCGCGGACGAGGCGGACGCGAGCGCGGACGAGTCCACCGAGGCAGCCGCCGACGCGGGCGACACCTCGCCGGCCCTCGGCTGGATCGGGCTGGTGGCCGGCCTGCTCGGCCTGGCCGCCGGTGGACTCGCGCTCGCCCGGACGCGTTCGTCCTCGTGACGTCGCCGGCGCGACCGGTGCGGCGGCACCCGGCCCTCCCCCCGGGGCGGGCGCGGGTCGCTGCCGCGCTGGTCGCGCTCGCCCTCGTCGTGCTCGGGGCCGCACCGGCCTGGGCGCACGCCGAGCTGATCGACACCGACCCGGCCGAGGGCTCGGTCGTGGAGACGGCCCCCGACGCCGTCACGCTGACCTTCAGCGAGCCGGTGCGGCTGACGGAGCAGGAGATCGCCGTCTACGACGCCGCGGGCGAGGAGGTCGAGGCCACGTCCCGCGCCAACGGCGCCGAGGTCACCGTCGGCCTCACCGGTGCGGCCGGGCTCGCCGACGGGACCTACGTCGTGTCGTGGAACGTGCTCTCCGGCGACGGACACCCGATCTCGGGAGCGCTGACGTTCTCGGTCGGCGCGCCCTCGGCGTCGGTGTCGGCGACCCCCGAGCCCCAGAGCTCCTCGGCCGACGTGACCGTGGTCCGCGACGTCGTCACGGTCATCACCTACGTCGGCCTCCTGCTCGCCGCGGGCCTCGCGCTGTTCCTCGCCCTGGTCCTCCCCCGCACGTGGGCCGGCACCGAGACGCGTGCCCGGCTGCGGCGGCTCCTCACGTACGCCGCTGTCGTGGGGGCGGCCGGCATCGTCCTGCAGGTCCCGGTCGCGGCCGTCTACGGGCAGGGCCTCGAGCTCTCCGACGTCGTGTCGGCGTTCGACCCGGGTCTGGTCGGCAACGAGCTGTTGAGCGCCGCGATGGTGCTCGTGGGGCTGGGCGTCACGGCGGGGGCGGCCACCGATGCGCCTCCCGACCGCACGCGTGGCTGGCTGCTGGCCGGTGGCGCGGTGCTGGCGCTCGCGGGCCCGTCGGTGGTCGGGCACACCCGTGCCTTCGAGCCGCCGCTCCTGCTGGTCGCGAGCGACGTTCTCCACCTGGTGGCGGGGGCGACGTGGCTCGGGGGTCTCGTCGGGCTGGTGCTGTCGCTGCGGGCGCTCGCCGGGCGCGAGGTGCTCGCCGCCACGACGCTCGCCCGGTTCTCCACGCTCGCCGGCGGCCTGCTGCTCGCGGTCGCCGCCACCGGCACCTTCCTGGCCTGGCGCATCGTGGGGTCGTGGTCCGGCCTGGTCGAGACCCGCTACGGCTGGCTGCTCCTCGCCAAGGTCGCGATCGCCCTGCTGGTCGTGGGCCTCGGCGCCTGGAACCGCTGGCGGACGCTGCCCGCCGTCGAGCGCGCCGCCGGCTTCGGCGACCGCGAGCGCGCCGCCGCCGCGGTCACGCGAACGGTCCGGGCCGAGGCGGTCCTGCTGGTCGCGCTGCTGGGCGTCACGGGGTTCCTGGTCAACCAGTCGCCGCGCCCCGCGCCCGTCGCAGCCGCGTCCGGCACCACCGGGGTCGGCGCCGCTGAGGCCGGCGACCTCCGTGTCCTGGCGGTGATGGATCCGCGGCGTGAGGGCGTCAACACGTTGCTCGTGCAGGTGCAGGACGCGTCAGGCGAGCCGTACGACCCACCAGCGAACCCGGTCGTCGACCTGGGCGCCGAGGGCTTCGACCTCGGCACGGTCGCGGTACGGCCGATCGCCGCCGGCACCTACCGGGGCGAGGTCGTGGTGCCGCAGGCCGGCGAGTGGGAGGTGCAGGTCAGCCTCCCACTGAGCCGCTTCGACAACCCGGTCACCACGGTCACGTTGACGGTGCGACCGTGAGGTCCACCGGCACCGTGTGCAGGAAGCCGTCCACGCGCACCTGCGCGAACAGGCGGTAGTCGCCGGGGTCGGTGATCTCGGTGTGGAAGGTCAGCTCCGAGCCGGCCTCGGTGACCTCGGGCGCGGCGAGCGGGTGCAGGTGCACCATAGCGCCCGTCTCACGGTGGAAGCCGGTGACGTGGGCGTAGGTGCCGAGGTAGGTGCCGAGCTCGACCGGGCGGCGGTCTGCGTCGCGCACGACCAGGCGCATCCCGCCGTTGGGCCCCGTCGTCGGGGTCTCGGAGACCGACGCAGTGACCACTGGGTCCTCGGCGAGGGCGTCGCCCGGGTCGCCCGGCGGGAGGGCGAGGGGTCGGCCGAGCACGACGTGGTCGCCGTTGCCGCCCTCGTCGACCGCGATGAACTCGGTGACGACCCGGTAGCCGCCGGCGTCCGGTACGTCGAAGGGCGCGGTCCACGTACCGTCCTCGGCCCGCGTCGGGTGCAGGTGCCGGAAGACGGTCAGCTCGTCGTTGACGACGTAGAGGTGGAGCTCCTTCGTGAGCTCCTCGACGTAGTCGGTGACGGGCTCGCCGTCGTGGCCGACGATGCGGAAGCGCAGCTCCCCGATGCCCTCGGGCTGCTCGCGGACCTGGAG
>DATIAJ010000072.1:0-6169 GCA_035458105.1 Nocardioides sp. | reverse complement strand
CGAGGTCGCCGAGGGTGCGCCGGCCCTCGGGGTCCGACATCGTCGAGACGACCCCGCGGGGCTTGTTGAGGACGAGGTAGACCTTGTCGCTGATCGGCGGCAGACGCTTGCCCTCGACGCGGATGACCGCCGTGCGGGGGTCGACCTTGGTGCCGAGCCTGGTCACGACCTCCCCGTCGACCTCGACGAGCCCGTCGAGCATCAGCTCCTCGCACTTGCGGCGGCTGGCGACACCGGACTGGGCGAGCAGCTTCTGCAGCCTGATCAGGCCGTCCTCGTCGGTCTGCGGCCGCTGGGAGGCGGGCAGGTCGTTGTCGGGGGCGTCGTGCGGCTTCATCGAGTCCTCATGTTTTCGGGGTCCCCGCGGAAGCGCGAGCGAAACGAGTGGTTTCGTGGGGTGTTCATGCGATCTCGGTCCCGCCGTCGGGCTCGGTGCCGGCGCCGGAGTGCGGCGACGGGTGGTGCACGGGCGCGGGCGGGGCGGCGGGTTCGGGGCTGGGTTCGGGCGCGGGCTCGGCCGGGGCGTCCAGGCCGGCCACGCTGGCCAGCTCGTCCTCGAGGTCGTCCATGTCGGGGAGGTACGGCGCGAGCTCGGGCAGCTCCTCGAGCGAGGTGATGCCGAGGCGCTCGAGGAAGTAGGAGGTCGTGCGGTAGAGGTTGGCGCCGCTCTGCTCGTCCTGGCCGGCCTCCTCGACCAGCCCGCGGGTGAGCAGGGTGCGCATCACGCCGTCGACGTTGACCCCGCGGATCGCCGACACCCGGGCGCGCGAGACCGGCTGCTTGTAGGCGACCACCGACAGGGTCTCCAGCGCGGCCTGCGTGAGCCGTGCCTGCTGGCCCTCGAGCACGAACGACTCGACGACTGCGGCGAGCTCCGGGCGCGAGTAGAAGCGCCAGCCCCCGGCCACCGACCGCAGGTCGAAGCCGCGGCCCTGCTCGTCGTACTCGGCTGCCAGCGCCTCCAGCGCAGCCTCGACCTCCTCGACGGGGTGCCCCACCACCGAGGCCAGGCGCACCGTGGCGAGCGGTTCGTCGGAGACCATCAGGATCGCCTCGAGCGCGGGGCGCAGCTCGGCGACCGCAACGTCCAGGGTGCTGTCGGGCTGCTCGCTCACTGGTCCTCCTCGGGCTCGTCGGGTGCCGTCGACGGCATGGGTGCATCATCGTCGTCCGGCGGGGCCCCGTCGAACTCGTCGTGGATGTCCACCTCACCGTCCTCCGCGCCGGTCCAGCGCACGGTCAGCTCGCCCAGCGGCGTCACCTGGTCGAAGGACACCGCACCCTCGCGGAACAGCTCGAGCAGGGACAGGAAGCGGGCGACCGTGGTCAGTCGGTCGGGCGAGTCGCCGCACAACGCGCGGAAGGTCATCGTGCCGCTGCGCCGCAGCCGGTCGACCACCACCTGGGCCTGCTCGCGCACGCTCACCTTGGCGGCGTGGATGTGCTGCAGCGACACCTCGAGGACCGGCTTGGGCTCCATCGCCCGCGCGGCGAGGCGGGCGAACTCGTCGAGACCGATGCCGATCAGCACGTCGGGCAGCAGCGTCGCGAAGCGCTCCTCGAGGCCCACCGCGCGCGGGTGCCGGAGCGACTCCGAGGCCACCCGCTCCTCCAGCACCGCGGCCACCTGCTTGAAGGCGCGGTACTGCATGAGCCGCGCGAAGAGCAGGTCGCGCGCCTCGAGCAGGGCGAGGTCCTCCTCGTCCTCCACGTCGCCCTGCGGCAGCAGGCGGGCCGCCTTGAGGTCGAGCAGGGTCGCAGCCACCAGCAGGAACGACGTGGTCTGCTCGAGGTCCCAGGCGTCGCCCAGGTTCTTCACGTGCGCGATGAACTCGTCGGTGACCTGGGACAGCGCGACCTCGGTGATGTCGAGCTTGTGCTTGGCGATGAGCCCGAGCAGCAGGTCGAAGGGTCCCTCGAAGTTGTCGAGGCGTACGGCGAACGCCGGGGCCTCGCTGCCCGGCTCGAGCGTGCCGCCGGACGAGGGCTCCGGGGCAGCGGGGCGGCCGGTGCTCACTCGTCGAGCAGTCGCTGCACCAGCGCGCTGTCGGCGCCCTGGGTCTCGAGGTCGGCCAGCACGAGCGCCAGCGCCTCGCGGACCAGACGGCCGCGGTCGACGGCGAGCCCGTGCTCGCGACGCAGCGTCAGGCGGGCGTGCTCGATGTCGAGCAGCTCGTCGGAGGTGACGTAGACCGTCATCTTCTCGTCGTGCCGCACCCGGCCGCTGGGCTTGCGCGGGCCGGCGGGCTCGTCGAGATCCTGGTTGGCGTCGGCGACGGCCCGCACGCGACGCGGCCGCTGCTCGGGGGCGGGCTCCGGAGCGGCGGTGTCGGAGGTCGGCCGGAACAGGTCGTCCGCCGCCGGCATGCTCACTCGGCGGGCCACCGGGTCACCACCTCCTTGGCGAGCTGGCGGTAGGCGTCGGCGCCGGTCGAGGAGGAGGCGTAGGACGTGATGGGCTCGCCCGCGACGGTGGCGTCGGAGAACTTCACCGTGCGACGGATGACCGTGTGGAAGACCTTGTCGCCCCACGCGGAGACCAGGCGCTCCATCACCTCGCGGCTGTGCAGCGTGCGGCCGTCGAACATGGTGCCGAGGACGCCGTCGATCTCGAGCTTGGGGTTGAGCCGCTCGCGCACCTTGTCGATCGTCGTCTTCAGCAGGGCCACGCCGCGCAGCGCGAAGTACTCGCACTCCAGCGGCACGATCACGCCGTCGGAGGCGGTCAGCGCGTTGACGGTCAGCAGGCCGAGCGAGGGCTGGCAGTCGATGAGGATGACGTCGTAGTGCTCGAGGGCCGGGGCGAGCACGCGCTGGAGCGTCTGCTCGCGGGCCACCTCGTGGACCAGCTGGACCTCGGCGGCGGAGAGGTCGATGTTGGAGGGCAGCAGGTCCATGCCCTCGATGCCCGAAGGGACCACGACCTCGTCGAGCGTGGTCTCGCGGTCCATCAGCAGGTTGTAGATGGTCAGGTCCATCTCGTGCGGGTTGAGCCCGAGACCCACCGACAGCGACCCCTGCGGGTCGAAGTCGACCAGCAGCACCCTGCGCCCGAACTCGGCCAGCGAGGCACCGAGGTTGATCGTGGTCGTGGTCTTGCCGACCCCACCCTTCTGGTTGCACATCGAGATGACGCGCGCGCCACCGTGCGAGGTCAGCGGCGCCGGGTCGGGGAACACCGGCATCGGGCGCCCGGTCGGGCCGAGGGGCCGATCGGCCTCCAGGGTCGTCGCGGCACGCGTCTCGATCGGGCGCTCGAAGGGGATCGGCTGGGTCACGGTCTGCTCGTCTCGCGGGGTGGGGCCGGGCTGGAGGGTCTGGTGCGGGTGGGGTGGTCGCACGAGGGGCGGCATCTGCGGGGCACTGCTGCCCGTGTCCTGACCGGGGAATCCGCTCATGTCTGCTCCTCGTCGCTGCGTCGGCCTGGGACCTCGATTGGACCACGCCTCACACGGGAGACTTTGTCGACACGTCGACAGTTCGCAGACGAGTTCGGGGATCCGGTCGCACGGCGCGGGACTCTACGCGGTCGTCGCGGCCGGCCCGCGCCAAGGTGGCGGCACATTGCAGGCTGGTACGTCCCACGCGTGCAGCCCGCCGCCACCCCCCATCAACCACAGCGACGGGGCGGGCGTTCCAGGGACGCAATCCGCCGCCACTATCACGGAGCGGGACGACCAGAGCGGGACGAGCGGAGCGGGACCGGACGCGACGAATCGACGCGTCAGAGCCGTCGCATGGCGACCGTCGCCAGCACCAGCTCCCCGGCGCTGTCGGTGGCGTCGCAGTCCACCACTGCCTCGATCACCCAGTCGTGGTGGCCCTCGGGGTCGTGGATCGTCTGCCGTACGTCGCGCAGCCGCGCGGTCGTGCCCTCCTCCGCGCCGACCGGCTCCCCGGTGCGCTCCGGGCCCACCACGAGCAGGTCCGGCCCGCGGGCGTCGCCGTCGGTCAGGACGCGGTCGTGCTCGGCGTAGTAGTCCTCGAGCGCCGCGTCCCAGACCGATCGCCCGACGACGACCTGCCGCGGCGGGTCGGTCCGGTCGGCCGCGGCACGCTCGAGACGTACCAGCCCGTCGAGGTCGTCGCGCGCGACGGCGTCGACCCGCGCCCACATCGCGTTGCGCACCATCACCCGGAACGGCCGCTCCTGTTTCGACAGCGGTCGCGGCGGGGGCGGCGGCTCGTGGTGCGCCACCGCGGACGAGGCGTGGTCGGGGTCGGACAGCGCCTCCCACTCGTCGAGCAGCGACGAGTCGGTCTGGCGCACGGTCTCCCCCAGCCACTCGATGACGTCCTCGACCTCGGGTGCCCGGTGCGACTCGGGGACGGTCTGTCGCAGCGTGCGGTAGGCGTCCGTGAGGTAGCGCAGCACCAGCCCCTCGGACCGGGCGAGCTGGTAGCGGCCCACGAAGTCGGTGAACCCCATCCCCTGCTCCCACATCTCCCGCACCACCGACTTGGGGCCGAGGGCGTCGTCGGGCAGCCAGGGATGCGTCTGCCGGTAGGTCTCGTAGAGCGCCTCGAGGAGCTCGCGCAGCGGTTGCGGCCAGGTGATCTCCTCCAGCAGCGCCATCCGCTCGTCGTACTCGATCCCGTCGGCCTTCATCTCGCCGATCGCCACCCCGCGCGCGGCGTGCTGCTGCGCCATGAGGATCTGCCGCGGCGCCTCGAGGACGGCCTCGACGACCGAGACCACATCGAGGCCGTAGGTCTCCGACTCGGGGTCGAGCACGTCGAAGGCGGCGAGGGCGAAGTGCGCGAGCGGTTGGTTGAGCGCGAAGTCGTCGGGTACGTCGACACTGAGCACGTAGCGGCGACCGAACCGGTCCACCTCCGGCAGGCGCGTGACGATCCCCGTGCGCACGAGCGAGCGGGACAGGCGCAGGCCACGCCGCGCCAGGCGCAGCTGGCCGCGGCGCTCCTCGTGGTTGTCGGTGAGCAGGCGGCGCATCACCGCGAAGGCGTCCTCCTCGCGCGACACCACGTTCACCAGCATCGCGTTGTCGACCTTCATCCGGCTGGTCAGCCGCTCCGGGACACCGGCCACGAGCTTGTCGAAGGTCTGCTCGGTCCACACGACCGTGCCCTCGGGCGCCTTCTTGAGCTGCGCCTTGGACTTCTTCTTCCCGGCCGCGACCCGCGCGGCCGCCTTGGCCTTGGCCTGCTCGTTCTCGATGACGTGCTCCGGAGCCTGTACGACGACGTAGCCGGCCGTGTCGTAGCCGGCGCGACCTGCGCGGCCGGCGATCTGCTGGAACTCCCGGGTCCGGAGCACCCGCTGCCGGTTGCCGTCGAACTTGGCGAGGCCGGTGAAGAGGACGGTCCGGATCGGCACGTTGATGCCGACCCCCAGGGTGTCGGTGCCGCAGATCACCCGCAGCAGCCCGGCCTGGGCGAGCGTCTCCACGAGCCGCCGGTACTTCGGCAGCATCCCGGCGTGGTGGACGCCGATCCCGTTGCGGACCAGGCGCGACAGGGTCTTGCCGAACCCGGCGCCGAAGCGGAAGGCGCCGATCCGGTCGGCGATCGCGTCCTTGTCGACCTTCTTCGGCGGGTGCCGCAGCAGGTTGGTGGCGTGCTCGACCGCGGCGGCCTGCGTGAAGTGGACGACGTACACCGGGTCCTGGCCGGTGGCGACGAGCTCCTCGAGCGTGTCGTCCAGCGGCTCCATGGACCACCGGAAGCTCAGCGGCACCGGCCGCTCGGCATCGTCGACGACCGCCGTGTCGCGCCCGGTGCGCGTCTTCAGGTCGTCCACGAAGAACGACACGTCGCCGAGGGTCGCCGACATCAGCAGGAACTGGGCGTCGACGAGCTCCAGCAGCGGCACCTGCCACGCCCACCCGCGGTCGTGCTCGGAGTAGAAGTGGAACTCGTCCATCACCACGAGCCCGACGTCGGCCGCGCGTCCCTCGCGCAGCGCGATGTTGGCCAGCACCTCGGCGGTGCAGCAGATGATCGGCGCATCGGGGTTGACCGCGGCGTCACCGGTCAGCATCCCGACGTTGTCGGCGCCGAAGACCTCGCACAGGGCGAAGAACTTCTCGCTCACCAGCGCCTTGATGGGCGCGGTGTAGATGGTCACCCGGTCCGTTGCGAGCGCGGCGTAGTGCGCCGCGGTCGCCACCAGGGACTTCCCTGAGCCGGTGGGGGTGGCGAGGACGAC
>DATIAJ010000071.1:0-3033 GCA_035458105.1 Nocardioides sp. | reverse complement strand
TCAACCTCGAACGGATCGGAGTGCACGGTGGCTGCCGTCTGCGACATCTGCGCCAAGAAGCCGGGCTTCGGAAACAACCGTCCCTGGTCGCGCAAGATCACCAAGCGTCGTTTCAACCCCAACATCCAGCGCGTCCGGGCGACCGTCAACGGCACGCCCAAGCGCCTCAACGTCTGCACCGGCTGCCTCAAGGCCGGCAAGGTCTCGCGCTGACCTGACGTCCTCCTCGTCGAAGCCCCGTCGCTGCTGCGGCGGGGCTTCGTCGTTCCTCGACCTTTATTGCGGCCCTGGCTCCTGGGACTCCCCGCTCGTGCGGGGAGTCCGCCACTTCGAGGGGGTTGTCCACCCCCCGAGGTGTCGGACTCCCCCGACAGGTGCGCGCCGGGGCCTGGTCAGAAGTGGGTCCAGCCGGTCGAGCCCTCGTAGGCGCCGCCGTCGACGGTGACGCCCTCGCCCTCGGCCACCTCGCCGATGACCTGCCAGCCGGCCGGCACCGAGGCGGCATCGGGGAAGGTCGCCAGCAGCGCGTGGTCGTCACCGCCACCGAGGATGAACTGGAGCGGGTCGGCGCCGAGCGCCGCGCCGACCGCCTGGAGCGGCTCGGGGATCTCGAAGGCGCCGGTGCGTACGTCGATGGCCACCCCGCTGGCCTCCGCGAGGTGACCGGCCTCGGCGAGGAGGCCGTCGGAGATGTCGATGAGGGCGGTCGCACCCGCCTCGGCCGCCGCCTTGCCCGCGCCGTACGGCGGCTCCGGTCGGCGGTATGCCTCGACGAGCACCCGCGGGGAGCGGAAGCCGCGGCCGAGGACGGCGAGGCCGCCTGCGGCCCACCCCTGGCGGCCGGTGATCGCGAGCACGTCGCCCGGCTGGGCGCCGGAGCGCAGCACGGGTGCCTGGGTGCACTGGCCCAGCACGGTGACGGCGATCATCACCTGGTCGGCACGGGTGACGTCGCCGCCCACGACGGTGGCTCCGACGCTCGCGCACTCCTCGGCGAAGCCGCGGGCGAAGTCCAGCGCCCAGGCGACCGGGAGGTCTGCGGGAGCGGCGAGGCCGATCGTGAGGTGGCGTGCGGTGCCGCCCATGGCGTTGACGTCGGAGAGGTTCTGCGCGGCCGCCCGGTGGCCGACGTCGTCGGCTCCGGCCCAGTCCCGGCGGAAGTGCCGGCCCTCGACCATCAGGTCGGTGGAGACCACGACGTGGCCGTGCTTGATGCGCAGCACGGCGGCGTCGTCCCCGGGTCCGACGAGCACGTGCTCGTCGGCCTCGAAGGTCTCGCTCGACTGGGAGATGAGCTCGGAGATCAGGCCGAACTCGCCTGCCTCGCCGAGGGTTGCGTCCGCTGCCAGTGCCATGGACCCATCCCACCAGACGGGGGTCGTGACCACTGTCACCCATCCCCTGTCGGGGGCGGCGCACGGCGCGGTAGGTTGGCCCGGTCACACCCGCTGAAGAGACCGAGGAGTCCACGATGGTCGTCCAGGCCTACATCCTGATCCAGACCGACGTCGGCAAGGCCGCCGAGGTGGCCAAGGCCATCGCCCAGGTCAACGGCGTCACGCTCGCCGAGGACGTCACCGGTCCCTACGACGTGATCGTCCGTGCCGAGGCCAAGAACGTCGACGAGCTGGGCAAGCTCGTCGTCTCCAAGGTGCAGAACCTCGACGGCATCACCCGCACGCTCACCTGCCCGGTCGTCCACATCTGAGCCGTCCGGCCCACGTGCACCTGCGTCGACGCCTCGGTCCGTCCACGGGCCGGGGCGTCGTCGCGTCCGGGGCCGCCGCCGTGGCGCTCACCCTGGCGGGGTGCAGCAGCACCCCGACCATCGACGACAGGGACCTCTCCGGCTCCGACCAGGCCGCCTGCGAGTCCCTGGTCGCCGACCTCCCCGACACCCTCGCCGGCCAGGAGCGGCGCGAGGTCGAGCCGGCCGATGCGCTGGGTGCGGCCTGGGGCGATCCGGCGTACGTCCTCACCTGTGGCGTCCCCGAGCCTGACGACTACGAGCCGACCGCTGAGTGCAACGTCATCGACGGCGTGGGGTGGTACGTCCCGGACGACCAGCTCTCCGACCTGTCGGTGGATGCGACCCCGATCGCCCTGAGCCTGACGCCCTACGTCGAGGTCTCGGTGCCGGCCGACTACCGCACCGAGGGCATCGACCGGGCACTGGCGGAGCTCGCGCCGGCGCTCAGGGAGCACCTCGGCGACGGGCTCTCCTGCCTGTAGCCCTCGGCTGTCGGCTCAGCGCAGACCGGTGTCGCGGCGCAGCGCGAGCTGGACGAGGCGGTCGACGAGGTCGGGGTAGGTCATGCCCGTGGCGGCCCAGAGCTGGGGATACATCGAGGTCGGCGTGAAGCCCGGCATCGTGTTGAGCTCGTTGATGACCAGCGCACCGTCGGGCATCACGAAGAAGTCGACCCGCGCGAGGCCCTCGCACGACAGCGCCTCGAAGGCGCGCACGGCCATCGCCCGCAGCCCCTGCTCGGTCTCGGCGGGCAGGTCGGCGGGGATGTCGATCTCGGTGTGCTGATCAGCGAGGTACTTGGCCTCGAAGTCGTAGAACTCGTGGTCGCCGCCGGTGCGCACCTCGCCGGGTCGCGAGGTCTCCGGCGGCCCCTCGAGCGTGCCGAGCACGCCGCACTCGACCTCGCGCGCGCCCTCCATCGACTGCTCGACGAGCACCTTGGGGTCGTGGCGGAACGCCTCCTCGAGCGCCTCGTCGATCTCCGAGGCGTCGTGGACCTTGCTGATGCCCATGCTCGACCCGGCGCGCGCGGGCTTGGCGAAGGACGGGAAGCCGAGCTCCTCGACCCGGGCGCGCACGCCGACCGCGTCCTGCTCGTGCTCCGCGCGGGTGACGACGATGCCGGGGGTGACCGGGAGCCCGGCGGACTGCAGGACGACCTTCATGTAGGCCTTGTCCATGCCGATCGCGGAGGCGAGCACCCCGGAGCCGACGTAGCGCACCCCGGCCATCTCGAGCATCCCCTGCAGGGTGCCGTCCTCGCCCCACGGGCCGTGGAGCAG
>DATIAJ010000070.1:0-26100 GCA_035458105.1 Nocardioides sp. | reverse complement strand
GTCCGCGTAGTAGGGCAGGTGCCCGGAGGTGTGGAACAGCCCGTCCTTGCTGATGTGGGGGGTGCCGACGTAGTCGAAGCCCTCCTCGAGGTGCCGGCGGCGGACGTAGTCCTCCATCTCCCGCTTGATCACGCCACCCTTCGGGTGGAACACCGCCATGCCCGACCCGATCTCGTCGGGGAAGGAGAACAGGTCCAGCTCGCGGCCGAGCTTGCGGTGGTCGCGTCGCTCCGCCTCCTCGATGCGGTGCAGGTGCTCCTCGAGCGCCTCCTTGGTCTCCCAGGCGGTGCCGTAGATGCGCTGGAGCTGCTTGTTCTTCTCGTCACCGCGCCAGTACGCCGCCGCGCTGCGCATGAGCTTGAAGGCGGGGATCCGCTTGGTGGTCGGCAGGTGCGGGCCGCGGCACAGGTCGGACCACTTGGCCTCGCCGTTGCGGCCGATGTTGTCGTAGATGGTCAGCTCGCCGGCCCCGACCTCGACGCTCGCCCCCTCGGTGTCCGCGGCGCCGGCGCCACCCTTGAGCCCGATGAGCTCGAGCTTGTAGGGCTCGTCCTTGAGCTCGGTCAGCGCGTCGGCGTCGGTGGTGACCCGCCGCTCGAAGCGCTGGTTCTCCTTGATGATCTTGCGCATCGCGGACTCGATCTTCACCAGGTCCTCGGGCACGAACGGGGTCTCGACGTCGAAGTCGTAGTAGAACCCGTTCTCGACCGGCGGGCCGATGCCCAGCTTGGCCTCGGGCCAGATCTGCTGCACCGCCTGCGCCATCACGTGGGCGGTGGAGTGCCGCAGGATGTCGCGCCCGTCGGGGCTGTCGATGGCCACGCCCTCGACCTCGTCGCCGTCGGCGAGCTCGTACGCCAGGTCCTTGAGGCCGCCCGCGACCCGGGCGGCGATGACGTCGGCGTCGTCCCGGAACAGCTCCCAGGCCTTGGTGCCCGTCGTGACCGTGGTCTCCGCACGCTGATCGGCGTGGATGCGGACGACCTTGATGTCGGACACGAGGGCTCCTTGGGGAGGGGTGAGGGCGGGGCGGTCTGCCCCCGGCGATGCTATCGGCCGGACGACGAGCGGCTCACCCCGGTTTACCGCACCCGTCTGCGCGCGAGCTCGACGACGTTGGCACCGATGGCGAGCAGGGCGTTGCCGTGCCCGCCGCGCAGGCCGTTGCGCTCCTCACGCGAGCGCAGCACGTTGCCCGGCCCGCGGGACACGTGCGCCGTCTGGTCCTGCGCGGCGAGGGAGAAGAGCGGGCCGACGAGACGGTCGTACGCCCACGGCAGGGCGGTGAATCCGAACCGGATCACCTCATTGGCGAGGCCGACCTGTCCCCCGCCGCGCCGCCCGTCCGCCACGTCGAGCGCGCGATCGGCGATGCGCTCGGGGGTGGTGACCGGGAACGGTGGGCGCCCGGCTGCATCGCCGTACATCGCTGCCTGCCGGTAGATGGGCGTGTCGACGCCGCCGGGGGCGACGTACTCGATGCGGACGTCCGGGCGGTCGCGGTTGTCGACCTGGAGCTGGCGCACCAGCGCCCGGACGCCCCACTTGCTGACGACGTACGCCGCCATGTCGGGGACGGCGATGTGCCCGATGACGGAGCCGACCACCACGAGGTTGCCCACCCCCTGCGTGCGCATCACGGGCAGGACGTGGCGCGCGAGGTTGACCGACCCGAGCAGGTTGGTGGCCACGACCTGGTCGAACACCTCGACCGGAACGTCCTCGACCCGCCCGTAGGCCACCACGCCCGCGCTGCCGACGACCGTGTCGATCCAGCCGTGCTGCGCCATGACGGCGCCGACCGCGGCCTCGACCTCGTCGTCCTTGCTGATGTCGGCGGGCAGCACGGTCGTCGAGGCAGCACCGAGCGCGTCGCACTCGCGGGCCACCCGCTCGAGGGCGTCGCGGCCGCGGGCAAGGAGGACGACGTGGTCGCCTCGGCGGGCGACGCGGTGGGCGGCCGCCTCACCGATGCCGCTGGAGGCACCGGTGACGAGGACGACGCGCGGCGGACGATCGTGGGTCGGCATGCCCGGCCGGTACCCCCGCGCGCCCCCGATCAGACGTCGGCGACGGCGTCGACCAGGCCCTGCTCCCCCAGCTGACCCGTCTGGACCCGCCACAGGGCGGCGTAGGACCCGCCGCGGTCGATCAGCTCGTCGTGCGTCCCCGCCTCCACGACCCGGCCCGCGTCGAGGACCCAGATGCGGTGGGCGTGGCGGACGGTGGACAACCGGTGGGCGACCACGATCGCCGTACGACGAGCGGTGGCGCGACGCAGCGAGCGCTGGATCGCGGCCTCGGTCTCGTTGTCGACGGCGCTGGTCGCCTCGTCGAGCACCAGCACCGCGGGGTCGCGCAGGAGCGCACGGGCGAGGGCGAGGCGCTGTCGTTGGCCTCCCGAGAGGGTCACGCCCCGCTCCCCCACCCAGGTGTCCAGCCCGTCGGGCATCGCGTCGATGAAGTCGAGGGCGGCCGCCGCCTCGGCGGCCTCGCGCACCTGTTCGCGGGTGGCGCCGGGCCGGCCGTAGGCGATGTTGTCGGCGATGGATCCGGCGAACATGAAGACGTCCTGGGCGACGTAGCCGAGGGAGCCGCGCAGCGAGTCCCAGTCGAGTCCGCGCACGTCCTGGCCGTCGAAGAGCACGCGACCCTCACGCGGGTCGTCGAAGCGCAGCACCAGGCGCAGCAGCGACGACTTGCCGGATCCGGTGGAGCCCACGATCGCGTGGGTCTCGCCCGCCGGGACCACGAGGTCGATGCCGTGCAGCACGTCGGGTCCGTCCGCGTAGCCGGCTCGTACACCGCGCAGCTCGACCCGACCGGCGACGGGACGCTCGAGCGCCGTGACGCCGGCCGGCACGGTCACCGGCACCTGCAGCAGGCCGAGGATGCGGGCAGCCGACGCGCGGCCGCGCTGGTAGAGGTCGAGGACCTCTGCAACCTCGGTGAGCGGCCAGAGCAGGCGCTGGGTCATGAAGACCAGCACGGAGTAGAGACCGACCTCGAGGTCGCCGCGCAGGGTCGCCCAGCCGCCGAGCAGCAATGTGCACGTGAAGCCGGCCAGGATCGCCATCCGCACCAGCGGCACGAACGCGGCCGACGAGCGGATCGCGTCGGTGTTGGCCTCTCGGTAGGCCTGTGAGACCGCTGACACGCGGTCGCGCTCGCGGTCCTCGGCGGTGAAGGCCTTGATGGTGGCGATGCCCGAGATGTTGGACGAGAGGGTGCTGGACAGGTCGGCGACGGCGACCCGGACCCGGTCGTAGAGCGGCTCGAGGCGACGCTGGAAGACCAGCGAGCCGATCACGATCAGCGGGATCGGCAGGAAGGCCAGCACGAGCAGCTGGCCCGACGCGGCCGCGAACACGGCGCCGACGAGCAGCACGTTGAGCGCCGTCTGCAGGATCGCCGGCGCGCCGACGTCGAGGAAGCGCTCGAGCTGGTTGACGTCGTCGTTGAGGGTCGCGAGCGTCGAGCCCGCCGGCCGGCTCTCGTGCCACCCGAGGTCGAGGTGCTGGACGTGGTCGTACGCCTCGACGCGCAGGTCGTGCTCGACGCCCTGCGCCAGGCCGCGCCACAGGACGCTGGCGACGTACTGGCTCACCGACTCCACGATCCACACGACGGCGTTGATCACGGCCAGCCAGCCGAGCTGCGCGTAGCGCGACTCGATGCCGAGGACCTCGGCGACGAACGATGCGTCGCCGCGCACCACCACGTCGACGGCCGCGCCGATCAGCAGCTCGGGGACGACGTCGGCGACCTTGTTGATCGTCGATGCGACGACCGCGCCCACGAACCGGGTGCGGTAGGCCCCGTAGCGGCGCCAGAGGGCGCGCAGCGGCTGGACGAGTGGCTGGACGGCGTCGGGGGTGGCGGGCTCGGGCACCCGCACAGGTTAGGTGGACTCACCCGGCCGTCTCAGTGGGCCGCGTCGATGTAGGCGACCATCCGGTCGAACAGCAACGTCGCGCGGTAGAGGTCCTCGGACGCCCCGGGCGGGTCCGGCTGGGGCGGGAGGTCGACGGCGTCGCGCCAGCCGGGCCGCAGGTCGTCAGCGAGCGCGGTGGCGATGCGGCTGGCGTCGCGCACCACCTGGGGGTCGACCGACCAGACGGCCTCGAAGGTGCGCTCCCGGACCGGATCGGCGCCTCCGCCCGGTCGTTCGACGGCCACCAGGCACGCCGGCAGGTCGGCGGCGTCGCACACCACGATCCACTCCCGGTTGAGGGGCGAGTCCGGCGGGACCGGGACCTCCACCGGGACCCCTCGGCGGGGTGCGGCGACGTCGTGGTCGTCGAAGTCGGCGAGGACGACGGCGACCTGCGCGGTGCGGGCGAGCTCGCGCCAGCGCTCGTAGGAGGCGCGGAGGAACCGCTCGCGCTGGAACCCGCCGACGAGCACCGGGTCGGCGGCACGCGCGGCGCACTCGTCCTCGATCGCGTGGCTCATCGACACGAGCGTGCGCCGCGACAGCACCTGCGGCCTGAGCAGGGGGTGCAGGCGTCGGAGCTCGGCGAACACCGAGCCCGACCGGACCTGAGGGGCCTCGGCGCGGTGCACGGCGGCGGCGAGCGACAGACCGCCGCGGCGGCGCGCCAGGACGTCGAGGACGGCATCGACATCGGCGTCGCTGTAGCGCCGGTGCCCCCCGGGCAGACGGCGGGGCTCGGGGAACCCGTAGCGCTTCTCCCAGCTGCGGAGCGTCGAAATGGGTACTCCGGTCCTGTGGGCCAGGTCGCCGATGGTGAGGGTGGCGCGAGACATGGCGTGTGACGTGGCGCGAGAATTGGCGTCCAAACCTTGTCCACTCCTTCGCACCGTGCCTAGATTTAGTTGGAAGTGTTGCATAGGTTTGGCAACCAAGGAACGGTCGAACTGCGGGAGGCACAGATGATCGGCACCGACACGGACGCGGCACTGGCGCGGATCCTCGAGGGCGGTCGCCGGCGCGCGGCCGCGATCGACGCCCACCACGCCCTCCTGTGGGAGGCGCTGTGCGCCGCCACCGAGGGAGGCAAGCGGTTCCGACCGGCCCTCCTGGTGGCCATCCACGACGCGCTCGGCGGTGAGTCTCCGGAGGCCGCCGCGGAGGTGGGGGCCGCGGTCGAGCTGCTGCACACCGCCTTCGTCATCCACGACGACGTCATCGACGACGACCACGTCAGGCGTGGACGCCCCAACGTCAGCGGCACCTTCCGCGCCCTGGCCGGTGTCGACGGGGCCGACCCCGAGGTCGCCGCCGGCTACGGCCTGACCGCCGCGATCCTGGCGGGCGACCTCGCGCTCGCGGCCGCGGTCCGTGCCGTGGCGCTGAGCGGTGCCCCGGCCCCGGTCGTCGAGCGGCTGCTCGACCTCTTCGACACCGCGCTGCACCGGACGGCCTCGGGCGAGCTGGCCGATGTCCGTCACTCGCTCGACCTGGCCCCTGCCACCCTCGCCCAGAGCCTGGAGATGGAGGCGCAGAAGACCAGCGCGTACTCCTTCGCCCTCCCCCTGCAGGCCGGTGCGGTGCTGGCCGGAGCCGACGCGGCGACGATCGCACGCCTGGGCGACGCGGGTCGCGCGATGGGCATCGCGTTCCAGCTCGCCGACGACCTCATCGGCGTCTTCGGCGATCCCGCCCGCTCGGGCAAGAGCGCGACCTGCGACCTGCGCACCCGCAAGCAGACGCCTCTCCTGGTCCACGCCCGCACGACGTCGGCATGGCTGCAGCTGCAGGGCTACCTCGGCCGCGAGCTGAGCGACGAGGAGCTCGCGGAGGCACGGGCGCTGCTCGTGGCCTCGGGGTCCCGGCGGTTCGTCGAGGACCTCGCGGAGCGTCACTTCAGCCAGGCGCGCACCATGCTCGACGGCCTCGGCATCCCGGTCGACCTGCTCGACGGCGTGGCCGTCCGCCCGGCCGTCCTGGCCGACGGCAGCGAGGTGGCGGCATGACGTTCTTCGTGGGCCGCAGCGCCCCTCGCAGCCTCTACGACTCGGTGTCCGAGGCGAGCTCGGCCATCGTCATCCGCGAGTACTCCAGCTCGTTCGGCCTGGCCTCGCGCCTGCTCGGCGAGCCGGTGCGCACCCAGGTCCGCAACATCTACGCCCTCGTGCGCGTCGCCGACGAGATCGTCGACAACCCCGACCCGACGCTGGACCGGTCCGCCCGGGCGACCATGCTCGACTGGCTCGAGGGCGACGTCGCCCACGCGATGCGCACCGGCTACAGCGGCAACCTGGTGGTGCACGCCTTCAGCCGCACGGCGATCGCCGTGGGCATCGAGCCCGGCATCGTCACCCCGTTCTTCACCTCGATGCGCACCGACCTCGACACCCGGTCGCACACGCAGGAGACCTTCGACCGCTACGTCTACGGCTCGGCCGAGGTCGTCGGCCTGATGTGCCTGCGCGCCTTCCTGGCCGCGCCCGACGCGCGGCCCGACCGCGACCAGCAGTACGAGCGGCTCGCCCCGGGCGCACGGAGCCTGGGAGCGGCTTTCCAGAAGCTCAACTTCGTGCGCGACCTGTCCGACGACCACGACCTCCTGCGCCGCGACTACTTCCCCGGCCTGGACGTCGAGTCGTTCTGCGAGGCCGATCGTGACCGCATCCTCGACGACGTCGACGAGGACCTGCGCGCTGCCGCGGTCGTGATGCCGGAGCTGCCGCCGAGCAGCCGCCGTGCGGTCCGTGCGGCCCACGCCACCTTCGCCGAGCTGGCCCAGCGCCTGCGCGCCGCGTCGCCCGAGGAGATCCGACGCACCCGCGTCCGGGTGCCGACGCCGGTCAAGCTGCGACTCGCCGCCGGCTCGCTGCGCGGGGGCCGTTCGTGACGCTCCGCCTGCCCGAACGGCTCAGCCGCTTCGCCCCGACGCCCCGCAGGACCGCGGACGGCGCACCGCAGCGCGTGGTCGTCATCGGTGGCGGCATCGCCGGTCTCGCCACCGCGGCGCTCCTCGCCTCGCGCGGCCACTCGGTCGACCTGCTGGAGCAGAACGACGACCTCGGCGGCCGTGTCGGCAGCGTCGAGCGCGACGGCTTCCGGTTCGACACCGGCGCCTCGTGGTACCTCATGCCCGAGGTCTTCGAGCACTTCTTCGAGCTCCTCGGCACCTCCGCGGAGGCCGAGCTCGACCTGGTGGAGCTCGACCCGAGCTACCGGGTGTTCTTCGAGGGCCACCGCGACCCCGT
This sequence comes from Nocardioides sp., assembly GCA_035458105.1. Taxonomy (GTDB): domain Bacteria; phylum Actinomycetota; class Actinomycetes; order Propionibacteriales; family Nocardioidaceae; genus Nocardioides. The sequence continues at coordinate 18,921 of DATIAJ010000070.1, read as the reverse complement.
CGACGTACGCCCCGACGTGGCGCACAACCGTGCCCTGTTCGAGTCCCTCGAGCCCGGGGCCGGCGAGCGCTTCGACGCCTACCTGGCCAGCGCGGCCGAGACCTACGACGTCGCGCTCCAGCGTTTCCTCTACACCAACTTCGACTCGGCCTCGGCCTTCCTGCACCCGGACGTCGTACGTCGCACCCCCACCCTGGGCCGGTTGCTGACGCGCTCGCTGGAGTCCCACGTCGCCGCACGCTTCACCGACCCGCGGATCCGTCAGATCCTCGGCTACCCCGCAGTCTTCCTGGCCTCCTCGCCCGACCGCGCCCCGAGCATGTACCACCTGATGAGCCACCTCGACCTGGGTGACAGGGTGCTCTACCCCCAGGGCGGGTTCACCACGCTGATCGCGGCGATCGCCGACGTCGCGCGTCGCCACGGTGCCCGGCTGCACACCGGCGCCGAGGTGCGCCGCATCCTGACCTCGAAGCGTGACGGCCGAGCGGTGGTCACCGGCGTCGAGCACGACACCCCCGGCGGGCTCCGCACGATGGACGCCGACGTCGTCGTCGGCGCCGGCGACCTCCACCACCTCGAGACCGCGCTGCTGCCGCGCGAGCTGCAGACCCACCCCGAGCCGGTGTGGGAGGACCGCTCCCCGGGCACCGGCGTGGTGCTCGCCATGCTCGGCGTCGAGGGCTCGCTCCCCCAGCTCCCGCACCACTCGCTGTTCTTCACCTCCGACTGGAAGGCCAACTTCGGCGCGATCTTCGGCGACGCCCGCATCCCCGACCCGGCCTCGGTCTACGTGTGCAAGCCCTCGGAGACCGATCCGTCGGTGGCGCCGGCGGGCCACGAGAACCTCTTCGTCCTCGTCCCGGTGCCGGCCGACGTCGCCATCGGCGCCGGGGGCGACGACGGTCACGGCGCTGAGCAGGTCGAGCGCGCGGCCGACGCGGCCATCGACCAAGTGGCCGCCTGGGCCGACATCCCCGACCTGCGCGAGCGGATCCGGGTGCGCCACACCGTCGGCCCGCAGGACTTCGCCGCCCGCTACCACGCGTGGCGCGGCGGCGCCCTGGGCCTCGAGCACACGCTGCGCCAGAGCGCCTTCTTCCGCCCGGGCAACACCTCGGCGAAGGTCGACGGGCTGCTCTACGCCGGGGCCACCACCGTCCCGGGTGTGGGACTGCCGATGTGCCTGATCAGCGCCGAGCTCGTGCTCAAGCGGCTCACCGGTGACCGCTCGAGCGTGCCGGTGCAGGCATGATCGCCTGATGAGCCTGCCCCACTGGTCGTACGTCGCCATGCTGGCGTTCTGCCTCGCCGGCACGCTGCCGCTGGTGCCCGCCTTCCGGCTGCAGGTGCTCCGGCAGCCGGGGCGGCTGCTGCTCACCATCGGCCTCGCCGGGACGCCGTTCCTGGTGTGGGACCTGTGGGCCACGCACGCCGGCCACTGGTGGTTCGACGAGGAGCAGACGCTTCCATGGCGCCTCGGCGGCCTGCCGGTGGAGGAGATCGCCTTCTTCGTCGTCATCCCGGTCGTGTCGGTGCTGACGCTCGAGGGCGTGCGAGCGGCCCGGCGCGGCGTACGCCCCTGGCCGTCGCGGCCGCGCGAGGAGGCGAGGTGACCCGCACGTGACCTACACCGCCATCGCCCTCCTCTGCGTGCCGCTGGCCCTCGTGGTCGACCGGTGGGTCGCCCGCACCCGCGTCACCTCGACCCGCGACTGGTGGTCCGCCTACGCGATCATCGTGTTCTTCCAGCTCCTCACCAACGGCTGGCTCACCGGCCGCGGCATCGTGCTCTACTCCGGCGACGCCATCATCGGGAGCGGGGAGATCACGATGTTCGGCGACGGCCGCCTGTTCTACGCGCCGGTGGAGGACCTGATGTTCGGCTTCGGCCTGGTGCTGTGCAGCTGCGTCGCCTGGACGTGGCTCGGCCGCCGGCGCGACCGGACCGCCCAGCCTGTCGAGGGGGCGCGCCGATGAGTGTCGCGGCCCGACTGCAGGCGATGCAGCCGACCGATGTCGGGGTGCCCGGACCCACGTCGTGGGACATGGCACGAGCCTTCCGCTCGGTCCGCGCCGACCCGCTCACGTTCCTCGGCGAGGTCACGCAGCGCTTCGGCGACACCGTCTCCTTCCCGGTGCCGGGCGCCCCGGCGCTGCTGCTCAACGACCCCTCCGACGTCAGGCACGTCCTCCAGACCTCGGCCCGCAGCTGGGGAAAGGACACCGTGCAGTACGCCGCCCTCGCCCGGGTGACCGGCCCGGGCCTGCTCGCCTCGGCCGAGCCGAGCTGGATCGACCACCGACGCCTCGCCGCGCCGGCCTTCCACCACCAGCGCCTCGAGGCGGTCGGCGACGAGGTGCGCGCCGCCGCCCGCACGGCCATCACGGCGCGGCTCGCCGCGACGACCCGTGCCGGCGAGGTCGTCGACGTCGCCGCACTGACCCACACCATCGGCCTCGACGCCGTCGGTCGGGCGCTCTTCAGCACCGACCTGTCCGACCACGCCCACGACCTGCTGGCCGCCACGAGCGAGGCCGCTGACCTCGTGGTGCGGCTCGGCCGGTCGGTCCTCCCGCGCGCCGAGTGGACGCCCACCCGCACCAACCTCCGGCTGCGCGCCGCCCGCCGGCGCCTCGACACGGGTGCCGCCGCGATCATCGCCGAGCGGCGGGCCCGCAACTCCCGCACCGGTGCGACCCTCCACGACCGGACCCACCACGGCGACGACCTGCTCGGCCTGCTGCTCGACAGCGGCATGCACGACGGGGAGATCCGCGACGAGCTCGTCACCATGGTCATCGCGGGGCACGAGACCGTGGCGGCAGCGCTGGCCTGGACCCTGATGCTGCTGGCCGAGCACCCGGTGACCCAGCAGCGCGTGCACGACGAGCTCGCAGCCCACCCCGGTCCCGTGCCCCTCGTGGGTCACCGCGACCAGCTGCCCTGGACGCGCGCCGTCGTCGACGAGGCGCTGCGCCTCTACCCGCCGGCGTGGGCCATCTCGCGCCGCTCGCACCGCGACGACGAGCTCACCGGGCGACCGGTACCGGCCGGAACGCTGGCCATCATCAGCCCGTGGCTGGTCCACCGCCGGCCCGACCTCTGGCCCGAGCCCGAGGCCTTCCGTCCCGAGCGGTTCCTCGACGGCACCGCCCGCACGGGCTACCTGCCGTTCGGCCAGGGACCGCGGCTCTGCATCGGGCGCGAGTTCGCGCTCGGGGAGATGGTCGTCGTCCTCTCTGAGCTCCTGCGCGAGCACCGCCTCGAGGTGCCCGGCGGGCCCGGCGCGTGGCGGCGCCCCGTCGCCGAGGCGAAGGTGGCCGTCCACCCCCGCGGCGGGATGCCGCTCGTCGTACGACGGACAGGCACGCCGTGACGACCGCCCTCGTGGTCGACCTCGTGCTCGCAGCGCTCCTCCTCGGAGCGGCGGCGTGGGCCCAGCGGCTGGTGGCCGACCTCCGCACCCTGCCGCGACCCGATGCCCCGGCAGGCGGCGCGACGGTGTCGGTGCCCACGGTGTCGGTGGTCGTGCCGGCGCGTGACGAGGAGCAGACCCTCCCCGCGCTGCTGCGGTCGGTGGCCGCGCAGGGCCCGGCGGTCCTCGAGGTCGTCGTCGTGGACGACGCGTCCCGCGACGCGACCGCCGCGGTCGCGCGGGCCGGCGGCGCCAGGGTCGTGCCGGCCGGCACGCCGTCGCCCGGGTGGACCGGGAAGGCGTGGGCCTGTCACGTCGGCGCCGGGGCGGCGACGGGCGACCTCCTGCTCTTCCTCGACGCCGACACCGTCCTCGCGCCGGGTGCCCTCGCCGGCCTGCTGACCGCGCACGCCAGGCACGGCGGGCTGGTGTCGGTACAGCCGCACCACGACGTCGTACGCCCCTACGAGCAGCTGTCGGCCTACTTCAACGTCGTCGCACTGATGGCGAGCGCGGCCTTCACGCGCCGGACCAGCCGGGGCCCCGCACCCAGCCAGGCCCCGATGGCGTTCGGGCCGTGCCTCCTCACGTCCCGCGAGGACCACGCCGCCGCCGGCGGGCACGAGGCCGTCCGCGCCGAGATCCTCGACGACGCCGCCCTCGCGGCCGCCTACCACCGGGCCGGGCTGCCGGTCTGGTGCGCCGTCGGTGGCGACGCCGTGCGGATGCGCAGCTATCCCGGCGGTCTGCGCCAGCTCGTGGCCGGCTGGACCAAGAACATCGCCTCCGGCGCCTCCGACGCTGCACCCTCGGCGACCGCGGCCACCGTCGCCTGGATCAGCGCGCACCACGCCGTGGCCGTTGGCGCTCTCCTGTCCCTCCTCGTCGCGGTCGTCGGCCAGGGCTCGTCGGTCCTGGTGGGCAGCCCCGCCCTGTGGGCGGTGGCCTACGTCGCCGTGGCCCTGCAGCTGCGCTGGGTGCTGGGCCGGGCAGGCTCGTTCCGGTGGTGGGCGTGGGCGCTCTTCCCCGTGCCCCTCCTGGCCTTCGACCTGGTCTTCGCGCGCTCCCTCGCCCTCACCGTCGTACGCCGCTCGGTGTCGTGGCGCGGCCGGGAGGTCTCCCTGGCCGAGGGCCGGTCCGGGGAGGTGGCCTGATGCTGCGGCTCGTCATGCCACAGACCGTCACGATCGTCGTCGACGTGCTCGCGTGGGGCGTCTTCCACGCCGCGACGGGCTATGCCGCCCACCGGCTCAGCGACGAACGGCTCGCGCGCGACGGTTGGGGCCTGCGGGAGCGGCGCTTCGAGGACCGCGGCCGCTGGTACCGCCGACGCCTGCACATCCACCGCTGGAAGGACCGCGTCCCCGAGGCAGGCGCGCTGTTCGACGGCGGCGTCAGCAAGCGCGAGCTCCCCGCGATGGACGCCGAGGGCCTCGAGCTCTTCGTCCGGGAGACTCGTCGGGCCGAATTGGGGCACTGGTGGGCCATGTGGTGCAGCCCGCTCTTCGTCCTCTGGAACCCGCCCCTGGCCGCAGCCCTGCTCGCCGCCTACGGCGTGCTGGTCAACCTGCCGTTCATCGCCATCCAGCGCTACAACCGCTTCCGCACGCAGGCCGTGCTCGAGCGCCTCTCCCGTCGGCGGGACGCCTCGTGACGAGCCCCGCGACCACGCGGCTCGAGGTCCCCGCCGCACCGGTCGAGGACTCCCGGCACGGCCCGATAGCCCAGCTGCTGATCGCCTGGTCGCCGCTCAGCGCCATCCTCGTGGCCTACTGGGTGGCGCAGTGGGTCACGGCGCCGCTCGGGGTGGGCGACGGCGCCGGCACCAACCGGCTCGGCGCGAGCCTCCACGTCCTCGGACCGGCCCGCGCCGACGAGACCCTGCTGGGGGCGGTCCCGAGCGTGTGGCTGCAGGACCGCCTCGTCGACGGCTCCGCCCACTGGTACGACGTCGTGGCGGCGCTCGTCTACGTCACCCACTTCGTCACCATCCCGCTCATCACCGCGGTCGTGTGGTTCCGGCTGCGCGACCGGTTCGGCGAGTGGCTCACCGCCGTGCTGGCGATGTCGCTGCTCGGCATTGCCGGCTACCTCACCTACCCGGCCGCGCCGCCGTGGCTGGCGGCGCAACGCGGCGACATCGGTGCGCTCGACCGGATCTCCCACCTCGGGTGGGAGGGTCTCGGTCTCGACGGCATCGGCCGCCTCGTCCAGCTGGGCCAGTCGGGCAGCAACCCGGTCGCAGCGATGCCGTCGCTGCACGCCGGCGCCGCGCTTCTGGCCGCGCTCTTCCTGTGGCCGTCGCTGTCGCGGGTCTCGCGCGTGCTGCTGGCGGCGTACGCCCTGGCGATGGCGCTCACGCTCGTCTACACCGGCGAGCACTACGTCGTCGACGTCCTCGCCGGCTGGCTCGTCGCGATCGTCGGCGTCGGCGCGGCACACCTGGCCGGCCGACTCACCCGCGAGCCCGACCCGACGCGAGGCACGCCGTGAGCACCCGACCGGTGGCCCCGGACGTCAGCGGCTCCTCGCCGGTGCGGGCCCTGGTGGGCGCGGCGCACGCCGGCCCCACCGTCGCGGTCACGGTCCTGGCGGCCCTCCTGTCCGTCGCGCAGGGCCTGGCCCCGACGACGACCGTCGTGCTGGTGGGGGCCGTGCTCGCCGGCCAGCTCTCCGTCGGGTGGAGCAACGACCTCGTCGACCGCGCGCGGGACCGCGCCGCGGGGCGGCGCGACAAGCCCCTCGCGACCGGCGCAGCCTCGGTGGCCGTCGTGCGGACCGCCTGCGGCGCGGCCGTGCTCGCCTGCGTCGTCCTGTCCCTCGCGCTCGGGCCTGCCGCCGGACTGGTGCACCTCGGCTGCGTCGCCTCGGCCTGGGCCTACAACCTCGGGCTCAAAGCGACCGTGTGGTCGTGGGTGCCCTACGCCGTGTCCTTCGGCGGCCTGACCGCTGTCGTCACCCTCGCCGACGGCGAGGCACCGCCGTGGTGGTGGCCGGTCGGCGCCGCCCTCCTCGGCGTGGGGGCCCACCTGCTCAACGTGCTGCCCGACCTCGCCGACGACGCCGCCACGGGCGTGCGCGGTCTCCCCCATCGGCTCGGCCCGCGACGCATCGGACCCGTCGCGGCCGTCGTCCTCGTCCTGGCCACCGTGGTGGTCCTCGTCGGGGCCGGACCGCCGCTCGCGGTCAGCGTCGCGGTGGTCGCCGTCGTGCTCGGCCTCGCCGCAGTCGTCGTCGTGGGCACGGGACGGTCCCCGTTCGCCGCGGCGGTCGGCATCGCGCTGGTCGACGCGCTGCTGCTGGTGGTGGCGCGATGAGCGGCCCCACAAACCCTGAGCACTGGGACGTCGTCGTCGTCGGCGCCGGTCCCGCCGGGTCGGCCACGGCGCTCGGTGCGCTGGCCGAGCACCCCGGCCTGCGGGTCCTGCTCCTGGACCGCAGCGAGTTCCCGCGCGACAAGTCCTGCGGGGACGGCATAGCGCCCCACGTGCTCGACGCCCTCGCTCCCGTCGGCGCGGCCGACGTGGTCGACGGCTGGTCGCCGCTGCGCGACCTCGAGCTGGCCCACGGGGACGTCTCCGTCTCCGGACCGATGCGCCGTGAGGTGCACGTCGTGCCGCGCCGGGTGCTCGACGCCCGGCTGGTCGAGCGCGCCGTGGCCGCGGGCGCCGTCCTGCGCACCCACCGCGCCACCTCGCTGACGCGGACGGGGACCCCCGTGGTCTCCGGCGAGGTGTCCGCCGACGTCGTGGTCGGGGCCGACGGGGCGCACTCCTTCGTCCGCGCGGCGCTGCTCGGCAAGCGTCGCGAGCCCCGCGCCATCGCGATCCGCGGCTATGCACCGACCACGCCCGAGATGACCGGCCGACAGGTCATCCGCTACGGCAGCCGCCGCCAGCCGTCGTACGCGTGGGCCTTCGACCGCGGCGACGGGCTGGCCAACGTCGGCTACGGCGAGCTGCTACCGGGTGAGCGCAGCGGCGGTGCCCCGAGCCGCCGGCTGCTCCTCGACCAGCTCGAGGAGCTCGTGCCCGGCGCCGCTCGCACCGGTGGCGACTGGCGCGGCCACCACCTCCCGCTGAGCACCTGGCGCTGGGACCAGCCCGACGGGCCGGTCCTCCTCGTCGGCGATGCCGCCGGCCTGGTCAACCCGATGACCGGCGAAGGCATCTACTACGCCGTCGCCACCGGCATCGCGGCCGGCCGCACCGCCGCACGGGCCGTGCGGGCCGGGCGCCCCGCGGACGCCGGCGCCGAGCACCGTCGAGTCGTACGCACCCTGCTCGGCACGCACCTGCGGCACACGTGGGCCGCTTCCCGGCTGGCCCAGTCGCCCCGCATCGTCGACGCGGGGATCCGCGCCGCCGGCCGCGACCGGCACGCCTTCGACGCGCTCGTCGAGCTCGGCCTCGGCGACGGCCGCATCGACGCCCGACTCGCGGGCGGGCTGCTGCGCAGCCTGGCTCGTCCCGACCGCCCCGCTCGCCCCGCCCCCGACCCGACCACCCCCGACCCGACGACTCCCACACCCCGAGGTGGCTGACATGAGGATCCTCTCCGTACGAGGCGCACTGCCGCCCCACTCCCACCCCCAGGCCGAGATCACCGAGGCCTTCGGCGAGTTCATCTCCGAGCGCAGCCTCGACCGGTCGATGCTGCGGCGCTTCCACGCCAACGCCGGGGTCGAGCGACGCCACACCGTCCTGCCGCTCGACCAGTACGCCGGTCTGGGCGACTTCGGGCAGGCCAACGACCTGTTCATCGAGCACGCCGTCGAGCTGGGCTCGCGCGCGCTCGTCGACGCGCTGAAGGCGGCCGACCTCACCCCGTCCGATGTCGACCTCGTCGTCACCGCGACCGTCACCGGGCTCGCCGTCCCCTCGCTCGACGCGCGGATCGCCGCGCAGGTCGGGCTGCGCGAGGACGTACGCCGGATGCCGCTCGTCGGGCTCGGCTGCGTCGCCGGCGCGGCCGGGATCGCCCGCGTGCACGACTACCTGCTCGGCCACCCCGACCACACCGCGGTGCTCATCGCCGTGGAGCTGTGCTCGCTCACCGTCCAGCGCGACGACGCCTCGGTGCCCAACCTGGTCGCGAGCGGGCTGTTCGGCGACGGTGCGGCCGCCGTCGTCGCGGTGGGCCGCTCCGGTCGGTCGGGTCGGCCGGGGCCGGTCGAGGTGCTCGACTCGCGCAGCCGGCTCTACCCCGACAGTGAGCGCACGATGGGCTTCGACGTGACGGGAAGCGGTCTGCGGATCGTGCTCGACGCCGAGGTGCCCACCTTGGTGGGGCGCTTCGTGCGCGGCGACGTCGATGCCTTCCTGGCCGACCACGGGCTCACCCGCGCCGACATCGGCTGGTGGGTCTGCCACCCCGGCGGCCCGAAGGTCATCGAAGCCCTCGAGCAGGCGCTCGAGGTGCCGCGCGAGGCGGTCCGGCTGACCTGGGACTCGCTGGCCCGGGTCGGCAACCTGTCGTCGGTCTCGGTGCTCCACGTCCTCGAGGACACCCTGCGCGAACGCCCGCCCGAGCCCGGCAGCCACGGGGTGCTGATGGCGATGGGCCCGGGCTTCTGCTCCGAGCTGGTGCTGCTGAGGGCCGTGTCGTGACCAGCCTCGTCGCCTTCACCGTCCTGGTGGCGCTCGTCGGCCTCGAGCGGATCGCCGAGCTCGTCGTCTCGACCCGGAACGCCCGGTGGAGCCGTGAGCGCGGCGGCGTCGAGCACGGCCTGGGGCACTTCCCGTTCATGGTCGTGCTGCACACCGCGCTGCTCGTCGGTGCCCTCGCGGAGGCGTGGATCCGGCAGCCGGAGGTGCCGTCCGCGCTCGCGTGGTCGATGCTCGGTCTCGTCATCGCGTCGCAGGCCCTGCGGTGGTGGTGCATCGCCACCCTCGGCCCGCGCTGGAACACCCGCGTGATCGTCGTGCCCGGCATGGCGCCCGTGACGTCAGGCCCCTACCGGTTCCTGCGCCACCCCAACTACGTCGCCGTCGTCGTCGAGGGCGTCGCGCTGCCGCTGGTGCACGCGGCCTGGATCACCGCGGTGGTCTTCACGGTCCTCAACGCCGCCCTGCTCGTCGTCCGCATCCGGGTCGAGGACGCAGCGCTCGCGACGCTCCCGAGCGCGGAGCCGGCCGGTGCTTGACCTCGGACCGGATCTGGTCGTGGCCGGCGGCGGGCCGGTGGGCCTCGCCGCGGCGCTGCACGCCCATCGCGCCGGCCTCTCCGTCGTCGTGCGCGAGCCGCGCACCGGCCCGATCGACAAGGCGTGCGGCGAGGGGCTGATGCCCGGGGCCGTGGCCGAGCTGGCGGCCCTCGGGGTCCGCCCGCGCGGGCGCGAGCTGAGCGGCATCCGCTACCTCGACGGCTCGGCCGAGGGACCCGGTGCCACCGCGCGCTTCTCCCACGGGCCGGGTCGGGGCGTGCGCCGCACCGTGCTCCACGACGCGCTCGCCGAGCAGGTCGCCGCCGCCGGCATCCCGCTCGACCCCCGTCCGGTGGCCCGGGTCGACGATGCGGGCGACCACCTCCTCGTCGACGGCGAGCCCGCCCGCCACCTCGTCGCCGCGGACGGGCTGCACTCCCCCGTGCGCCGCCTCGTGGGCCTCGACGCGCCGGTGGCCGGGCGACGGCGCTTCGGGTTGCGGTGCCACGTGCAGCAGGCGCCGTGGACGTCGTACGTCGAGGTGCACTGGTCGCCGCGCGCGGAGGCCTACGTCACGCCGGTCGACGACGACCTCGTCGGCGTCGCGGTGCTGGGCGACGCCGGCTCGAGGTTCGAGGACCTCATCGACGACTTCCCGCTGCTGCAGGAGCGCCTGACGGGCCCGCGCACCCGGGTGATGGGGGCAGGGCCGCTGCGGCAACGCGCGCGCTCCCGCTCGGCCGGCCGGGTGCTGCTCGTCGGCGACGCCGGCGGCTACGTCGATGCCCTCACCGGTGAAGGCATCGCCCTCGGCCTGGCGCAGGCGCGTGTCGCCGTCGCCTGCGTCGCCGACGGTCACACCGACCGCTACGACCGGCTGGCCCGTCGACTGGGGGCGCGCCACGAGCTCCTCACGCACGCCCTCCTGCGGGCCACCGCCCACGCGTCCGTCCGCAGGCACCTCGTCCCGGCTGCAGCGACGCTTCCGTGGCTCTTCGACACCGCCGTCAACCAGCTCGCCCGACCCGTGGGGAGGCCCGCATGACCACGACCGACACCGACACCACCGCCGTCACGCCCGAGCTGGTGGTGCTGCTCGACGAGGAGGGGCGGGCCGTCGGCACCGCCGACAAGGCCGGCGTCCATCACGCCGACACCCCGCTGCACCTGGCCTTCTCCTGCTACCTGTTCGACGGGGAGGGCAACGTCCTGGTCACCCGGCGTGCGCTGCACAAGCGGACGTTCCCGGGCGTGTGGACCAACAGCTGCTGCGGCCACCCCGCGCCCGGCGAGCCGCTCGAGGACGCCGTACGCCGCCGGGTGGAGCAGGAGCTCGGCACCACCGTCACCGGCCTGCGGCTCGTGCTGCCGCGGTTCCGCTACCGCGCCGAGCAGGAGGGGGTCGTCGAGAACGAGATGTGCCCGGTGTTCGTCGGGTCCGCCGACGGGGCCGTGACACCCGACCCCGACGAGGTCGACGATGCCCGCTGGGAGCCCTGGGCGGCGTTCCGCGCGGGCGTGCTCGACGGGACCCGGACGGTGTCCGTGTGGTGCCGCGAGCAGGTGGCGCAGCTGCCGTCCGACCCGGTGTCCGCGGCGAGGGCCGACGTCGACGACCTGCCGCCCGCGGCGCGAGCCTCGGGGACCTCGTGAGGTTTCGTCGTTCGATGACGTGACGGCGCGCCTTGTGACACCCTGTGCGCCTACCTGTGCCTCGAGGAACGTGGGCCATCGGACGTGACGTGAGAAGGGGCCCGTGACCGACGACGACGCCGCGCCGCCGCGCTCCCGCTCCGCCCTGGACGCCGAGAGCGACCGGCTCGCGTGGCGGCTCGCCGTCGAGGCCGCCGGTGTCGGGGCCTTCGTCTGGGACCTGGTGACCGGCGAGCTGCGGTGGGACGGTCGGCTCCTCGAGCTGTTCGGCCTGGACGAGGAGAGCTTCGGCGGCACCATCGAGGCCTTCAACCAGTGCCTGCACCCCGACGACCTCGGCCGCGTCTCGGACGCGCTCCAGAGCGCCATCGCCACGTGCGGTGACTACGACGCGGAGTACCGGATCGTCCTTCCCGACGGGACCCTGCGGTGGATCGAGGCCCGCGGCCATGCCTTCCCCGACGAGCCCGGCGGACCGCCCGTCCGGTTGGTCGGGGCGGCGTACGACACCACGCACGTGCGCGACCGCGAGGCCCGCGTGGGTCGCGTGCTCGAGTCGATGTCGTCAGCGTTCTACCAGCTCGACGAGGAGTGGAGGTTCACCTACGTCAACTCCGAGGCCGAGCGGCTGCTCGGCGCCAGCCGGCTGAGCCTGATCGGAGCCAGCATCTGGGAGGCCTTCCCTGCCGCCGTGGGCAGCGCGTTCGAGGACAACTACCGCGGGGCGGTCGCGTCGCGCGAGCCGGTGACCTTCGAGGCCTACTACCCCCTGCCCCTGAACGGGTGGTACGAGGTGCGCGCCTGGCCATCGCCCGAGGGCCTCGCGGTCTACTTCGTCGACATCACCGCCCGTCGCGACGCCCAGGAGGCACTGGACCGGTCGGCCCACCGCCTCGCGCTGCTGGCGTCGGTCTCGGAGGCGCTGACCGCGACGCTCGACCCGACCGAGGGCGTCAGCCGGCTCGCCACCCGGCTGGTGCCCGAGCTCGCCGACTGGTGCCTGGTGACCCTGGTGGAGGACCCGCACGCGACCGACTGGCGACGCGGCCTGCGCGACGTCGGCTGGTCGCACCGCGACCCCGCCATGGAGCAGACCCTGCGCGACTACGCGAGCAGGCGACTCCGGGCCATGACCGACTCGTCCTACCTCGCCCAGGCGATCCGCGAGACGACGTCGGTGCTGATGTCCTCGTCGGCGACGGAGGCGGTCGCCGCGGTGTTGGAGCCGGGCTCGGCCCGCGACCTGCTGCGCCAGCTGGCGCCCTTCTCGGCGGCCGCCGTCCCGCTGCGCGCCCGAGGCCGGACCGTCGGGATCGTGAGCGCCTTCCGCGACATCCACCGCACGCCCTTCACCGACGACGACGTGGCCCTGCTCGAGGACATCGGTGCCCGCGCCGCGCTCGCGCTCGACAACGCCCGCCTCTACGAGTCGCAGCGCGACGTCTCGGAGGCCCTGCAGCGCAGCATGCTCACCCCGCCGCCGCACCGCGAGGGCCTGCATGTCGTCACCCGCTACACGCCCGCCGGGGAGGCGGCGCGCATCGGGGGCGACTGGTACGACGCCTTCCTGCAGGGCGACGGAGCGTCCACGACGCCCGACATCGTGGTCGTCGTCGGTGACGTGGTCGGTCACGACGTCGAGGCTGCCGCCGCGATGGGACAGGTCCGGGGACTGCTGCGTGGCATCGCCGTCCACAGCGGTGACGCGCCGGCCGCGATCCTGTCCGGGCTCGACACGGTCATGCAGTCCCTGCAGCTCGAGACCACCGCCACCGCAGTGGTGGCGCGGATCGAGCAGGTGCACTCCCCCGGCGGCGGCTCCGCGCAGGTCCTGCTGCGCTGGTCCCACGCCGGACACCCGCCGGCGCTGCTCGTCGACCCGCGCGGCACCGTGACCAGGCTGGCCGACGCGAACGCCAACGACCTGCTCCTGGGCTTCGACCCCGCCACCGACCGGCACGAGGGCGCCGTGGCACTGGAGGCCGGCGCGACGCTCGTGCTCTACACCGACGGCCTCGTCGAGCGCCGCGACCGCGACATCGAGGACGGCATCGAGGCGCTGGAGCACCTGCTCGCCGAGGTGGCTCCCTCGACGTCCGACCTCGACCAGCTGTGCGACCGGCTGCTGGGTGCGATGGCGAGCGAGGAGCAGGAGGACGACGTCGCCCTGCTCGTCGTCCGGTGGGCTCCCGACGCCGCCTGAGGCCGGTGACGACGGAGGTCGTCGCACAGGGTCGAGGTCAGCGGCAGTCGACGTACACCACCTCGATCGAGTTGTTGCCGTAGCCGAGGCGGTTCCACGGGGGGACGTCTGGCTGCACGTTGCCGGCCGCGTCGGTCGCCCGTGCCCGCAGCGTGTGCCTGCCGACGTGGTTGGGCTCCCAGGCGAAGGACCAGTCCTGCCAGTGGAAGCCGTCGCGCGACGGTTCGAGCCGGGCTGGCTGCCAATCGCCCTCGCCGGTGACGCTGACCTCAACACAGGTGACGGGCCCGGTCCCCGACCAGGCCTTGCCCCGCACCGTGCACGGCCCGTGGCTGATGGTCGCCCCCGGAGCCGGGTCCGTGATGCGAGCGCGCACCCGCATCAGCGACACGGGCTCCGGGTCCCGGTCGGGCCACTCGTACATGTAGTGGCCGGTCTGGAACTCACCTGCGTAGGGCTCGGTCAGGACGTCGAGACGCGTGAGCCACTTCACGGACGCCACCGCGTACCAGTGGGGCACGATCAGTCGGAACGGTGCACCGTGGTCGCGCCCGAGGGGCTCGCCGTTCATCTCGTAGGCGACAAGTATCCCGGAGGCCGGATCGGTCGCGTGGGTCAGCGGCAGCGCGCGGGTGAAGGTCAGGTCGTCCTGGTCGGTCTCCGGCAGGACAGCCTGCAGGTGGTAGGGCCCACGATCGGCACCCTCGGCGAGGAGCTCGACACCCTGCGCCGACGGCTCCACCCGGGCCAGGACGTCGTGGAGCAGCGCGCCGGTCCACCGGGCGGTGGAGACGGCGAAGTCGCCCCACGGCTCCCCGGTCGGCAGGGGCTTCATCCCCAGGCGTCCGTTGCCGGCGCACTCGAGGGTCACGGTCTGCTCGTGAGCCGGCATCGCGCGCAGGTCGTCGAGAGACAGCGTCGTCGGGTTCGCCACCGCGCCACCGACCGCCAGGGTGCCGTCGTGGTCGGGCAGGGCGAAGTTGCTGCGCACGTAGTGCAGCTCGGTCGGTGTCACGTCGCCGTCGAGGGCGCTGGGTGGGGCCTCGGCGTTGAAGGGCGCGGGGTTGATCATCACCAGGGAGGCGCGGGACGCCTCGATGTCGTCGCTGAGGGTCATGCGTCTCGGTCTCCTCGTGAGGTGGGTGAACGCGGCAGTCTGGTCAGAAGTCGGCGTCGACGAAGGTGGGTTCACGGCCGTCGTTGAAGGCACCGATGCCCTCGACGCGGTCGGGGTGGACCGCCGAGCGCCAATGGGCGTCCATCATGATGGCGATCGCCTGCTCGATCGGTTGCCCCTCGCCCAGCTGCACCGCGCGCTTCACGGCCTGGACCGCCGTCGGGGAGTTGGCGGCGATCGTCTCCGCGATCCCCCGAGCCGCGGCCATCAACCGGTCGGGCTCGTGCAGCTCATTGACCATGCCCAGTCGGTACGCCTCCTGCGCCGGGACCGGGGCACCCGTCATGAGCATCTGCATCGCCTTCCCGCGCGGCAGCAGCCGCGGCAGCAGCGCCGGCGACCCGCCTCCAGCGGCCAGGCCCAGCATCGCCTCGGGCTGCCCGAAGGTCGCGCTGGTGGACGCGATGATGAAGTCCGTGCTCTGGGCCAGCTCGCAGCCACCGCCGTAGGCGAGGCCGTTCACGGCGGTGAACACCGGCTTGCGGAGCTGGCGCACGGTGTAGAGCGTCCGGTCGAAGGCCTGGCGCTGGCGCAGCCAGTCCTCCTTGGTCATGGCCTTGCGCTGGCGCAGGTCGCTCCCCACGGAGAAGGCGCGGTCCCCGGCACCGGTCAGGATGACCACGCGTACGGCGGTGCGGACGGCCACGTCCTCCACGAGACGGGTCAGCAGAGCACCCATCTCGGTGGTGATGGCGTTGTCGGCGTGCGGCCGGTTCAGGGTGATCTGGGCGACCCGACCGTCGTCGAGGTAGTCCAGCAGGACGGGCGCCTCGGGCTCCTCTGCTTCGGGGTCCGGTGGGGCGAAGTCGAGCTGCGCCCAGCGGTCCGTGCTGCTCGGGCCGGTGGTGCTCATCGTGGGTCCTCTCTCTCGCGGTGCTTCTCGTCAGGTGTCCAGGTCGGCGAGCCACTGCAGGGCGCGGAGGCCGGGTGCGAAGCAGTACTCGCCGCCGCGGGTGACCACGAACGGCGGCAGGTCCTGCAACCTGCGTCGGATCGGTCGTTGGGGGATGGTGAAGCTGTTGGAGCCGCTGTGGACCCCGACGAGGGGGTCCGCCTCGAGCGGCGCGCCGATGAAGATGCCGTCGTTGAGCCACTGGGTCTTGACGAACTCGAACTGTCGCTTGATGTGCGCCCCTGCGAAGACGAACACGATCCCCCGGTCGACGCCGTCGTCCTCGGTGACGCCCTCGGGAAGCATCGGGCCGTAGCTGGTGCTGCGGCGCAGCATGCGGTGCAGGCGCACGTCCACGCTCCCTTCCTGGTCGAGCGCGTCGCGCGGGTTGGCCCGTCGGGCGTGCGCGCCCACCGGGCACTTGAAGCCACGAGCGTCGTCGGCGAACCCGAAGTCGTTGTTGCGCAGGGGATCTGCGCCGAGCGCGGGGTCGTCCCGGTCGGGCGTGACCGCCAGCGGAGCCCCGCTCTGCCAGCGGCCGACCATCTTCGCGCCGAGGAGCGCCTCCTCCTCGCGGCTCCGGGCCCGGTCGCGCAGGTAGCTCCGGTAGGCCGCGACCTTGGTGTGCAGCTTGCGGAACACGACGTAGGTGCCGTTGCGGCCCAGTTCGTCGGGTGTCGGCATCGGTGGCAGGCCGCCGGTCTCGTCGGGGTAGCCGAGGATGATCTCCCCCGCCCTGAGCGGCCGCTCCCTCGGGTCCGTGGCGGGACGGCCACTGCCCTCGACCGCAGGTTGTCCGATCCCGTCCTTGAAGCCGAACGACGTCCGCCCGGTGGCGAGCTGGTAGCAGTCCTGACGCCACAGCAGGTCGATCCCCGACAGGTCGGCGTACGCCTCGCGGGCCCGCGCGGCCACCGCGTCGAGCCGGGCCCGGTCGCTGGAGAGCACCGCGATCGCGACGTGCACGTCCGCCTTGCCCAGCGGCTCCTCCCAGTGCTCGGGGGCGCTCTCACCGACGTCGCCCAGGATCCCCGCGCGCGCGGCCATCCCTTCCCTGAACTCGGGCGCGAAGCTGGCGAGCGACGACCGGGGCACACCCAGCGCCTCCAGCCCGCGGTACGTGAACGCGACCGTCGCCGAGGTCTCGTCCGGGCCGGCGGGGCTCGTCGCCGGGGCCACGATGCGACGGAGCCGCCGCACCAGCTCGCGCCCGTCGGCGCGATCCCGGATGCGCAGCAGGAGGTAGGTGCCGACGTACGGGGACGGGCGCTCGTGGAGGGCACCGGCCTGGATGTCGTCGAGCTCCAGGAGGTTGGTCTCGGGGGCCACCGCTGTCATCCGCCTTTCGTCGTCGATCGTGCAGGTCAGTGGTGCTCGGGGGGTTCGGGCGGGTCCGGGTTCGGCGGCGCCAGGTAGGGGAAGTGGTCGGTCGCGGGCCGCGTGGCCGCGTCGACACCGTCGCGGACGGTGGGGCCCTCCCCGGCGTTGACCAGCTGGGTGAAGATCGTGTCCATCACGTCGTCGTTCAGCGTCCTGCCCCCGCACGTGGCGTGCTCGTCACCCCGCCGGGCGGCGAGCTCGATCTCGAGGAAGGAGCCGTGCTCGACGTAGGGCCTGGTGACGTCCACGACGAGGTGGTCAGCGAGGACCAGCTCCGTCAGCGGATGACGGCCGTCCTCGCCGACGACCCAGTCCGCCTTCCCGTCCAGGCCGTCCCAGAAGGCGAGATTGGCGTCCAGGCGTGCCCGGTAGGCCGCTGCATAGGAGTCCCCGAGGTGGAACGCGTCCTCCATGTTGTAGAGGTCCCGGATCTCCAGGTCGCGGTTGACGGGGTCGAAGTCCTTGGGGGCGAGCATCATGTTCTTCACCTCGGGGCGACCCACGCGCTCGATCCGGACGTTGAACGTCCCCCGGGTGAGCGTCTCGGCGACGACGCCCACGAGGGTCCAGCCCCGCAGCAGCTCGGTGTCGACCTCGACGACGATGCTGAGCACGTTCTTGCCATCCAGGAAGATCGATCCCTGCTCGGTGAAGGCGAGCCGCCGGGTCGCGATGGTCGCCAGAGCCGCCCGTGCGTCCATGATGAAGGGGTCCCACCGCGCGCCGGCGAACACCCGCACCCCGTGGCCGGATCTCCCTTCCTCGTCGCCGACGCGCACCGGGAGACGGTCCCCGGACGGGGTGATGCACTGGCCCTCCTGCTTCCGGGCCGGCCCGGTGCCGTCCGGCGCGTCGAAGACGCAGTCGATGACGATCTCGTCGTCGCCCGGGTCGAAGCGCCAGACGGCGTCCACTCCGGCCGGAGCACTGAGCGGACGCAGCCGGAAGCGGTAGAGCAGTCCCTCGGAGAACGAGTCGTCGGGTTGCGCCATCGGCAGCGTGTTCATGACGAGGACGAGGCACTCCGGCCGCTCGGGACTCGGGAAGGCGTACACGTCCGTGATGTCCGCGACGGGGTCCGCGAGCGCGCGCGGCCCGGAGATGTGGTCTGACATGACGACCTCGGTCTCCGCAGACGCTCAGTCGCCGGCCTCGTCCAGCATCGGCCGCAGCGCCGGGTGCTGGAGGGCCTCGGCGGCGTCCGGGTGGTCGAGGACCTGCTGGAACGCCGCGTGCACCCGCTGGGCCCGCTTGATCTCCTTGACCGTGCCGGGGTAGTTCCGCGCGTAGGCCGCGGCCCCCTCCTCGGCACCGAGGACGAACGACCGCACGGCCGCCAGGTCCGGGAGACCGTCGTAGCCCTCGACGTGCTGGAAGATCGCGTCGAAGAGCGCCAGTGTCGGCCCGGAGGTGAAGAAGTCCTCCATGTAGGCCTCCCACGGACCGTCGAAGCTGGTGATGAAGGCAAGTCGGGTGTCGTCGTCGAACAGCACGAAGCGCGCCTCGTGGATGGTCTGGATGGCCATCCCGTAGTCACCCGGTCGATATCCGGGCGTGCCCTGGAGATCCTTGAGGGCATCGCGCAGCGTCGGTCCACCGCCGGGCTTCACCCGGAAGAACAGGCTGAACTCGCTGGTCGGTCCGACCATGAGTCCCGGCTGGGCCTCCTCGACGTCGGGACTGGGCATCGGTCGCTCCGCTCGCTCGTCTTCGCGTCTCGTCGGCGGAAGCCGGACGGGGCCGGGTCTGCGCGTGCCCCGGCCGCTCGACGCTAGATCGCCCCTGACGTCCCCTGATCACCCGGCACGGGTGAGCAGTGGGATGTGACCCGGCGGGAAGGTGAGCCATGTCCCTGTTCGGAAGGTGCTCGGCATGACCCAGGCCTTGCCCGCGGACGTACGACGGGCCGCCCGGACGCAGGGCTTCCTCGTGCTGTGCCGGGTGGTGGTCGCGGTGTCGGTGATGTGCGCGGCGTACTTCCTGCTCCCGGCGAAGCGCCCGGACGACGGCACCGGGGTGCTGTGGCTGGTCCTCATGCTGGGCGTCTTTGCA